>JBHHXI010000007.1:0-38787 GCA_046756945.1 Rhodospirillales bacterium
CGCCCCTCAGGACTTGTGCACCATGGGCACGAAGGCCACGGGGAGCGTGCGCGCGGTCTTCAGGGTGCCGTCTTCGTCCTTGGCGCAGACGAACAGCGTCTGGGTCTCGTGCGCCCGGCCGATGGGAATGACCATGCGCCCCCCCGCCTTGAGCTGGCCGGTGAGGGCCTCGGGGATCTCCCGGGGCGCGGCGGTGACCATGATGGCGTCGAACGGCGCCTTCTCGGGCCAGCCCCGATAGCCGTCGCCGGTCAGCAGTTCGACGTTGTCGTAGCCCAGGCGCCGCAGGCGTTCGCGGGCCGCGTCGGCCAGCTCCCCGACCACTTCCACGGTGAAGACCCGGCCGGCGATCTCCGCCAGCACCGCCGCCTGGTAGCCCGACCCGGCGCCGATCTCGAGCACCCGGTGGCCGGGCTCCAGATCGAGAAGGTCGGTCATCACCGCCACCATGTAGGGCTGGGAGATGGTCTGCCCGTGGCCGATGCACCGGGGCCGGTTGATGTAGGCGTAGGGAACGTCGTCGGGGACCACGAACTCGTGGCGCGGCACCTTGGCCATGGCCGCCATCACCCGGTCCGAGAACCTGGCGCGGTCGGTCCAGAACCGGGTGTCGCGGGCCTCGGCCTCGATTTCCTCCAACAGGCGCTGGTGCGCCTTATCCAGATCGGTGTCGTCCATGGTGCCTTGGAAAGCCCCCGCGGCGGCGCCCGGGCCGGGCGGCGTCTCGCCCCGATGACGAAGCGTACCCGGAATCTCCGGTTTAGTGTACCGGTGGCGCCGGGTCGCTTCGGCGAAGGCAGGCCGTGGGCGCGTTCCGGCACGGGGCATAAGGACTTGCGGCCGGGCCCGGTTCGACACATATCAAGCACCACCGGAAACGATCACCGATCCGAGAGGAGTTATTGAGGGACGCCATGGGGACGGAAAAGTTCACCTTCGAGGCCGAAGTCGGCAAGCTTCTCGATATCGTCGCCCACTCCTTGTACAGCCACAAAGAGATTTTCCTGCGCGAGCTGATCTCCAACGCCTCGGACGCCTGCGACCGGCTGCGCTACGCCGCCCTCACCGATCCCGGCCTGATCGCCGGCGAGGGGGATTTCCGCATCACGCTTTCGGTGGACAGGAAGGCGCGCACCGTCACCGTCGCCGACAACGGCATCGGCATGAGCCGCGCCGACCTGGTGGAGAACCTGGGCACCATCGCCCGTTCCGGCACCCAGGCCTTCGTCGAGCGCCTGAGCGGCGATGCCGATAGCGACATGGCCCTGATCGGCCAGTTCGGCGTCGGCTTCTATTCGACCTTCATGGTCGCCGGCAAGGTCGAGGTCCTGACCCGCAAGGCGGGCGAGACGGAGGCGTGGCTGTGGACCTCGGACGGCAAGGGCGCGTACACGGTTTCCGAGGGCGCGCGGGAGACCCGGGGCACCACGGTGACGGTCCATCTGGCCAAGGGCGAGGACGAATTCCTGGCCGAAGAGCGCCTGGGCGGTATCGTCAAGACCTATTCCGATCACATCCCCATCCCCATCGTGCTCAGGGACGGGGACAAGGAGCAGACCCTGAACCAGGCGTCCGCCCTGTGGACCCGGCCGAAAAAGGAGATCAGCGTCCAACAGTACACCGAGTTCTATCACCACGTGGGCCACACCTTCGACGACCCCTGGCTGACGCTCCACAACAGCGTCGAGGGGGTGATGTCGTACACCAACCTTTTGTTCATTCCCTCGACACAGCCCTTCGACCTGTTCCTGCCCGAGCGCAAGCGGCAGGTGAAGCTGTACGTCAACCGGGTGTTCATCACCGACGACTGCGAGGGCCTGGTGCCGGGGTATCTGCGGTTCCTGCGCGGCATCGTGGACTCGGAAGACCTGCCCCTCAACATCAGCCGCGAGATGCTGCAGCGCGACCCCAGGCTGGCCAAGATCCGCTCGGGGCTGGTCAAACGGGTCCTCGCCGAGCTCAAGAAGAAGGCGGACAAGAAGCCCGACGACTACGCCACGTTCTGGGACAACTTCGGCGCCGTGCTCAAGGAGGGCCTCTACGAAGACCAGGAAAACCGCGACCGCATCCTGGCCGTAAGCCGGTTCCACACCACCGCCGGCAACGGGCTGGTCGGCCTGGATACCTACGTCGAGCGCATGCTCGACGGCCAGGAGGCGATCTACACCATCAGCGGGGAAGATGGCCAATCCCTGCGCCAGAGCCCGCAGCTGGAAGGCTTCACGGCGCGCGGGGTCGAGGTGCTGCTGCTCACCGACCCGGTGGACGAGTTCTGGGTGCCCGCCCTCGGCAGCTACCGCGACAAGCCCTTCAAGTCGGCCACCCGGGGCGGCGCCGACCTGGGCAAGATCACCGCCCGGGAAGACGCGGACAAGCCGGCGAAGAAAGCGAAAAAGAAAAAGGCGCCGGCGGCGGCCGACGTCGACCGCCTGGCGGCGGCGTTCAAGGTGGCGTTGGGCGACGCGGTCAAGGACGTGCGCGCCTCCGAACGCCTCACCGACAGCCCGGTCTGCCTGGTCGCCGACGAGGCCGACCTGGACATGCACCTGGAGCGCCTGTTGAAGCAGCACCGCCAGATGGACGCCGGCGCCGTCACGCCGCGCATCCTGGAGGTGAACCCCAGACATGCCCTTATCAGGCGGCTCGCCAGCCTGGCCAAGGACGGGGACGCCGACGGCGTTCTCGCCGACGCCGCGCTGTTGCTCCTCGATCAGGCGCGCATCGTCGAAGGCGAGCCCATTCCCGACCCGGCGGCGTTCTCGCGCCGCCTGGCGTCGATGATGGAGAAGGGGCTGGTGGCTTAAGGTCCGGGCCGCCCGCTACGCCGTCCGGGGATACGGAACCCCTTCGGGAACCTTCCGTCCGGGCCTTACCCGCCGTCGCGCGCGGCGGCCGGGCGCTCGGGGCTCATGAGCTTGTCGGCGAATTCGTGGTTGGCGTCCCGATGGCCCGCCTCGTCGTCGCGGATCACCAGCACCACGTCCCTGAGCCGCGCATCCTGGGGCAGCTTCCAGTACTCAATGGCGATCTGGGGTGCCGGCACGTTCTCGTGCCGCCCGGCGTCGATCTCTTCCAGATACTGGGTGTAGCTGACGACCGCCTCCTCTTCGAAGTACCCGACGACCCGGTGCGCGGTCCGGGGCGAGATCAGGTAGAGCAGAAAGAACGCGTTGTAGAACGCCCCCTGGGCGAAGATGATCAGGGCCCGCTCCAGCCCACTGGGCTTTGCGATGTGGATGAAGGTCATCAGGTGCATGCGCTCGTTCGCGGCCTCGTCGAGCAGCGTGGCGATCCAGCCGTGGTCGTCCGCCATCAGGCGCAGGGACCGCAGGTGCTGCAACGCGCCGGCCACCATTCCGGGCACGGCGGCAACGGTCTCGAGGACGATGGCGCGGTGGCCATAGCGCTTGGCGAAGAAGGTATCGGCGAAAAAACGCAGCATCTTCACGACGATGAGGGCGAAGTGGTCCGACAGGTTCTCCGGCCGATGGTGCCGTAAAAGGTCGACGGCGCCGTCGTTGACGGTCGGCATGGGATACCTCCTCGCCGAAATTGCCCGGATGAGGTTCCCGACCGTAGCACAGAGGGCGGGCCGGGGGCGAGCCCATCCCCGGCCCGGCGCCGTTCCCGCGCCGCCCGATGCCGGCACGGCCGCCGGACATCACGCCGTCGGCGGGACTAATCGGGCAGCTTCACCGTGATCCTGACCGACGCATACCATGCGGCGAGGTCGTCGATATCGGCGTCCGACAGGGTTCCGGCGACGATGCTCATGACCTGATGGGCGCGTTTCCCGGCGCGGTAGGCGCGCAACTGCTGCGCCAGATACATTTCGATCTGGCCCGCCAGGTTGGGCGCGTCGGGCACCCGGCTCATTCCGTCGACACCGTGGCAGGTGACGCAGGCGCGGGTCTTGACCTTGCCCGCCGCGGGATCGCCCGCGTCAGCGGCGGATGGAAAGGCGATCATCACGGCCAGGGCGCCAAGGGCAACCCGTCGGACCGGCGCCTTGATGCAGGGTGTCGTCGGCATGGTTTTCCAACCCCTTTGCCGCGCGGAGAACGTGATCCGGGAGGCGCGCCTAAGGACAGGCAGGGCCGGGAGACGATCCCCCCGGCCCTGCTGGCCTGCGCCTCGGCGTCAGGCGTTTTATTGGCCTTCGTACGAGATGCGGTAGATGGCGCCGGCCAGGTCGTCCGAGACCAGGATGGAACCATCGATATATTGCTCGACGTCGACCGGACGTCCCAGATACTCGCCGGTCTCGTCAACCAGCCAGCCATGGGCGAAGGGCACGGTCTCTTTCGCGCTGCCATCCTCGTTCAGCGAGGTGAACATGACGCGGGCGCCGACCGGCGTCGTACGGTTCCACGAGCCGTGCTGGGCGCTGAAGATGCCGCCCCGGTACTTCGCCGGGAACATCTTGCCGGTGTAGAACATCATGCCCAGGTCCGCCGCGTGGGCGGGCATCTCGACCTCGGGGAAGATGGCGTCCGCCGGCGGATCCTCGTCGGCATAGAGCGTGGTGCGGGTTTTGCCGCCGCCATACCACGGGAAGCCGAAGTTCTGGCCCTTGGCGGTCACACGATTCAGCTCGCCCGCCGGGATGTCGTCACCCATGCCGTCGACCTGGTTGTCGGTGAACCACAGTTCGCCGTTCGCCGGGTTCCAGGCGTGGCCGACCGAGTTGCGGATGCCGTCCACATAAACCTCACGGCCGGTGCCGTCACGGTTCATGCGGATGATGCCGCCGAGACCCACCTTCTTGTATAGTTCCCGCTTCTCTTTCGCGGGGACGTTGAAGGGCTGGCCAAGGGTAATGTAGAGCTTGTTGTCGGGCCCGATCGAGCAGGTGCGGGCGCCATGGTTGAAGGATTCTTCTTCGACCGGGACCAGCGGCTCGATGACGCCGTCGATGGCGATGTCCGGACTCTCGTAGAAGAACTCGATCGCCGGCAGGATGAGAACGCGGTTGTGCTCGACGACGTAGAGAATGCCGTCATTGGTTATGCACATCCCGTTCGGCACCTTCATCTTGATGCTCGGCGCCAAAACCTTCACCTCGTCGGCGACGCGGTCCCGGTCGCGGTCGGTGACCGCCCAGGCCAGGGTCTTTCGCGTGCCGGTGAAGACCACGGCGATGCTCTTGCTGACCGCCATATGCCGGGCGTCGGGAACGATGGCGAAAACGTCGATCTTGAAACCCGGCGGTAACTTTACCCGCTCCAGGTTCTTGCGCAGTTGCGCAATATACGCGGGGTCCTGCGGGACCGTCGGAATGTCGAGGCTGGTGCCGGTGACCTTGAACCCCGCCAACTTTTCAAGGTTGCCGGCGCCGGCCGACGCGGCGCCGGCGGCGAGAAGCAAGGCAGCCGTGAGGACTGCGATATGCCGTGCAAACATGAATACCTCCCCAAACGTTAGCTTGCCGCATGAACTTTTTACGGCAGTATGCGCCAGTATAATGTTTTTTATTCCGTCAATGAAAGTTTCTGTTGCGGACCGCCCGCCTGAAGGGAAAGCCTTTGCCGAAGAAAGCGAACGGCACGATGACAGGACCGTACTGGTGACCGGAAGGCGCGCAAGACCGGCGGCGTGCGCCGGGGGGACTTAGATGGAGCCGGCCCCGTGCCCGCAATGCGCCGCCCCGGTTTTGCCGCGGGCGAGGACCTGCCCCCGCTGTGGCCATCCCCTGGCGGCGCCGCCGCCGACCGAGGCGGAGAGGCGGGAGATGCGGGCCGGCGCCGTTGCCGCGAAGATCGTCGCCGTCCTCCTCGTCGTCTATATGCTCGGCGTCGTCGGGTACTTCGTCTACGACCACCTTCTTTAGATCGGCAAGTGGTGGAAACCGATGACCGGCATATCCGATGCAGGCCACTAACCTGAGGGGTCGGCACGGACGATCCGCCCTACGGCACGATCCCGCGAACGGCCCAGGCGCGGGCCGACAATGAAAAAGGCCGATCCGGTCCATCGCCCAGCACCTTTTCCCGAAGGCGGGCGGCCAGCGTTTGTCTCACGTCGTCGGGCAGGGTCGCGGCATAGGAGGACGTGGGTGTCGCCCCGCCGAGAAACGGCGACCAGTAATCGTCGAAGGAGGCGAAGTCCATGGCGATTTCCAATCCGGCCGTTTCGACCCTGGCCAGGCCCGCCTGTTCCCACAACCGGGCCAGCGCGCCTTCGTCCGAATAGCCCGGCGATACGCGTTGGGCCGCTTCCCGGCGTGTCCTTTCGCCGGGGACGACCTCCTGCGCGGCCTCCCAGAAGAGCGAAAGCATCGGCATGCCCCGACGAAAGTCCCATTGAGTGGCGGCCAGGCAGCCACCCGGGCGCGTGACGCGGCGCATTTCGTCCACCGCCATGGGGGCGTCGGGTACCTCTTGCAGTAAGAGGAGCGCGAGAGCGGCATCAAAGCTGTCATCGTTGAAAGGAATTGCCTGGGCATCGCCCACTTCGAAACGGAGACGCGAATCGCGCAGGCGGGCGCGCGCATGGTCGACGTAAGAGACCGCGGGCTCGATCCCGACGACCTCCGCGTCATCGATTTCCCCTGCGATGGCGCGGGCCAGCACCCCCGTTCCCGCGCCGACGTCCAAATACCGTCCGGGCGATCCCGGGCCGGCGAAGCGGACAAACAACGGGGCGAGGCGTGCGCTCCAACGCCCCATCCAGCGCTCGTAGGCTTGCGGGTTCGAGAATTCCGTCATGGCGCTAAATCCGGGCCTCCATCTGGCCCAGGACGGCGCCGGCAACGGCGTCGAACCGCCCGCCGTCGCCGGTGGCGCGGGCGAGGATCATCGCACCCTCGAGGGCGGCAAGGAAAAGGCGGGCCTGGTCGACGGCGGTGGTGCCGGAGCGCACGGTTCCGTCATTCCGGCCGGCCGCGATGACATTGGTCAGCCAGGCCTCGTTGTCCCGGAAGAAACCATTGACTTCGGCCGCCACGGGACCGGGCAGGGTGGCGATTTCCGCCCCCAGCATGCCGCACAGGCAGAGCCTGCCGTCGACGTCGAGGGTCGTGCGGAACAGGTCCGCAAACCGCTCGAGGCGCCGGCGGGCGTCGTCCGTCTGCGCACTGATGTCTTCCAGCGCCTCGTTGAATCGACGGCGGTAGCGCGCCGCCAGCGCCACCCCCAGATCCGCCTTGCCCGGAAAGTGGTAGTGGAGGCTCGCCGTGCGGATGCCGACGGCGTCGGCAATGTCGCGGTAGCTGAATCCGTTGTATCCGCGGGTCTGGAGCAGCCCCTGCGCCACGTCGAGGATGGTGTCGGGAGTGATTCCGATCTTCTTCCCCATGGGGCCTACCCTACCCTAAGTGGCCTTCCTTCAAATAGATCAGGGACCCCTCCCGGCTGAACGGACCGTGGACGGTGCCGGGCGGAAGGCGCAGCCACGTGCCTTTCGGATAGACGCCGTGTTCGTCCTCGAACGTCCCTTCCAGGACGAAGGCCTCGGCGCCCCGGTCATGGGTAAGACGGTCGGCCCGGGCGCCGGGCGCGAAGCGCGCCAGGGAAACCTTCTCCGCGCCGAACGCGTGCAAGGAGACGACGCTCACGCCCTCCGCCCCCGCCGGAGTCCACCCGGCGGTGTTCGTGTCCACGATCACCGGCGTGGCGTCTCCGGCGTCGAATTGCTGGAGCTTGACGAAGATCGTGGTGCCGCCGGTGCTGTGGGGGGCGTGCCGGGAGCCGGGCGGATTGCGGACGTAGGTTCCCGCCGGATAGTCGCCGCGCTCGTCGGAGAACGTGCCGTCGATCACAAGGAACTCCTCGCCGTTCACATGGACATGGGGGGAAAAGCGGCTGCCCGGCGCATAGCGCACCACGCTCGTCGCCCGGCGGCTGCCGTCCTCGCCATCGCGTTCCAGCATCCGCCGCCTCACCCCCGCCATCGGCGAGTCCACCCAGTCCATGTCCCCGGTGCAGAGGACCGCGCGCCGGGACAGATCGGCATTGATTTGCATCGCCTCCTCTCCTTCAGGCGCCGGCGCTCGGCCGGCTCGACACCTGGTCATACCAGCGCCGCAGGTTGGCATACGCCGCCGGAATCCCGATCTCGCAGAACCTGGCATAGTCGATCCCGCAAAGGGCCGTGATGTCGGCGATCGAGAAGCGCTGGCCGGCGATGAATAGGCGGTCGGCGAGCACGTGATCGAGCCAATGCATGGTCGCGATGGCGCGCTGCCGATTCTTTTCGCCCCACTCCTTGTTCTGGTAGGGCTCGAGCTTTCCGAGCCCCGGCGTCGCGTGGTGGAAATAGGCGCCGACCGCGTTCATGAGGCCATCTTCGACGCGCCGCTGCCACATGTCGACCGTCGCCTGCTCCTTGGGCGTCCGTCCCATCAGCGCGGGCTCGGGGTGCACGGTTTCGAAGTAGCGCGAAATCGCCGTCGTCTCGCCGATATAGGCGCCGTCGTCCAGTTCGAGCAACGGCACCGTGGCGCTTGGATTCTTGGCCTTGAAGGCGTCGGTGCGATGTTCGCCTTCCGGCACGTTGATTTGCTCGAAGGCGATTCCGTCGATGCCCTTCTCGGCGAGAAACATCCTTACCCGCCGCGGGTTGGGAAAGGCCTGGTACTCGTAGATCTTCATGGCGGTCCTCTTTCCGTTCCTTCGGTTATCCGTTTAAAATGTACCTATCTAGTAATAGGTAGACATACGATACCGACGGAAATTGATCGGGTCAAGCGGGAATGAAAAATAAGTTTTCGGCGGAATTCGGCTCGCCTGATAGCGGCGCAGGCCACGTTGAAAGTCGTGCCGACGACCCGGTCTCCCAAGCCACGGGGAACGGCCCCTTTACATGCGCGTCGCGATTGCCATATTATGACCAATATAGTCAATATAGTCATAAAAGGTTGGCTATGGTCAAATGGCAGGTCCACGACGCAAAGCGCCGGTTCAGCGAGGTGATCGAGCGTGCCCAGACGGCGGGTCCGCAGGTGATCACACGCCACGGCAAGGAGAGGGCCGTCGTCCTGTCGGTCGAAGAATACGGAAAGCTCCAGGCGGCGAAGCCGGACTTCAAGGAATATCTGCTATCCGGCCCCAAGGTTGACGACTTCGAGGTCGAGCGCCCCCGCGACCCTGGGCGGAAGGTCGAGCTTTGAGCTTCCTGCTCGACACGAACGTCGTTTCCGAGACCCGCAAGCGGACCCCGGACCGTAACGTCCTGGCGTGGTTCGACGACACCGATCACCAGGACCTCCACATCAGTGTTCTGACCATCGGCGAGCTAACCAAGGGGATTGCCCGGCGCCGGCGCAGGGACCCCCGATCCGCCGCCGGTCTGGAACATTGGCTGCGCGGCATCGAAGAGCTGTTCTCCGACCGCGTCATCCCGATCGACGCATCGATCGCGACCGCGTGGGGCAACCTCGATGCCGGCCGGCCGCTTCCTGTAATCGACACCCTCCTCGCGGCCACGGCCGAGGTGCGCGGCTTCACGCTGGTCACCCGCAACGTCAAGGACATCGAGCCAACGGGCGTCGCCTGCCTCAACCCGTGGAACAGCCGGTAGTCATTGTTCATGGGGTTCCAGGGGCCGTTGGCCCCTGGCCGGCATCAAAAGGGGCGACGCCCCTTCGGTTCACTATATTTCCGGCCCGGAAATTCCTGTATCGCGTATGACCCGCGGGCTCAATCCGCCAGGCCCGCCTTGCGCAGGCCGTCGAGGAAGCCGTCCAGGTTCCTGTAGCCGGAGACCGGATAGATCGCCGTGAGCCGCGAGACCGTCATCGCCGGATCGAGTTCCAGGGACCGGGTTTTCCGCACACCGCACCGGGGATCGGGTTTTGGGTTCTAGCCCCCGCCCTTCGGCGCCCACCCATCGGCCAGGCGCTCGGCCTCGGCGCGCTGTTCGGGCGACAGTTTCCGGGCCAGATTCTCGCGGTTCCTAATCGCCGCCGGGTGCGCCTGGCGGGCGGCCAGGGTCAGCCACATGAGCGCGCGCACCTTGTCCTTCGCGATGCCGATCCCCCTGGCCAGGCGGATGCCCATCTGGTTCTGCGCCTTGGCATAGCCCTGCCTGGCGGCAAGCAGGAACCACCGGGTCGAAGCCTTCGGGTCGTCGTCGACACCCGTTCCGTCGCGGTACATCTTTCCCAGATTGTACTGGGCCTTGTCGAAGCCCTTCTTGGCGGCCATCTCGATCCACTGGAAGGCCCGGTTGAGGTCCTTGGGCACGCCGAAGCCGTAACTGAACATCTTGCCCAGGGAATACTGCGAGCGGACCAGTCCCTGGGCCGCCGCCTTCTCCAGCCAGAACACCGCCTTGTCGTAGTCCTGGGCGAGGCCGGTGCCCTCGATCAGGGCCAGGGCCAGGTTGTGCTGGGCCTCGGCGTCGCCGCGCTTGGCGGCCTTCGTCCACCACTCGATCGCCTGGGCGCGGTCGAGGGCGACGCCGCGGCCTTCGTCGTACATGACACCGATATTGAACTGGGCGCGGGCGTCGCCGGCGTCGGCGAGCGGACGCCAGGCCTCGAGCGCCCCCGAAAAGTCGCCCCTTTGGTAGGCGCGCCAGCCGGCCTCGAAGTCGGCCCGGGCGGGGGCCGCGTACAGGCCCATTAGAATCGCCGCGCCCAGGAGGACGGCAACGCCGGCCGCTTTGACCGCCCTGGTCACGGACACCGGAAGCTTCCCTGATCCCTGCATGGTCCTATCCCGTTCTGCACACGGCGCACCCGCCCTTCACGACGCCTTGACCGGGAACTTGCCCACCCGCAGGCGCAGCGCCTCGATCAAACCGTCCACCCCCTGGCGGCTGACCAGGGCCCGGAACTCGGAGCGTTGCGTGGCGATCATGCTGATGCCCGCGACGATCACGTCCAGGATCTTGAAACCATGGGGACCGCCGCGGATGCGCCAGCCGGCCATCAACGGCGGGCCGCCCGAGCGCCCGATTTCCGTCGATACCAGGGCGTCGCGCTTGCCCAGCGGCCCCGCCTTGACGATCTTGAACGTCTCCCCGGCATATCCGCCGAGGCGGCGGGCATAGGTCCTGAGGACGAACTCGGAGAACAGGCGCTGGTATTCGGCGCGCTGTTCCGGCGTCGCTTTCCGCCACGCCTTGCCGAGCACGAACCGGCCGATTTTCGCCAGATCGAAATTCTCCCGCAGCACCTGGCGCACCTTGGCTTCACGCTGTTCCAACGTGGCGCCCTGGTCGCGCAGGACCTCAAGGGTCTCGGCCGCCATTTTCTCGAGGAAGTGCGCGGCCTGTTTGGGCGACGTCTTCTCCGCCGCTCCGGCGCCCGTGGCGGGCAGTGCCGCTAGGCAGGCCACGGTTATGGCCAGTAGAAAGCGACGCCCGATCATCACCACTCCGATGCCCCCATCCGTGTTGGGCCGGGGCCGAAAGCGGTAGACGCTCCCACACCCTGGGTACCCTTGGCCGGAAACCATAATGTGTGGGGCGCCGTAGTGCAATTCGTGCCGAACGCCCTGACCAGCGCGCTCCTTGGTATTAAGGAGTCGGGTGCGAACGGCGGGCGAGCAGGCGGCGGCGGGTGGCCTCGACAAGCGCGCCGACGTCTTCCGGCCGCACCCGGTCGCTGGCCATCAGGGATTGGGTGATGGGATCGTCCAGGAGTTCCGCGATCGGCGGTTCGGTACCGGCGTCCGCATAGGCGACCGCCGCGCGCCGGGAGGACCGCCGCTTGGAACGAGTCCGGTCCATGGCAGTACTAGTTGGGCCGGTCGAGGCCGAGCGCCGCGGCACCGAGGATTCTCCCGGTTCTCTGGGACTGAACCAGCACCGCGCAGGCCCGGCCGCCCCCCGGCACCATATCGGGCACCGTAACCGCCATGTCCAGGGCCCTGCCCCGCCAGGTGGCGATGCGGCTAAGCTGCCGCACCACATTGTAGTCGCGCAGCTTGCGGCCCTTGTTTTCACCGCGTTTTATCGGTGTCAGGTGCTCGCGGTCGAAGACCACCAGCCAGACGGCGGCCTCGTCCGCCGCCTCGCCCCCCTCGGCCGTTGTGTCCGCAATGAACAGGCGCACGCCGCCGTCGTCGCCTTCGCGGAGCTCGACGGGAATCCGCGCCAGCGCCCGGTTCTTTTCAATCCTGTCGATAACGGCGGGGCGGTCCGACCCGGTGGCGTAGGCCGCGCCCTGGATCACCATCTGCGGCGTAAAGACATACCTGAGGCCCAGTGTCCGCGAATAGTCCCGCTGGCGGCGGGTGTGGTCGGCGCTGGCGAACGGGTCCTTCCAGCCGATGTAATCCCAGTAGTCCACGTGGAAGGACAGGGCCAGCACGTCGTCGCGCCCGGCAAGCTCGCCCAAGAAGGCGTCGGCGGGCGGACAGGACGAGCACCCCTGCGAGGTGAACAGCTCGACCACCGTCAGCGGGCGCTCGGCCGCCGCCAGGGAAAACGGCGCCGCCGCCAGGGCGAAGAACAAAATCAGGGATTTGATCGCACGGAGCATATGACAAGGGATACGCCATTCCACCGCCGACGACCAATCACATGGCGGTGAGCGGCATGTGAGATGCCGTTTTCACACCACTAAGTTGCCAAGCACGTAGGGGAGGATGCCGCCGGCGCGGAAGTATTCCGCCTCGTCCGCGGTATCGATGCGGCAGAGGAGCGTGATCTCGTCCGTGGCGCCGCCGGCGCGCCGGATGCGGCACGCAATCTCCATGCCCGGCGTGACGCCCGCCTCCAGCCCGTTGATGTCGAAGGTCTCGGTCCCGTCGAGGGCCAGCGTCTTGCGGGTGACTCCGTCGGTGAACTGGAGCGGCAGCACGCCCATGCCCAGCAGGTTGGAGCGGTGGATGCGCTCGAAGCTCTCGACGATCACGGCCTTGACGCCGAGCAGCCGTGTTCCCTTGGCGGCCCAGTCGCGCGACGACCCGGTGCCGTATTCCTTGCCTCCGACGACGACCAGGGGCACGCCTTCCGCCTGGTACTTCATGGCCGCGTCGTAGATGGGCATGAGCGCGCCGTCCGGCATGTGCCTGGTAATGCCGCCCTCGGTGCCCGGCGCCATCTCGTTGCGGATGCGGATGTTGCCGAACGTGCCGCGCATCATGACCTCGTGATTGCCGCGCCGCGAACCGTAGGAGTTGAACTCCCGCGGGCGCACCTGGCGTTCCACCAGGTACTCGCCGGCCGGGCTTTCCTTCATGATGGCGCCCGCCGGCGAGATGTGGTCCGTGGTCACCGAATCGCCGAGGATCGCCAGCGGCCGGGCGCCGGCGATGTCGGCGAAGCCCTCCGCCCCGTTGCCGGCGCCGGCGAAGAACGGCGGGTGCTGGACATAGGTGCTGGAATCCTGCCAGGCGTACGTGCCGCCGCCGGCCGGCTTGATTCCCTGCCACTCGGCGCCGCCCTGAAAGACGTTGGCATAGCGCTGGCGGAACATCCCGGGCGTCAGCACCTTCTCGATCACGTTCCGGATGTCCTCGTTCGTCGGCCAGATGTCCCTCAGGTACACCGGCCGGCCGTCGTCGCCGGTGCCGATGGGATCGTGCAAAAGGTCCGCCTTCATCGAGCCGGCCAGGGCGTAGGCCACCACCAGGGGCGGCGAGGCGAGGTAATTGGCCCGGGTCAGCGCATGGATGCGGCCCTCGAAGTTGCGGTTGCCCGAGAGCACGGCGGCGACCGTCAGGTCTCCCTCTTCGATGGCGCCGGCGATGGGCTCGGGCAGCGGTCCGGAATTGCCGATGCACGTCGTGCAGCCGTAGCCGACAAGGTTGTAGCCGAGTCCGTCCAGCTCCGCCTGCAGGCCCGCCGCCTCCAGATAGTCGGTGACCACCTGCGACCCCGGCGCGAACGACGTCTTGACCCAGGGCTTGACGCCGAGGCCCCTGGCCCGGGCGTTGCGCGCCAGCAGCCCGGCGCCGACCAGCACCGAGGGGTTAGACGTGTTGGTGCAGCTGGTGATCGCGGCGATCACCACGTCGCCGTCCTTGAGGGCGTAATCGGCCCCGGCCACCGGCACCTGGCGCTCCTCGCCGCGGCCCGACAGGGCCGAAAAGCCGTCGGCGAACGCGACCGCCGCCTTGCTCAGGGGGACGCGGTCCTGGGGCCGCGTCGGCCCGGCGAGCGACGGCTCGACCACGCCAAGGTCAAGCTCCAGGGTATCGGTGAACACCGGATCCGGCGTGCCCGGGTCCCACCACAGGCCCTGGGCCCTGGCATAGGCCTCGACCAGGGCGACCTGGTCCGCCTCGCGGCCGGTGAAGGTGAGATAGGCCAGCGTCTCCGCGTCAATGGGAAAGAAGCCGCAGGTGGCCCCGTATTCCGGGGCCATGTTGGCGATGGTCGCCCGGTCGGCGAGGGTCAGGTGGTCCAGGCCGGGGCCGTAGAACTCGACGAACCTGCCGACCACGCCGTGGCCCCTCAGCATTTGCACCACGGTGAGCACCAGGTCCGTGGCCGTGGTGCCTTCCTTCAGCCTGCCGGTCATCTTGAAGCCGACGACCTCCGGGATGCGCATGGAGATGGGCTGGCCGAGCATGGCCGCCTCGGCCTCGATGCCGCCCACCCCCCAGCCGAGCACGGAAAGGGCGTTGATCATGGTCGTGTGGCTGTCGGTGCCGACCAGGGTGTCGGGATAGGCGACGGTGGCGCCGTCCTTTTCCGCGGCCCACACCACCCGGGCCAGGTATTCCAGGTTGACCTGGTGGCAGATGCCGGTGCCCGGGGGCACGACGCGGAGATCCTCGAACGCCTCCTGGCCCCAGCGCAGGAACTCGTAGCGCTCGCGGTTGCGTTCGAACTCCATCTCCACGTTCTTGCGGAAGGCGTCCGGGTTGGCCGAGGAATCGACCGTCACCGAATGGTCGATGACCAGATCGACCGGCGACAGCGGGTTGATCTTGTTGGGATCGCCGCCGATGGCGGCCATCGCCTCGCGCATGGCGGCCAGGTCGACGATGGCGGGCACGCCGGTGAAGTCCTGCATCAGGACCCGCGCCGGGCGGAAGGCGATCTCGCGGTCCGAGCGGCGGTCGGTCAGCCATGCCGCCACCGCCTTGATGTCGTCGACGGTGACCGTGCTCCCGTCCTCCCAGCGCAACAGGTTCTCCAGCAGAACCTTGAGGGCGTACGGCAGACGGGAAATGTCGCCGAGCCCGGCCTCGGCGGCGGCCTGGAGGCTGAAATAGTCGTAACGCTTGCCGCCGACCGCGAGGGTACGGCGCACGCCTAAGGTGTCTTGACCGAATGCGGACACGGCTGCCTTCCTTGTTCGTCGGAGCAACGGACCCATGACGGGCGACACGACGGATGTCGGCGCCCCGCCGGCCATGCCTCGTGTCACCTGTTATACCGTGGAATATGATCCATGGACGGGGTGTGTTCAACACGCCCGTGCGCACGCCATCGTCAGTAGCCGCCCAGCGTGGCGGCGGACCGGCGCCCGCGATTTTCCCCGAAATGGGCATAAATTCGCCACATTTGGGATTTACCGTCCCTGCCAATAACAAAGTCCTCATTACCCCAACCAGAGACTCCCCTCTCTGGCCCCCTCATTTCCGGCAAACCGCAGCCGGATCCCTTGGCCGGGCGCCCCATCGGGCCCCGGCCGTTTTTTTGCCCGGCCGCCAGGGACCGCCGCCCGGGCGGCGGGTCCATGTGGGAGCCTTCTTTTTTCGCCGGTTTTGCTTTACGGTGCGCCGTCGCCGGCGCGGCGTTTCCCGATGGTTTGGACCCCGATGACCCTATTCACAGGCCGGAATCTTGTCTGCGTCCGGGGTGAGCGGCGCGTGTTCGCGGGCCTCGATTTCGCCGTCGATGCGGGCGGCGCCCTGGTGCTGGCCGGTGCCAACGGCAGCGGCAAGTCGAGCCTCCTGCGCCTGATGGCGGGCCTGTTGGGCCCGGCCTCCGGGACCCTTGCCTGGGACGGCGCGGCCACCGCCGCCGACCCCGAGGCCCACCGCGCCCGGCTGCACTACGTGGGGCATCTGGACGCGGTGAAGCCGGTGCTGACGGTGGCGGAGAACCTGCGCTTCTGGGCCGGTCTCAGGCCGGGGCAGGGGGCCGGGAATCCCGGGGACTCCGTCGGCCCGGCCCTGGAGACCTTCGGCATCGCCCATCTGGCCGACGTTCCCGGCCGCTTCCTCTCGGCGGGGCAGAGGCGGCGCCTCACCCTGGCCCGCATCGTCACCGCGCCGGCGCCCCTGTGGCTGCTGGACGAACCGACCGCGGGCCTGGACGAGGCGGCCACCGCCAGCCTGGAGGCGGCCATCGCCGGCCACCGGGCCGGCGGCGGCATGGTGGTGGTCGCCACCCATACCAGAATATCCGTCGACGGCGCCGGGGTGCTGGATCTGTCCGGTTTGGCCGCCCGTTCCCAGGGCGCCCAGGAGCCCGCTTCGTGAGCCGGTTCCTGCACATCGCGCGCCGGGACGTGCGCCTGGCGTTCCGCCAGGGCATCGGCGGCCTGATGGCGGTCATGTTCTTCGTGCTGGCGGTGGTGTTGTTCCCCTTCGGCGTCGGGCCCGAAGTCAACATGCTGGCGCGCATCAGCGCCGGGGTCATCTGGGTGGCGGCGCTTCTCGCGTCCATGCTTTCCCTGGAGCAACTGTTCCAGACCGATTTCGAGGACGGCAGCCTGGAATTGCTGGCCTTGACCCCGATGCCGCTCGAGGTCGTCGTCCTCGCCAAGGTGACCGCCCACTGGCTGACCACCGGCCTGCCCCTGATCGCCGCCGCCCCGCTGCTGGCGGTGCTCCTGCACATGAACGCGGACGGCTTCGCCGTGCTCATCGTGGCCCTGGCCCTGGGGACGCCTTCCTTGAGCCTGGTCGGGGCCGTCGGCGCGGCGCTGATCCTCGGGTCCAGGCGCGGCGGCGTGCTGCTGTCCCTGCTCATCCTGCCGCTCTACATTCCGGTGCTCATCTTCGGCGTCGGCGCCGTCGACGCCGCCCTCGCCGGATTCACCGTGCGCCCGCATTTGCTCGTCCTCGGCGCCTTTTTCCTGGCCGCCCTGCCCCTGTGCCCGTGGGCGTCGGCGGCGGCCCTGCGCCAGGCGATGGAGTAGGGTTTCCGGCGTTCCCGGGAATCGGGAGAGTCCCCTGGAAAACCGTGTCCCCAGGCGCTAAAAGACGGTATCAACGCCAGCCGGACCGGCCGCCGGGTATCCCCATCGCTCGTCATTCCGCGGAATTGATCCGCGTCATGTTGGTTGTAGGCCGGTCGCAGTATGAAACGCGCGTCACGCCGTTCCCCGGAGGGTTTGGGGACGGCGGCGCGACGGCGCCCGGGAGTTGAGAGAGATGATACAAAGGTTCGCCAACCCCAACCGGTTCATGCGCCTGAGCGCGGCCCTGGTGCCGTGGATGGCCGGGGCGACCGTGATCGCGGGGGCGGTGGGGCTGTACCTGGGGCTGTTCCAGGCCCCCGCCGACTACCAGCAGGGGGAAAGCGTGCGCATCATGTATGTGCACGTGCCCGCCGCCTGGATGGCCCTGTTCTGTTACACCTCCATGGCGGCGGCCAGCGCCACCGGCCTCATCTGGAAGCACCCGCTGGCCGACCTGGCGGCCCGCTCCACGGCCCCCATCGGGGCCTGCTTCACCTTAATTGCCCTGATCACCGGGTCGCTGTGGGGCAAGCCCATGTGGGGGACCTGGTGGGTGTGGGACGCCCGCCTGACGTCGGTCCTGGTCCTGTTCTTCCTGTACCTGGGCTACATGGCGCTGGTCAACGCGTTCGACGACCCGGCGCGCGGCGCCAAGGCGGCCGCGGTCCTGGCCCTGGTCGGCTTCGTCAACGTGCCCATCATCAAGTTCTCGGTGGATTGGTGGAATTCGCTCCACCAGCCGGCCAGCGTGATCAAGATGGGCGGCCCCTCCATCGACCCCAGCATGCTGACGCCGCTCTTGCTGATGGCGTTGGCATTCACCACCTACTACTTTTGGGTCCTGCTGGTGCGGCTGCGGGCCGAGATCATCTCCGGCAAGATCCGCGCCATCCGCCTGAGGCAGGTTCATGGATAAGGGGTTTTCCGAGAGTGTTTCGGCGTTCCTGGACATGGGCGGCTATGCCGCCTTCGTCTGGCCCAGCTTCGCCATCACCGCGGTGGTCCTGGTCGGCATGCTGGTGGCCAGCCTGAGGTGGCTGCGCTCCAGCGAGGCCGCGCTGGACGCCCTGCAGGCGAAACGGGACCCCGCGCGCGGCGCCGGGGAGGCGGCCGGTGAAGCGTAAGCACAAGCGCCTCACCTTCATCGTCGTCGGCATGGGGTTGCTGGCCGCCGCCGCCGCCCTGATGCTGAGCGCGTTCGAAGACAACATCGTCTTCTTCTACAGCCCCACCGAGGTGCTGGACAAAAAGCTTGGCGTGGACAGGCGGGTGCGCATCGGCGGGCTGGTCGAGGACGGCAGCGTGGAGAAGGCGGGCGTCGAGGTGAAATTCCGCGTCACCGACCTGGCCGCCGCCGTCCCGGTGACCTACACCGGCATCCTGCCGGACCTGTTCCGCGAGGGCCAGGGCGTGGTCGCCGAGGGCCGTTTCGTCGATGGCGTCTTTCACGCCGACGAGGTGCTGGCCAAGCACGACGAAACCTACATGCCGCCCGAGGTGGCCGAGGCGCTGAAGAAATCCGGCCGCTGGCAGGAGATGGAAAAGGCGCTCGAACGGTCGGGCCAGATGACCAAAGGGTCGGCGCGATGATCCCGGAAGCCGGCCATTTCGCCCTCGCCCTCGCCCTCCTGGTGACCCTGGTTCAGGCCAGCGTGCCGATGATCGGGGCGCACCGCGGCGACCAGGCGTGGATGGCGTTGGCGCGGCCGGCCGCGTTCGCCCAGTTCCTGCTGATCGCTTTTGCCTTCGCCAGCCTGACCTACGCCTTCGTCACCTCGGATTTCTCGCTGCTCGCCGTGGTGCGCTATTCGCACTCGGCCAAACCCCTTCTCTACAAGATCTCGGGCGTGTGGGGGAACCACGAGGGCTCCATGCTTCTCTGGGTGCTGATCCTCAGCCTGTACGGCGCGGCGGTGGCGGGGTTCGGACGCAATCTGCCGCCGGGCCTGCGCGCCCGGGCGCTGGCCATCCAGGCCATGATCGCGGTCGGCTTCATTTTGTTCATCCTTTTCACCTCGAACCCCTTCGAGCGGCTGCTTCCGGCGGCCGACGACGGCCAGGGGCTCAACCCGCTGTTGCAGGACCCGGGCCTCGCCTTCCATCCGCCATTCCTGTACCTGGGCTACGTCGGCTTTTCCATGGCCTTTTCCTTCGCCGTCGCCGCCCTCATCGAAGGCCGTGTCGACGCCGCGTGGGCGCGCTGGGTGCGGCCGTGGACGCTGGCCGCCTGGATCTTTCTCACCACCGGCATCGCGCTCGGGTCGTGGTGGGCGTATTACGAGCTCGGTTGGGGCGGCTGGTGGTACTGGGACCCGGTGGAGAACGCGTCGTTCATGCCCTGGCTGGCGGGAACGGCGCTGCTCCATTCCGCCGTCGTCGTCGAGAAACGCGACACGCTGAAGGGCTGGACCGTCTTCCTCGCCATCGTCACCTTCGCCCTCAGCCTGCTGGGGACCTTCCTGGTGCGCTCAGGGGTGCTGACGTCGGTCCACGCCTTCGCCACCGACCCGGCGCGCGGCGTCTTCATCCTGGTCCTTCTTCTCGTCGTCATCGGCGGCTCCCTGGCGCTGTTCGCCTGGCGCGGCCCGAGCCTGGCGAGCACCGGGCTGTTCCAGCCGATCTCCCGCGAGGGCAGTCTGCTGTTGAACAACCTGCTGTTGACCACGGCGGCGGCGGCGGTGCTGCTGGGCACCCTCTATCCGCTGTTCCTGGACGCCGTCGGCGGGGGCAAGGTTTCGGTGGGGCCGCCGTTCTTCAATGCCGTCTTCCTGCCCCTGATGGCGCCCATGGTGGCGACCATGGCCGTGGGTCCGTTGCTGACCTGGAAGCGCGGCGACCTGGGTCCCGCCATGACGCGGCTGTGGGCCGCCTTCGCCGCCTTGGCGGCGGCGGCGGCGCTGGCCTGGGCCGTGGTTGCCGACGGACCGCTTTTCGCCCTGATCGGCATGGGTCTTGCGGCCTGGCTGTTCGTCGGCACCCTGGCCGGATTCGCCGAAAGGGTCAAACTGTTCCGCGTGCCGTTGCCCGAGACCCTGCGCCGCGTCGGCCGCGTGCCGGGCGCCGCCTGGGGCATGACCCTGGCCCACGCGGGCCTCGCCATCGCCATCGCCGGGATGACCGGCGCCGGCGCCTGGAAGGTGGAGAGCATCCAGGCCATGAAACCCGGCGACACCGCGACCGTGGCCGGTTTCACGTTCACCTTCGAGGGCGCGCGCGCCGTCCCCGGCCCCAACTATTCGGCCATCCGCGGCACCTTCACCGTGGCCCGGGACGGAAAGCCCGTCGTCACCCTGCACCCGGAAAAGCGCGACTACCCGGTGGAGCGCAGCCCGACCACCGAGGCCGCCATTCACCCGACCTTTTTCGGCGACCTGTACGCGGTCATCGGGGATGCGCAGGGGTCCGACGGCGCCTTCGTCACGCGGCTGTATTTCAACCCGCTGGTGGGCTGGATGTGGGGCGGCATCCTGGTCATGGTGGCGGGCGGCATGGTCAGCCTTTCGGACCGCCGCCACCGCGTCGGCGCGCCCAAGCCCAGCCGCGCCGCGGCCGGGGCCGGAGCGCCGGCCCGGGCGTGAGGCGGGGCCATGAACAGGCGCTTTCTCTACATCCTGCCGCTCGTCGTTTTCGCCGTGATCGCGGCCTACTTCGCCGTCGGCCTGACCAAGGACCCGCGCGCCATCCCCTCGGTGCTGATCGACACGCCGGTGCCCGGGTTCGCCCTCGACCCGATCAAGGGACGCGACAGGGGCTTGTCCCGCGAAGACCTCATGGGCGAGGTCTCGCTGGTCAACGTATTCGGCTCGTGGTGCTTCGCCTGCCGGGTCGAGCACCCGCTGCTCATGCGGCTGAAAAAGGAAAGCGCCGTGCCCGTTCACGGGATCGACTGGCGGGAAACAGACCCCGACGCCGGGCCGAAGTGGCTGGCCCGGTTCGGCGATCCCTACACGCTGATCGGCGATGACCCGGAAAGCCGCGCCGCCATCGCCTTCGGCGTCACCGGCGCGCCCGAAACCTTCGTCGTCGATAAGAACGGCGTCATCCGCTACAAGCAGGTGGGCCCGATCACCGGGCGGATCTGGGAGGAAACCCTCCGCCCCTTGATCGAGGAGCTTCGCAGGCGATGAAAGCCCTGTTGCTCGGACTCGTTCTGTGCCTGACCGCCGTGTCCGCGGGCGCCGTCAATCCCGACGAGATGCTCGACGACCCGGCGCTGGAAGCGCGCGCCCGCGAGATCAGCAAGGAACTGCGCTGCCTGGTCTGCCAGAACCAGTCGATCGACGATTCGGACGCCGACCTGGCCCGGGACCTGCGGGTTCTGGTGCGCGAGCGCCTGGTGGCCGGCGACAGCGACGGCCAGGTTATCGATTACGTGGTGTCGCGCTACGGCGACTTCGTCCTCATGCGGCCGCCCTTCAAGGCGACCACCTACGCCCTGTGGTTGGGGCCGGCCCTGATCGCCGGGCTCGGCGTCCTGGCCGTGGTGGCGTTTTTCCGCCGGCGCACGGCCGCCGGCGCGCGGCGCGGCACAGCTCCGCCGCCGCTGACCGAGGACGAGAAGCGCCGCCTGGAAACCCTGCTCGACGACCGGTCCCCGTGATCGGGCTCTGGATCACCATTGCGGTTCTGACGGCGGTGGCCCTGGGGCTGCTTCTGGTGCCGCTGGCGCGCCGCGGCCGGGCGCCGGCGCCGACCCGCGCCGCGTACGATGTCACGGTGTACCGCGACCAGCTCGCCGAGGTCGACCGCGACCTCGAACGGGGCCTGCTCGGGGACGGGCAGGCCAAGGCGGCGAGGATCGAAATCCAGCGCCGCATGCTCGCCGCGGGCCCTGAGGACGGCTCCGGCGGGACGGAAGAGCCCGTCCGCCCGCGCCCAGGGGGCAGCGTCGCGGTGATCGCCGCCATCGCCGTCGCCGTGCCGGCGGGCGCCCTCGGGCTGTACCTGTATCTCGGCTCGCCGGGCGTGCCCGGTCAACCGTTTGCCGAGCGCGGCACGGCGACGGCCGACGCCGACGCCGGGGCCCGGGAAGGCTTCCGGGGGGTGGTGGGACGCCTGGCCGAGCGCCTGTTGCGCAACCCCGATGACCTCAAGGGCTGGCTGCTGCTGGCGCGGTCCTACATGACCCTGGAGAATTACGGCGACGCCGCCAACGCCTTCCGCCGCGCCATGGGACTCAGCGACAACCGCGCCGACATCGCGGCCGACTATGCCGAGGCGCTGGCGCTCGCCGGCGGCGGTCCCATCACGCCCCAGGTGCGCCAGATATTCGAGGGCGTCTTCGCCGCCGAGCCCAGGAACCTGAAGGCCCGGTATTATCTGGGCATGGCAAAGGCGCAGCAGGGCGACGTGCGGGGCGCGCTTCAGGACTGGGTCGACCTGCGTGCCCTGTCGCCGCCCGACGCGCCGTGGCGCCCGGTGCTGCAACAGCAGATCAAGACCGCCGCCCGCGCCCTCGGCATCGACCCGGCGACGGTGAAGCCGTCGCCCGGGGCCGCCGCCCTTGCCGGGGCGCGCCCCCCCGCCCCCGCCCCCCGGGAAACGGCGCCCGGCGCGCCGGGGCCGGGCCGCGCCGACATGGAAGCGGCGGCCCGCATGTCGGACGAAGAACGCGCCGCGATGATCCGCTCCATGGTGAAAAGGCTGGCCGACCGGCTCGAGGAAAACCCCGGCGACCGGGAGGGCTGGCTGCGGCTGGCGCGGGCCTACGAGGTCCTGGGCGAGACGGAGAAGGCCGGCCGCGCCCGGGCCCGGGCCGAGGCGTTGAAGGGAAACGGCGCGCCAAAGCCATGACCAGTTTCAAGACCATCGACGATCTGGATGTCGCGGGAAAGCGGGCGCTGGTGCGCGCCGACCTCAATGTCCCGATGAAGGACGGCGCGGTGGCGGACGCCACCCGGATCGCGCGCACCGTGCCGACGCTGGTCGAGCTGGCGGACAAGGGCGCCGGCGTCATCGTCCTGTCGCATCTGGGCCGCCCCAAGGGCCGGGTGGTCGATTCCCTGAGCCTCCGCCCCGTGGCGGCGGCGCTGGGCGCGGCCCTGGGCGGGCGAAAGGTGGCCTTCGCCGCCGACTGCGTCGGGCCGGACGCCGCGACGGTGGCCGCGGCCATGGCCGACGGCGATATCGTCATGCTGGAAAACCTGCGCTTCCATGGCGGAGAGGAAGGGAACGACCCGGCCTTCGCCAGGGAACTGGCGGCCCTGGGCGACGTCTATGTCAACGACGCGTTCTCGTGCGCGCACCGGGCCCATGCCTCCACGGAAGCGATCGCGCGCCTGTTGCCGGCGGCGGCGGGGCGGCTGATGCAGGCGGAGCTGGAGGCCCTGGCCGGCGCCCTCGACAGTCCCCGGCGCCCCGTCGCGGCGGTGGTCGGCGGCGCCAAGATATCCACCAAGATGGACGCCCTGGGCCACCTGGTGGATAAGACGGACCTGCTGATCATCGGCGGCGCCATGGCCAACACCTTCCTGCTCGCCGGCGGGGTGGACGTCGGCCGGTCCCTGTGCGAGCCCGACATGACCGGGGCCGCTAGCGCCATCATGGCGGCGGCGGCGCGGGCGGGCTGCGACATCGCGCTGCCGGTGGACGCCGTGGTGGCGCGGGAATTCGCCGAGGGCGCCGAAAGCACGACCGTGCCGGTGGACGCAATCCCCCCCGACGCCATGATCCTCGACCTGGGTCCGGCATCGGTGGGCGACCTTGTGCACCGGCTGGAGGGCTGCCGGACCCTGGTGTGGAACGGCCCTCTCGGCGCCTTCGAGGTGTCCCCGTTCGACGCCGGCACCACCGCGCTGGCCCGCGCCGCGGCGCGGCTGACCAAAGAGGGCAGGCTGCTCAGCGTCGCCGGCGGCGGCGACACCGTGGCGGCCCTGGCCAGGGCCGGTGTGGGCGACGGCCTGACCTACGTGTCGACCGCCGGCGGCGCCTTCCTCGAATGGCTGGAGGGCAAGGTCCTGCCCGGCGTCGCCGCGCTGCGGGGCGCGGATTGACGGCGGCCAAGACCGCCGCGCCCTGATATTACCCGGGCTCGCGCTGGCGCGGCAGCGGGGTGGGTGTCGTTTCGTGGACCTCGGGGCCGGGCAATGGGGCCTCGTCCGTGGCGCCCTGGGTATTCCCCGAAAGCTCGTCGAGCATGCCGCGCAGGCACTCGGACTGGGCGAGAAGCGCCGTCGTCACCGCCAGCGCCTCGGCCGAGGTCGACGCGGCGATATCCATCGCCACCTCTTTCACCTCGGCGACGGAGTCGGCGATGGCCCGGATCGCGCGCGACGCCTCGGCGGCCGTCGTGCGGATGGCGTCCAAACGGCGGCGAACGATCACATCCGTGGAGGCCCTTTGATCGGCGGCGGATTTGTAGCCGGTGGATAGCACGACGAGATGTTTGTTCGCCTCGTCGCTCAGATCTTCCGTCCCGGCGGACTTGAGCACCAGGAAGTTGGTTTGCTCGCCAATCGCCGCCAGAAGGGTTTCCACCTCGCCGATCCGCCGCGCCGCCTCCCCCAGGCTCTTGATCAGGGTGCCGGTCCTTTCCGCTTCGTAGGCCTTGGTCGAGACGCTTTGACTGGACTCGGCCAACTGCCGGCTGATCGCCGAAATGGGCCCGGACAGGACCTTTCCAGAGGCCGCCTCGCGGACGCTGACGGGGGCGGGCTCGGGGACCCGGGCCATGGGCAGGCCGGCGCCATCGCCACCCCGGTTTTCCACGTCCTCGAGCCGCTTCAACGCGGCCTCGCTCTTTTCAAGCTCGGCCCGCATGGCCGCCACCTGCCCGCGAAGCCGCCCCATTTCCCCTTGGTTCGCCCTGAAGACGGTCAGGACGGCGGCCAGTTCGCCCACCGCGTCCCTGTTCCCGAGGGCGGGAAGGGAGACGTCCCCGTCGCCGTCCGCCAATCTGTTGGCGGCCTGGGCGAGGGCGCGCACGGGCGCGGCGATGCTGCGCACGATGACGATGCCGACCAGCGTCAACAGGGCCAAGATCGCGCCGACGCCGCCCGACACCACCATCCGGGCAAAGGCGCGCGCTTCCCCGGCTCCCCTGGCGGCGGCGGCCACGCCGTCCTCGGCGAAGGTGGCCAGGCCGTCGACGCTCGGGATCATATAGGCGAAGATGTCGTCGAGCCGGGTGATGCTCAGTTTCTCCGGTATTTTGGCCCGGGCGTACGCCGTCAGGTTCGCCTGATAGGCCTTCAGGAGATTCCTGATCCGTGACCTGTCCCGTTCCGCCACGGGAGACGAGCCCAGCAAAAGGCCGAATTCCTCTGAACGGTCGTTGATGCGCGCCAGGTCCCTGGTCGCGCCCTGCCGGATGAAATCCTCTTCATGCCGGCGCATGCGGGCCACCACGCCCTTGAGGCTGGCCGAGTTGGTCTTGGCGACCATGGATTCGAAGTCCCGGGCCGATTTGGCCAACCGCCGCGCAAGATCATCGGTGGCACCGGGACCGGGCGCCTTCTTCGCCTTGACGACGTTGTGAAACTCCGTCGTGTACTGGGCCAGGCCTTCGTCCAGGGTGGTGATGTGCTCGTTGGCCAAACCGGTGTCGGGCCGGGCGTACAGGGTGCTCAACACGCCGTTCAGCGCCGCCGCGGTCCTTTCATAGCGTTCCACGGACCGCGGATCCCGGCGTACCAAAAAGTCCTTCTCGTCGCCGCGGATTTGCCACAGGCCTTTGCCGAGCCGTGCCGTAAGCGCCCGCAACTCCTGCGCGGCGGCCGATTCGCGCGCCGCCGCCGAGAGTTTCTGGTCGGCGACGTAATAGACCCCGCCGGCTACAACCATCGCGATAAGACCGGCAACGGCGAGAAGAATGGCGCGTGTGGAGAAATCGATGCCGCCCAGGAAGGTCTGCTCTTGGGGTTCGGCGGTCGCGGTGTCGGCGAAAATCTCGCGGAGATTATGGTCCTCTGCCACGGGCTCCTCCCAAAAACCCAGCCTGCCAACTTTCGTTATTGCGGTCATTATAGAAAAATAATTCGACGTTGGTGAATAAAGATGACCGGGCGCCCGGGTGTGGTCCGGCGCGGCCCTTCGGATGGCAAAGGGGTTTCCGTCTTGCCTGGACCGGGCCGGCGGGCCACACTTGTTCCCATGGGCGGCGATCGGACAACAATTGGCCCTTCCGTCGAAGTCGTGCCCGAGGGGGACACGAAGACACGGCTGGTCTGTCCCGAATGCGGCTACATCAAATATGACAACCCGAAGATCATCGTCGGCGCCGTGTGCCTGTGGGAGGACAGGGTCCTCATGTGCCGGCGCGCGATCGGGCCGCGCAAGGGCTTCTGGACCATCCCGGCCGGATTCATGGAGCTCAACGAGACGACGGCCGAAGGCGCGGCCCGCGAGGTCTGGGAGGAGGCCCAGGCGCGGGTGGAAATAGACGGACTGGTCGGCATCTACGAGATTCCGCACATCAGCCAGGTTTACGTCATTCATCGGGGCCACATGACCGCCCCCGAATTCTCGGCCGGACCGGAAAGCCAGGAGGTGGCCCTGTGTACCTGGGGCGACGTTCCCTGGGACGCGCTGGCCTTCCCCAGCGTCGCCTGGGCCCTGGAGAGGTATCGCGACGGCTCGGGCCCCGCCGTCCACACCGCGTCGCCGGGAACCTGAGCGCCGGCGCTATAGATTCCCTTAACTTTTTTCCCCTAGGGTAGGCGCCATGACCGGGCCCGCGCACATCACGAACCCGCCTGTCGCCGTGGGCGGCGACCGGCCCGCCGGCTACGATACGGCCCGCGACGTCAAGGTGCGCGCGGCGGCGGGCCGCCGGTCCGATTCGCCCG
Organism: Rhodospirillales bacterium; assembly: GCA_046756945.1. Lineage (GTDB taxonomy): Bacteria > Pseudomonadota > Alphaproteobacteria > Rhodospirillales > 2-02-FULL-58-16 > JACZQZ01. The sequence continues at coordinate 26,821 of JBHHXI010000007.1, forward strand.
AAGAGCGCAACGCCCTGTCCCGGCTGGCGCGGGTCCTGGACGCGGGCGATCCGCCGGCGGCCAACGTGCCGCGCGGCTATTATCTGAACATCCAGGTGTGAAATCCCAAGCCTTTACGGACGGCGCCCCGGCGCCGGTCCGCTCCCCGCCCTTGTGATGGCCGTCACAGCGCCGGTCGCGCGCCTCTGCGACAATGCCCGGCATTGAAACGGGAGACTTCTCTGTCCTTGCCTCTCATCTCCTCCTCTTCCCGGTCTCCCGGACTGCCGGGCCCTTCGCGGCCCGGCTTTTTCTTGCCGTTTGCCGCCGCCTGGGGACGGGCCGGGCGCAAAAGAAAGACCCCGCCCGGGGAGGGCGGGGTCAGGTTCAACCGGGTATCGGTGAGGGCACATGTGGCAGGGTCTCATCAACCACCCTTCCAATCGACCGCGGCGGGTCCGCGACCCGTCGCCGGCCAACCCGGTTGTGGACCCACGGGAAAGTCATTGGAAAACCTGTAAGGCTGCCATTGCCAGGGCGGCGACCAAGGCCACGCCCAGGACCGACGCGAACGCCCAAACGCCGAGGACGACGCGCAGGGGCATCGGACTGTCGTCGACCCGTTCCCCGACCGGCTGACGGAGAAACCCTCCGTCATCGCGGAATTCCAGAAGCGAAGTCATGGTTCGAACTCCTATTCCGTCTGACCCGTCGCGCCCACACCCGGCAATATCCGGGCCGCCCGCTAACTGGTCATGATTCCGACGGCGACGAGGATGAACATGGCGGTGACCAGCGCCATCCAGGGCTTGAACTTCATTTTCCTGCGCATGGGTGCCTCCGGGTTTCAAAGAATTAAATCCTTCCGGGCGTCCCTTTGGATTTCGGGATTTCGCCTCAACGTCTTCGAAGGGTACCCCGCTCCCTGGAATTTGGTGTGACGGCCGTCACCGGCCGCGATCAACATTGGTCAACTGACCGTGAGGTCCCGCCGCGCCCGGGTGATTTGCCCTCGCCCGGATCCGGTGCCTTGGCCGGGAGGACCGGCGCGGACGGCCCGGCATCGGCCGGGGTTCGCGCGTCGCCCTTGTCGGCGCCGGCGGGCCGGCCGAAGCCGAAGGTCCAGCCGAGATCGTACCCGGACCGGGCGTCCTCTCTGTCGGCGCCGGAATTCCAGCCGGAATAGTCGCCCAGTTCCGCGTCCTCTTTGTCGATGTCATAGGTCCAGCTGTTCGCCTGGCCGGCGAACGCACAGGCGACCGGGGAGACGACGGCAAGGCCAAGGAACACGGCCAGGGCCGAAGGCACGATGGTGCTCTTGATCACAATGGTCATTGGACGATCCGTTCCGTTCGGGGTCTGGCCACAACGCGTCACTGCCTGGGCGCAAGGCACGGGCCATCCACCCCATAGTGTGTGTCACGCCCGCTGCGGTACTCGATCAACCGTTCCCGACCGACCGCGAAGCACGGTCGCGGGAAGCGGAAAGGCCCGAAACATCAGGAGCCTCCGCCGCCGGGTGTCTCGTCGGCGCCCCGTCGCGGGTGCCCCGCCAGCCATGCTTTTGCCATCCGCCGGGCGCGTTCGAGCTCGTCCGGCGAAAGCATTCTTGCCATGCGCCCGCGGTCCCTCAGCGCATTGTCGCGGCTGACGCCGGGCGGATAGTGTCGAACCGCCACGGCAAACCACTTGTGGGCCCGGACATAATCGGGGGCGACGCCGCGCCCGCCGGCGTACAGTTGCGCCAGGGTGTTCTGGGCGCTGACGACGCCCTGCTCGGCGGCTTGGCGATACCATTTCACCGCCGACGCCATGTTCCGGGCGACACCCTGACCGGTGGCGTACATGTGTCCGAGCACCGCCTTGGCGGTGGCGTCGTCGTGCCCGGCGGCCTCGCGGAATTCACGGAAAGCACTGGCGTAATCGCCGCGATCGTAGGCGGCGACACCGTCGGCAAAGCCGGCTTCCGCCGGGCACCCCAGGGCGAGGACCAGCGCCAGGGCGAAAACCATTCGTTTGGCGGCGTGATCCCGTCGGAAGCCTGGCGAGGAACGGCGCCTTGCGGGGACTAGTGGGGTTCCGAAAGCGCCGCTCCTCTTCCCGGGGCCCCGGGTTTTCCCGTGGCCTCGGGACCCCGTCCCGGACCACGCTCGCATCCCATCGGGCAGCGGCATCGTGCTGGGCCATCCCGCCGGCGGCCGTGCGGATTTTGGGGCCGCGATATGGCCTTTCCATTTTTTTCCGGCGGTCGCCCACGTTCCCGGCCCGCGGAGTCGGGCGGCGGGGGCTTTCATCGTTTCCGCGCTGCCTGTGCTGCCTGTCAAGGACCCGTATTTCATCTCCATGCCTTTCCCTTGGACGGCCAAGGTCCGGGGGGGCTGGCGAGGAGCGGCGCCTTCTGGGGACTAGTGGGGGTCGAAAGCGCCGCTCCTCCCGCCGCGGCCCCGGGACTCCGTCCCGGGGCCACAAGGGCATCTAAAAATCGCCGGGTCGCGATCCCGCCTTTCCCGGCTTCCTGCGGAGCCGGCCGTTTGCCTGGCCGGCGTCGCCGCCGACCGGGGCGCCGGTCGCGCACATCTGGGCCAGGACGCCGCTCCAGTCGTTCCGGCGCGCGAAATCCATGGCCGCGTCGATGCCGAGTCCGGTGACCAGGGTTTCCGCCAGTCGGCGCTGGTAATTCAGATTGGTCTCCATCTCCCGCTCCTTAAGGTCGGGCGTGATTCCCGGGCGACATGAGTCTGCTCTGGGTCGCCCTGTACACATCGCGCAGGACATTGGTCTCCAACTGAAGGTCGTGGAGCAGGCTCTTGACCACGTCGCCGATGCTGATGATGCCGCAGAGCATCCCGTCCCTGGCGACCGGGATGTGGCGCACCCGGCGGTGCGTCATGCGTGCCATGACCTGTTCCAGGCTGTCGTCCGGAGAGCACATCGCGATGCCGCCGTGCATCAGGTCGCCAACAGCCAGGTGGAGCAGTCCGGCGCCGTGTTCGGCCAGCCCGCTGATGATGTCCCTCTCGAAGATCAGACCGACAACGTGCCTGCCGTCCTCGGTCACCACCAGGGCGCCGATGCCCTCGCGCTTGAACGTGCCGACCACCGTGGCGATCGTCGCGTCGGGCCGCGTGGTGACCACGTGGGTTCCCTTTGATCTCAAGATTGACTTGACTGTCATGGTGTGCACGTCCCTCGGCTCGATTTTGTTTTCATTCGTCGCCGGGAAGCGTGCGCCATGGACGGCGCGTCATGTGTGATGGGCGTCACACCGGCCGATCAACAAAATGTGAAGGCTTCGTGAGCCGCGGCCCGGTCCGCCCCGGGCCGCGAGGGGAAACGCCGCGCCGCGCTTCGCCGGCGGCGTCGCTCCTTTTTACCGGCCCGCCCCGGCCGCGCCCGATGCGGCCGGCACGGCGGGCGCCGGCACGTCGCGCATGGCGTAAACGGTTGTCGGCGTGGCGCGGCCGCGGACGGTCACCTCGCCGATGCGCTCGAAGGCGAATTCCCCGCCGGCCTCCCGCACCGCCCGTTCGGCGGCCAGGATGTAAGTGCCGTACTCCTTGTTGAGCTGTTCCAGGCGCGCCGCGATGTTGACCTCGTCGCCGTGCACCGTGAACAGGAGCCGCTCACGGGTGCCGACGGCGCCGGCGACGATCTCGCCGGTGTTGATGCCGCACCGGGTCAGCAATTCGATGTCGTTGCCGAATCTCCGGCCGGTCACCACCTGCTGAATCCCGATGGCGGTGCGCACGGCGTTGGCGGCATGATCGGTGTCGGGCTTGGCGATGTTGTAGCTGACCAGCATGGCGTCGCCCTCGAACTGGATGATGACGCCGCCGTAGCGCTCGATCACGTCCGACACCGCCGCAAAGTACTCGTTCAGCATGCCCATCAGCTCGTCCGGTCCCAGGCGTTCCGAGATGGTCGAAAATCCTTCGATATCGGTGAACATGATCGTCGCCAGCTTGATCTCCCCGTCGCCGGGCTGGATGGCCTCGTCGGCGGCGGTGATGCGGTCGGCGATTTCCGGCGAAACGAAGCGCGACAGGTCATGGGCCGCCGTGCCCTCGACGATGGCCCGGATCAGCACCCGCCGCGCCCGGATGAGGGCCACGGCGAGTACGAACGTCACCAGCAGGATCGACAGGATCTTGTCGATTTCGGCGCCCACCAGGACCCGGTTGGACGTCATGTAGAGCACATAGTCCCGGGTAATGGTGTCGCGCATGCTGGTCATGTCATACAGGGCGTACAAAAGCAGAATCAACCATCCGGCGGCGGCCGTCACGCCGGCCGCGACCACGTATTTCGGCTCGAAGCGAAGGGCCCTCAGCGAGATGAAGATAAAGACATAGAGCAGTGTCGGCGCCTTGAGATAGAAAGGCGCGGGCTGTTCGTACTGGAGATGAAAGCTCCAGATGAGGACCATCAACAGGCCCATGTCCATGACCACCGAGGCCATCAACAGCCACTGGGGCAGGGTGTGCCGGTAGGCGAACCACAGCCGTATCAGGGTGAACACGAGATACAGGCCCAGCGCCCACGGCACGGGCTGGAAGCCGGTTCCCGCCGAGGTCTTCGGCGCGATGGTGTAAAGCAGGATGAAGAAGGTGACCAGCAGCAGTTGAATCCAACCGATAAGGACTTCGGCCTTGCTCTGCTGATCGGCGAGGGTCCGGCGCACCCGCTCCGGCAGGTGGGGCGGCAGCTGCTCGCCCAGGATGAATTTCGATATGGATTTCCACATTCTCGGGAGCCCCTCGACCGGCGGCCGGCTCATCATCCGCGAAGTATGTCCCGGCGCGCGCCGACGATCCATGCCGGGGCGATCACGGGCCTTCAAAAGGCTGTGAAAGCGGGCCTTTTTTTCCGTGCCGGGGGCAGGGCCCGTCGGTAAATTCCGCTTCCCCCGGATTAAAAGTCAGTTATACACTTCGTGCAAGCGCCGCCCGGCCGGGCGATCCGGAAAGCATCGGTCCGCGGCACAAGGGAAAGGGGACGCGCCCGGGAAATCCGGCCGCGGATGCCGGATTGCCTGCCACGACGTCCAGGACAAAGCGATCTTACTTCCACGGCGCCGGCGCCCTGTTCGCCGCGGCGCGGTCATGGCGGGCCGGGGTCGCCGTTTTTGCGGTGGTGTCGGCATTCGGGTGCGCGCTTCTGTCCTGGACGACGATGGCGACGGCGGCGGAATTGCGGGTCGACGTCACGGGGTTGCGCTCCGGCGGCGGCGAGGTGCATATGGCGGTATACGCCACGCCGGCGGCCTTCCCGCGCAGCGACGCGATATTGGCCGAGGCCATCGTACGGGCCAAGGCGGCGGGCGTGCACTGGGTGTTTTCCGACCTGAAGCCCGGAACCTACGCCCTTGCCGTCTACCACGACGAGAACGAAAACCGTGAATTCGACCGCGGCTTCCTGGGCATTCCCCTCGAGGGTTTCGGTTTCAGCAACGACTCCTTTATCGGTTTCGGGGCGCCGGACTTCGCCGACGCGGCGGTGACGGTCCCCGGCAAGGGCACCCGCATCACCATCCACATGATCTACTGAGCCGTCGGCGCTCCTTGGTATTAGTCCTCCAGCCCCATCAGGTTGCGGGCGAAGGCGCGGGGCTCGAACGGGCGCAGGTCGTCCAGGGATTCGCCGACGCCGACGGCGTGCACGGGCAGCGCGAACCTCTCGGCCAGCGCCACGACGACGCCACCCTTGGCCGATCCGTCCAGCTTGGTGATCACCAGTCCCGTGACGCCGACCATGTCGCGGAAGGTTTCCACCTGATTGTGGGCGTTCTGGCCGACGGTGGCGTCGAGGACCAGCAGGCAGTCGTGGGGCGCCGTCTGGTCCAGCTTCTTGAGCACGCGGACGATCTTCTGCAGCTCGGCCATCAGGTGCGCCTTGTTGTGCAGCCGTCCCGCGGTGTCGATGAGCAGGAGGTCGGCCTTATCGGCCTTCGCCTTCGCCAGCGCGTCATAGGCCAGCCCGGCGGCGTCGGCCCCGGGCCTGGCGGCGATCACCGGGCAATCGGCGCGCCCGCCCCATATCTGCAGCTGTTCGATGGCGGCGGCGCGGAACGTATCGCCGGCGGCCAGCACGACGCGGCGGCCCTGGTCGCGGAACGGCTTCGCCAGCTTGGCGATGGTCGTCGTCTTGCCGCTGCCGTTGACGCCGCAGACCAGCACGACGTGCGGTTTCAGGCGGGGATCGAGGACGAACGGCCTGGCCACCGGCTCCAGGATGGCGGCGATGTCGTCGGCCAGCGCGGCCCGCACCTCCTCCGGCTGAACGTCCTGGTCAAAGCGCGCCCCGGCCAGGGAGCGGCCCAGCCGTGCCGCCGTCGCCACGCCCAGGTCGCCGGCGATGAGCAGCTCCTCCAGCGCTTCCAGCGCCTGGGCATCGAGCTTGCGTTGGGTGAACAGGTCGGCGATGCCGCCGGCCAGCTTCGCCGAAGAGCGGCCGAGCCCGCGCCTGAGCCGGCCCAGCCAGCCGGCCCCGCCGCCCCCGTCGGCGCCGCTCATGCCGCCCGGGTTCCGACCAGGCGGCTCTCGACGACGTTCGCGATGCGGGCGCCGACCACCGCGCCCGCCGGGGCGTCGAAGCCCAGTTGCACCGGCGCGTAGTGCCGGCAGCGGCCGCTGCGCCCTTTTTCCACCAGCACCTCGGCGATGGTGCCGATCCGGCTCTCGAGGAAGCCGGCAAGGGCCTTCTCGCCGGCGGCGCGGAGCACGGCCGCGCGCTCCTTGCGGACCGTCGCCGGGACCTCGGGCATGCGCGCCGCCGGGGTGCCCGGACGGGGCGAATAGGGAAATACATGGAGATACGTCAGCCCCATCTCCGCCACCGCGGCAAGGGTGTTGGCGAACATGGGCTCCGTTTCGGTGGGAAAGCCGGCGATCAGGTCGGCGCCGAACACCACGTCGGCGCGCGCCCGGCGCGCCCGGCGGCACGCCTCGATGGCGTCGGCCCGGGTGTGGCGCCGTTTCATGCGCTTGAGCACCACGTCGTCGCCGGCCTGCAGGCTGAGGTGCAGGTGCGGCATGAACCGCGGTTCCTCGGCGAGCAGGCGGAACAGGTCATCGTCCATGGCCGCCGGGTCCAGGGACGTCAGCCTGAGACGCCTGAGCGCGGGCACGCGCTCCAGCAGGTGGCGCACCATCCGCCCCAGGGACGGCCGGCCCGCCACGCCTGCCTGCGCGAAGCCGGAGCTTCGCTTCGGCGAAGGCAGGTCGGCGCCATAGGAGCAGACATCGACGCCGGTCAGGACGATCTCCGCGGTGCCGCCGTCCACCAGCCCCTGGACCTGCTCGACGATGCGGGCCAGGGGCACGCTGCGGTTGGGGCCGCGGGCAAACGGGATGATGCAGAACGTGCACCGGTGATCGCAGCCCTGCTGCACCTGGACGAAAGCGCGCGTCCGGCCGGCGAAATCGGTGACCGGCGGGCCGGCCATGAAAGGCCCGGCGGTTTCTCTGAGCGCCATGATGTCGGACACCACCACGTCCTCGCCGTCGTCGGCGGTGAGAAGCGCGGCATCCAGCTTGTCCGCGTTGCCGACGACCCGGTCCACCTCCTCCATGGCGGCGAAGGCGCCGGGATCGAGCTGCGCCGCGCAGCCGGTGACGATGATCCGGACCCCGGGCCGCTCGCGCCGCAGCCGCCGGATGACCTGGCGGGCCTGGCGTTCGGCCTCGGCGGTCACGGCGCAGGTGTTGATAACCACCGTGTCCTCGATCCCGGCGGTGTTGGCGCGCATGATCGCCGATTCGAAGGTGTTGAGGCGGCAGCCGAGGGTGATGATCCGGGCTTGGGCCATGGCGGTCGCGCCTACTCCAGCACCGAGTCGCCGAGCGTTCCGGTGAAACTGACCGCCACCGGGCCGGTCATCCGCACGTGGCCGTCGTCCAGCCACTCGATGCCCAGGCGCCCGCCGTCCACCATCACGTCGGCGGCGCGCCCGGTGAGTCCGCGCCGGCTGGCCGCCACCAGGGTGGCGCAGGCGCCGCTGCCGCAGGCCAGCGTGATGCCGACGCCGCGTTCCCACACCCTGAGGCGGATCTCGCTCGCGGACAGGACCTGCGCCACCTCCACATTGGTCGACCGGGGGAACATCTCGTGGCGCTCGATTTGGGGGCCAAGGGAGTCCAGGGGCACGGCCTCCGCGTCGTCGACGAAAAATACGGCGTGCGGGTTGCCCATGCTCACCGCCACCGGGTCGCTCAGCGGCCCCGCCGCGATGTCCAGGTGCAGGGTGTCGGCGGGGCCGGCCAGCGGGATGTCCCGCCAGTCGGTGGCGGCCAGGCCCATGTCGACGGCAATCAGCCCGTCCGCCTTCGCCGCGGCGTCCAGGACCCCGGCCGCGGTCTCGATGGCGGCGTGGGTGGAATTCTTCTCCTTCATGATCATCGCGGCGACGCACCGGGTGCCGTTGCCGCAGGCCGCGACCTCGCTGCCATCGGCGTTCAGGATGCGCATGAAGGCGTCGGCCAGGCCGTTGGCCGGCGGCTCGATCACGATCACCTGATCGCAGCCGACGCCGGTGTGCCTGTCGGCGATGGCGCGCGCCTGGGGGGCGCCGATGCGCAAGGGGGCCCGGCGGGCGTCGAGGACCACGAAGTCGTTGCCCAGCCCGTGCATCTTGGTGAACGGAACGGCCGTCATAACGGGCCTAATATGGCGCGCAAACCAAAGAAGTCCATAGGTTTCGGCGGCTTTACGAGGGCTCCGCGGCGCCCTGTGCGGCGAGAAACCCTTCCATGTGAAGGCGGGCCTGGGCGGGGGCGTACACGTAGGACCGTCCGACCGGGCAGGCCAGGCGGGCGCGGCAGCCTTGATCCAGGCAATCGGCGCCGGCCGGCGCCGAGATGTGGGCCGTGCATGCCGGCACGTCGTAGGCGCCTGTCGAAAAAGCGTCCACCGGACAGGCGGAAAGGCAGGGCTTTTCCGAACACGTCTCGCAGGGGCTGGGACGCGCATCCGGCGGCGGCAGGGCCAGCGTCGCGGCGAACACCAGGGCCGCGCGATAGGCGTGCCAGAGGCCGAAGTCGGGGTGGATCAGCGGGCCGATGGGCGACGGGTGGACCGGCTCGGCGCGCCGGGCCCAGCGCTGGAAGGGAAGATACGGGGGGCCGTCGAAGGGAAACAGCGCCCGCGCGCCCAGCCCATCGGCCACCGTGCCCATGACCCGGCGCGCCCACCCGTTGAGCGGGTGGGGTTCGTCGCGGCGCCCGCGGGAAAACGCCTTCCACATCTGCGGACCGGCGTTGCCGACCAGCACCAGCGTGCCGGCGGCGCCGGGCACGGCATCGGCCGGGCGCGGGTGGAATCCGCCCCGGCAAATCAGCCCGTGGGCGGCGACGGCGGCCTGCACGGACGCATAGTCCGTCATCGTGCCCCGGCGTACCCGCTGCCGCGTCCCGGTCCTTTCACCATGGCGCGATTTCACCGCTCACCCTGTCGGTGTCCTCTCCCATCGAACCCGGCCACCGGCGGCGTGGCCGCTCAGCGGACCTATGGTGAATTGGCCAGGGACTTGACCAGCTCGAACACCCGCTTTCGCAGCCGCGGGTGTTCGATACGGGCATAATTGTGCATGAGCGTGATGATCTCGCGCGAACGGGTCGGGTCGCCCGCAATCTCGACCGAAGGCTTCGCCGGCCGGCCGCGTTTGCCCTTGCCTTTACCCTTCGCGGCACCTTTCGGCATCCCGTCGTAAAAGTATCCCACTTCGACACCCAAGGCCTTGGCCATCTTGTACAGGTTGCTGGCGCCGACGCGGTTGGCCCCGTTTTCATACTTCTGAACCTGCTGGAAGGTGACACCGATTGCCTGGCCAAGCTTTGTCTGGCTCATGCCGAGGCCGAGACGGCGGACACGCACGCGGGAGCCCACGTACCTGTCGATGGGATCAGCCGTCCCTTTGGAAGCACGTTTTTTCATGATCCACGATCAACCTCTTAAACCATATGGGTTGGGTAACTACAACCATTAAGGTTAGTTTAATAGATTGGGACGGGCGCGGCCTTAACCAAGATCAAATTTTGCCGGGCCCGGAGATTTTGCAACGCCGCCGGGCGCTCTCTTGACTCGGGGTGTGGCCGCTCATAGAGTGCGCCGCCTGAGCGAAGGCCTTTCGGGGCTCCGCCAGTCCGCGAGTCTCGCGCACTGGCGTTTTTCATTGCCCGGACGAAACGCCGCTGGACCGAGCGCAATGTTTGACAACCTGACCGACCGGCTGGGTGAGATCTTCGAGGGCCTCCGGAAACGCGGCGCCCTCGGCGAATCCGACATCACGGAAGCCCTGCGCCAGGTGCGCGTGGCGCTGCTCGAGGCCGACGTGGCGTTGCCCGTGGTCAAGGACTTCATCGCCGCCGTCCGCGAGCGCGCCGTCGGCCAGGAGGTGCTGCGCAGCGTCACCCCGGGCCAGATGGTGATCAAGATCGTCCATGACCATCTGGTGGACATGCTGGGGGGCGAAGGCGCCGCCATCGATCTGGCGGGCACACCGCCGGTGGCCGTTCTCATGGTCGGCCTGCAGGGGTCGGGCAAGACCACCACGTGCGCCAAGCTGGGCCTGCGCCTGAAGAAGCGCGACAAGAAAAAGGTCCTGCTCGCCTCGCTCGACGTATTCCGGCCGGCGGCGCAACAGCAGCTCGCCGTGCTTGGCCGCCAGGCCGACGTCGCGACCGTGCCCGCGGTCCTCGGCGAACAGCCCCTGGCGATCGCCAAACGGGCCATGGAGATGGGCCGCCGTGAAGGCTTCGACGTGGTCATCCTGGACACCGCCGGGCGCCTTCACCAGGACACGGAACTGATGGCCGAGGCGGCCGCCGTGCGCGACGCCGTCGGGCCCACCGAGACCCTTCTCGTGGCCGACGCCCTCACCGGTCAGGACGCGGTCACCCTGGCCCGGGAGTTCCACGACAAGGTGGGAATCACCGGCATCGTCCTCACCCGCGTCGACGGCGACGCCCGCGGCGGCGCGGCACTGTCCATGCGCGCGGTCACCGGGCGCCCGATCAAGCTGTTGGGCGTGGGCGAGAAACTGGACGCGCTGGAGGCCTTCCAGGCCGAGCGCGTCGCCGGACGCATCCTCGGCATGGGCGACGTGGTCGGCCTGGTGGAGAAGGCGGCCGACACGGTGGATGAGGCCGAGGCGGCAAAGATGGCGGCGAAGATGGCGAAGGGCCGTTTCACCCTGGACGACATGGCCAAGCAGTTGAGCCAGGTGCGCAAGATGGGTGACATCCAGGGCCTGCTCGGCATGGTCCCCGGTGTCGGCAAGATCAAGAAGCAGCTCGCCCGGGCCAACGTGGATGACAAGACGATCGCCCGCCAGGAGGCCGTGATCCTCTCCATGACCCCGGCCGAGCGGCGCAATTCCAAGATTCTCAACGCATCCCGCAGGCGGCGCATCGCCGCCGGCTCCGGCACGTCGGTGCAGGAGGTCAACCGCCTTCTCAAGCAGTACCAGCAGATGAACGCCATGATGAAGAAGGTGGGCAAGATGGGAAAGAAGGGAATGGCCCGCGGGGGCGGCCTGCCGCCGGGCTTCATGCCGCCCGTGCCGCCCGTGCGCTGAGCGGAAACCGGTCAACAAAAGAGGAAAACAGAGAAATGTCCCTGAAAATCCGCCTGTCCCGTGGGGGCGCCAAGAAGCGCCCGTTTTACCGCATCGTGGTGGCCGACTCCCGCAGCCCCCGTGACGGCCGCTTTATCGAACGGGTGGGCACGTACAACCCGATGGTGCCCCGGGACCATCCCGAGCGGGTGGTGCTGAAGGAGGAACGGATCAGGCACTGGCTCAGCGTCGGCGCCCAGCCCACCAACCGCGTCGCCAGGTTTTGCGGCCACGCCGGCATCATCGACATGCCGGCTATTCCCGAGCAGACCAAGCAAAACCAGCCCCGGCCGAAGACCGTCGAGCGCGTGAAGGCGGCCGAGGAAGCGGCGAAGGCGGCGCAGGAAGCCAAAGAGGCCGCGGCCAGGGAGCCGGAC
>JBHHXI010000008.1:0-37684 GCA_046756945.1 Rhodospirillales bacterium
TTGACACGGTTCCCCTCGGTGTCGATACTCCCGCCGACCTCGAGCGCGCCCGCGCACTGCTGGCGCCGGGCGACTAGGTACCAGGCCGCGGCGACACCCATGTCCGATCCCGACAAGACCATCGCCTTCCAGGGCGGCCCCGGCGCCTACTCGGACCTGGCCTGCCGCAGCGTGCGGCCGGAGATGACGACCCTTCCCTGCCGCGACTTCGAGGGCACCTTTGCCGCCGTGCACGAGGGCAGGGCGGCGCTGGCGGTGATTCCGGTCGAAAATTCCCTGGCCGGGCGGGTCGCCGACATCCACCACCTGCTCCCCGCGTCGGGGCTGCATATCATCGCCGAGCACTTCCAGCGGGTCGACCACCACCTGCTGGCCCTTGACGGGGCGACGGTGGAGGGCCTGACCCACGTGCACAGCCACGTCCATGCCCTCGGCCAGTGCCGCGACATGATCCGCGAGCTGGGGCTGGAGCCGGTGGTGCGCGCCGACACCGCCAGGGCGGCGGCCGGGGTCGCGGCCGGCGGCGACAGGACCCAGGCCGCCATCGCCTCGCAGCTGGCCGGCGAGATCCACGGCCTGGTCTCGCTCAAGGCCAACATCGAGGACGCCGGGCACAACACGACCCGGTTCCTGGTCATGGCCCGCGAGCCGGTCATCCCCCATCCCAAGGCGGGGCGGCTGATCACCAGCCTGGTCTTCCGGGTGCGCAACGTGCCGGCGGCGCTGTACAAGGCGCTCGGCGGATTCGCCACCAACGGCGTCAACCTGACCAAGCTGGAAAGCTATCTGGTGGGGGGGAATTTCATCGCCGCCCAGTTCTATGCCGACGTGCAGGGCCACCCCGAGGACCGCAACGTGGCGCTGGCGCTCGAGGAACTGGACTTCTTCTCGCACGAGGTGAAGATCCTCGGCGTCTATCCGGCCCATCCCTACCGCCTGCACGGCGACGCCGGGGAGAAAGCCTGACCGGTCTGGCATACAAGAGGCGCGGAGGCGCGCAGCGCCGACAGGGATCGCATAAAAAAGGCGCGGAGGCGCGCAGCGCCGACAGGGATCGCACAAAAAAAGGCGCGGCGGCGGGGCGGGCGGCGGAAGGTCGGCCGCTGATCTCCCGCCGGATCGGATTTCAAAAATGGGTCCCCCGTGAAAAAGGGGGTATACTGGCGGCCCTTTCGGGGCTGCCTGGGAAATGCCCGCTGGGGAGAAGCTTGGGAGACGGATGGCATGGTCTACGAGGGAAAAGAACGACGGAAGACGCCGCGGCGTCCCACCGACACCAAGGACAAGGGGCACGAAGCCGACTTCCTGCGCCAGGGCGAAATGGATTTCAAGGTGATCGCCCGGCGCAACAAGCTCCTGGGCCTTTGGGCGGCGGAAAAGATGGGCGTGACCGGCGACACCGCCGAGGCGTACAGCAAGGAGGTGGTGGCGTCGGATTTCGACGAACCGGGCGACGACGACGTGGTCCGCAAGGTGATGAAGGACTTCGCGGAAAAGGGCGTCGGCGTATCGGAGGACCAGTTGCGCCAGGAGATGGACGCCCTTCTCGGAGTCGCCCGCGGCCAGATCAGGTCCGACAGTGCGTGATCCGGCCTGATACGGCCCTACGCCGCCTCGGCCTTGATTCCGTTGATCACCAGGCCGTCCTTGCCGGCCGACACCCGGGCCGTCCCGCCGTCCGCGATCTTGCCGGCCAGGATCAGCCCGGCCAGGGGGTTCTGCAGGGCGCGCTGGATGACCCTTCTTAGCGGCCGGGCGCCGTAGACGGAATCGTAGCCGGCGTCGGCGAGCCAGGCGCGGGCCGCGGCGTCGAGTTTCAGTTTGATGTTGCGCCCGGCGAGCAGGCGTTCCAGGCGGCCGATCTGGATATCGACGATCGCGTCCATGTGGCTGCGGTCCAGCCGGTGGAAGAGGACGATCTCGTCCAGGCGGTTGAGGAACTCGGGCCGGAACGCGGCCCGCACCGCCGCCATCACCTGGCCGCGGACCTCGGTCGAATCGTGGCCTTCGGCCTGGGCCGCCAGGATGTCGCCGCCCAGGTTCGAGGTCAGCACGATCAAGGTGTTGGTGAAGTCGACGACGCGCCCGTGGCCGTCGGTGAGCCGGCCGTCGTCCAACACCTGCAGGAGCACGTTGAAGACGTCCGGGTGGGCCTTCTCCACCTCGTCGAAGAGGATCACCTGGTAGGGCCGCCGGCGCACCGCCTCGGTCAGCGCGCCCCCTTCGTCGTAGCCGACGTAGCCCGGCGGCGCGCCGATCAGCCGCGCCACGGCGTGCTTCTCCATGTATTCGGACATGTCGACGCGCTGGATGGCGCCCTCGTCGTCGAACAGGAACTCGGCCAGGGCCTTGGTCAGCTCGGTCTTGCCGACGCCGGTGGGGCCCAGGAAGAGGAACGAGCCGATGGGCCGGGCCGTGTCCTGCAGCCCGGCGCGGGCGCGGCGCACCGCGTCCGAGACGTGGGCCAGGGCTTCGTCCTGGCCGACGACGCGCCGGCGCAGGCTGTCTTCCATGCGGAGCAGTTTGTCGCGTTCGCCTTCCAGCATCTTCTCCACCGGGACGCCGGTCCAGCGCGAGACCACCGAGGCGATATGCTCCGGCGTCACCGCTTCGACCAGCATGCGGTCGTCGCCGGCTTCCTCGGCGTCGGCGAGGGCGCGCTCGAGCCGCGGGATGACGTCGTACTGGAGCTCGCCGGCCTTCTCGAAGCGGCCCTCGCGCATGGCCCTGTCCATGGCGATGCGCGCGCTGTCGAGCTCCTCCTTGACCTTGGTGGCGTCGGCCAGCGCCGCCTTTTCCGCCTGCCATTGCCGGGTCAGCTCGGCGGAGCTTTCCTCCAGGCCGGCGACCTCGACTTCGAGTTTCTTGAGCCGTTCCTTCGACGCCGCGTCGTTCTCGTTCTTCAGGGCCTCGCGCTCGATCTTGAGCTGGATGATGCGGCGGTCGAGCTCGTCGATCTCCTCGGGCTTGGAATCGACCTCCATGCGCAGGCGGCTGGCCGCCTCGTCCATCAGGTCGATCGCCTTGTCGGGCAGGAAGCGCTCGGAGATGTAGCGGTTGGAAAGCATCGCCGCCGAGACCAGGGCGGCGTCGGTGATGCGCACGCCGTGGTGCATCTCGTATTTTTCCTTGATGCCGCGCAGGATGGAGACGGTGTCCCCGACGCCGGGCTCGGAGATGTAGACCGGCTGGAAGCGCCGCTCCAGGGCGGCGTCCTTCTCCACGTGCTTGCGGTACTCGTTCAGCGTCGTGGCGCCGACGCAGTGCAGCTCGCCCCTGGACAGGGCCGGCTTGAGCAGGTTCGACGCGTCCATGGAACCCTCGGCGGCGCCGGCGCCGATCAAGGTGTGCATCTCGTCGATGAACAGCACGATCTGGCCCTCGGCGGCGACGACCTCGGCCAGCACCGCCTTCAGGCGCTCCTCGAACTCGCCGCGGAACTTGGCCCCGGCGACCAGGGCGCCGAGGTCGAGGACCATCAGTTTCTTGTCCTTCAGGCCCTCGGGCACGTCGCCCTTGACCATGCGCATGGCCAGCCCCTCGACGATGGCGGTCTTGCCGACGCCGGGCTCGCCGATGAGGACCGGGTTGTTCTTGGTGCGGCGCGACAGCACCTGGATGGTGCGGCGGATTTCCTCGTCCCGGCCGATGACCGGATCGATCTTGCCCTCGGCGGCCTCGGCGGTCAGGTCCCGGGCGTATTTCCTGAGCGCGTTGTACGAATCCTCGGCGCTGGCGCTGGTCGCCGTGCGTCCCTTGCGCACGTCCCCGATGGCCCGGTTCAACGCTTGCGCCGTGACGCCCGCGTCGGCCAGCACCGTGGCCGCCGGCGTGCCCGCCGCCAGCACCAGCGCCAGCAGAAGCCGTTCCACGGTGACGAAGGAATCGCCGGCCTTGTCGGCGATGCGCTCGGCCTCTTCGAACAGGCGCGCGGTGTCCGCCGCCATGTACGCCTGGCCGGCGCCCGAGCCTTCGACCCGGGGCAGCCTGGCGAGCTCGGCGTCCGTGCCCCGAAGGGCGCCGGCGGGATCGCCGCCGGCGGCGCCGACGAGGTTCGCCGCCAGCCCCTCGCGGTCCTCCAGAAGGACCTTGAGGATGTGCAGCGGGGTGATCTGCTGGTGGTTGCTTCGGAGCGCCAGGCCCTGGGCGGACTGGATGAAGCCCTGGGCGCGCTCGGTGTATTTCCCGAAATCCATGTTTTTTCAGCCCCTCGTCCAAGGCGGCCGGGGCTTCCCGCGCCGCACGGGCCAGGCCGCGGGAAGCCCCCAAAACCATAGGTTCCCTGGCCCTAATATGGGCAAAAAGCGGGCCCGCGCAAGGCGCGGGGCGGGGGGACGCATGGCATCCAACCCATTGACATGCAAGGACGCGCCCGCGATTTTGCACCCATGCCCATCACCGTCGCCGACATCCGCCGCGTTCCGGTCAAGGGGTTGAGCACCGAGGTGCTTGACAGCGTGCAGCTCAGCCCCGGCCAGGGCGTCGACGGGGACCGCCGCTTCGTGCTCGCCGACACCTCGGTGCGGATCGACCGCGATTCGCCCCGGTGGGTGCCCAAGACCAACTTTCTCATGCTCATGCGCAACGAGCGGCTGGCCGCGCTGGACACCCGCTTCGACGCGGAGACGGGGCTGCTGACGGTTTCCCGGAACGGCAGGGAGGTGGTCCACGGCCGCATCACCGAGCCCGTCGGACGGGCGGTGATCGAGGACTTCTTCGCCGCCTACATGAAGGGCGAGGCGCGGGCCAAGCCGCGCCTCCTGGAGGCGCCGCCGGGGCACATGTTCTCCGATCACCCGGAACGCGTGGTCTCGCTCATCAACCTGGCCTCGGTGCGCGATCTGGAACGGGTCACGCGGGCGCCCGTCGATCCGGTGCGCTTCCGCGCCAACCTCTATTTCGAGGGCGCCGGGGCGTGGGCGGATTTCGCCTGGGTGGATACCGAGATCGCCGTCGGCCGGGCGCGCCTGCGCGTCACCCAGCGCATCCCCCGCTGCGCGGCGACCAACGTCAGCCCGGCGACGGCGGCGCGCGACATGAACATCCCCAGGGCCCTGCAACGGGGCTTCGGGCACGTCGACCTGGGCTTGTACGCGAGCGTGACGGTGGGTGGCGCCGTCTCTGTGGGAGACGAGATCCGGGCGCCCGCCTGAGGGCTCTTAAGGAGTAGCGGGCTCGGTGGGCTTGGCCGGCTCGGCCGGCTTGGTGGCCTTGGCCGGCTCGGCCGGCTTGGTGGCCTTGGCCGGCTCGGCGGACTTGCTGGGCTCGGTCGGCGCGGTGGCCTTGGTGGGCTCGGTGGCCTTGGTGGGCTCGGTGGCCTTGGCCGGCTCGGCGGGCTTCACCGCCGCGAGATCGGACTGCGGGGGCGGCGGTACCCTGTGCGGGCGCCGGTCGTTGTGGCCGCCTCCGTGTTCCGCCCGGTGAATGCGGTGATAGTGTTCGGCGAACTGGAAGTATCCCTCCGCCGCGATACGGTCGCCCGCCGAAAACGCGTCGCGCGCCAGTGCCAGATATTTCTCCTGCACCTGCTGGGCCGTGCCGCGGACCTTTACTTCGGGTCCGTTGCTCTCGATGGACTGGCCGCCTCTCTGCGAGGGATGGCGCTTCCCGTTACCCCGGGAACGCGCCCGTCTCGGATTGGAACCGTGTTTCATGGTACCCGTAATGGTTCGCTGCACAGTGCTCCCCTCAGCTTACGCATGGCCCATACAGCCTGCGTGGCCCGCACGACCAGAATCCGAACCGTGTTCGGCGTCAGCGTGGAAGGAGCGGGTGGTGAACGGCGCCCGAAGGCGTGGAACCCCAATGGCCCCTATGTTCACCTGGGGTCCACCGTAGCCGGGATAGCCCCGCTTTCCAACCCCTTTTTTCGGCCATTTCGCCGGGTCCGCGGCACGGCCACGAGGCAGCGCGGGATTCCGGCCAGATCACGTTTTATTTCAACGTGTTGCAGGCCGTTCCGGCGCACGATTTCGGCCACCGCCGGGCCCTGGCCGGCGCCGATTTCCAGGAAAACGGCGCCCCCGGGCGCTACCAGCCCGGCCAGCCAGGGCGCCACGGCCCGGTAGCCGTCCAGGCCGTCGGCGCCGCCGGCCAGCGCCAGGCGCGGCTCGAAGGCCGAAACCTCCGGTTCCAGGGCCGAGACGTCGCCGTCGGGAATGTAGGGCGGGTTGGCGACGATCACCTGGAACGGACCGCTGAGCCCGGCGCCCCAGTCGCCGCGGACGAAGCGCGCGCGGCCCTCGAGACCGAGGGCGCGGGCGTTTGCGCGGGCCACGCCGAGCGCCGCGGCGCTGATGTCGACGCCGACGCCGCGCGCCCGCGGCAGCTCGCTGAGCAGGGCCAGCACCAGGCACCCGCTGCCGGTGCCCAGGTCGAGGACGTTGAGCCGGGCGTCCCGCTCCCGCACCCGGCCCAGCGCCGCCTCCACCACGGTCTCGGAATCGGGCCGCGGCACCAGGACATCCTTCGTGACCGCGAACGGCAGGCTCCAGAATTCCCGGCTGCCGACGACGTGGGCCAGGGGCTCGCGCCGCGCCCGCCGCGCCACCAGGGCCGCCAGCCGGCGCCGCTCATCCGCCGTCAGGCCGCGCCGGGGGCATCCCGGCACCGCCGCCGCGGCGGCGCCGAGCGCGTGGCCGACCAGGACGCGGGCGTCGAGCCGCGCCCCGGCGATGCCGGCCCGGGCCAGGCGGCGGGCCGCCGCCGAAAAGGCGGCCTCGACGGTGTGCGGGGCGGTCACGGAAGCTCCGCCAGGCGGCTGGCCCGGTCCTCGGCGGCGAGCGCGTCGATGACCTCGTCCAGTTCCCCGTCCATGATGCGCTCCAGCTTGTGCAGGGTCAGGTTGATGCGGTGGTCGGTGACCCTGCCTTGCGGAAAGTTGTAGGTGCGGATGCGCTCGGAGCGGTCGCCGGTGCCCACCTGGCTGCGCCGGGTCGCCGACAGCTCTGCTTCCTTGCGCGACCGCTCCTCTTCGTAAAGCCGCGCCTTCAGCACCTTCATGGCCTTGGCCTTGTTCTTGTGCTGGGACTTTTCGTCCTGGCAGATGACGACGATGCCGGTCGGCAGATGGGTCAGGCGCACGGCGCTGTCGGTGGTGTTGACCGACTGCCCGCCGGGACCGCTGGACCGGTAGCGGTCGACGCGCAGGTCTTTCTCGTCGATGCGGATGTCCACGTCCTCGGGCTCGGGCAGCATCGCCACCGTCGCCGCCGAGGTGTGGATGCGCCCGCTCGATTCCGTGGTCGGCACGCGCTGCACGCGGTGCACCCCGGATTCGAACTTCAGCCGCGCGAACACGTCGCGTCCGGACACCGACGCGATCGCCTCCTTGTAGCCGCCGATGCCGGTTTCGTTGACGTTCATCACCTCGAACGTCCAGCCCCGGACCTCGGCGTAGCGCTGGTACATGCGGAACAGATCGGCGGCGAACAGCGCCGCCTCTTCGCCGCCGGTGCCGGCGCGCACCTCTAAGATGGCGTTCCGTTCGTCGGCCTCGTCCCGGGGCAGCAGCAGGACCTTGAGCCGGTCTTCGAGCGCGGGGATCTTTTCCCTGACCTCGCGGTATTCGGCCTCGGCGAGGGCGCGCATATCCGCCTCGCTTTCCGCATCGTCGATCAGGGCCTGAAGGCTCTCCAGCTCTTCCCGGGCCTTGCGCAGCTCGCCGATGCCCTCGACCACCGGCATCAGGTCCGCGTACTCCTTGGACAGGCGGACGAAGTCGCGGGCCGGGGGCGCATCGGTGCCGGCGAGGATGGCGCTCAGCTCCTCGGCGCGGGCGACAACCCGGTCCAGCTTCGCGTCCAGACTCATTCCGCCGTCTCCTTTCCGTCGTCCCCATCGTCGGTGGGGCCTTTCCCGGCATCGAGGCCGAACAGGCGCTCGAGCACCCGTTCGGCCGTTTGCCAATCGCTCGCCTCGCCCGCGCCGGTCCCCGGGGCGCCGCCGGAGCCGCTCATGCGGGCGAGCGCGCGCATCGCTTCGGAGGGGCCGTGCAGCAACCGGTTGACGAGCAGCCGTGTCGCCTTTTCGGCGTCGTTCCCGGCGTCGGCCAGGGCCTTGCCGCGGGCCGCCTCGAAATGTTCGCGCAGCCGCGTCAACGCGGGGACGGCGGTGCGCTCCGCCCGCCCGCGCAGGAACCCGGCCACTTCCGCACCGATGATGCTCCATGCCGCGCCGGCCTCGGTCTCGCGGGTGGCACGGCCTTCCATGGCGACCCTTTCCAGGTCGTTGAGATCATAGAGGAAGGCTTCGTCGATGCGGTTCACCGCCGGCTCGATGTCGCCGGGGATGCCGGTGTCGACCAGGAACACCGGCTTGCGGCGGCGCTTGCCGAGCGCCGCGGTGACCATGTCGGCGGTGACCACGTGGCGCCGCGTGCCCATGGAGGTTAGCACGATATCGGCGTCCGCCAAAAGCCCGGCCAGCCCGTCGAAGGGCGCCACGTGACATTCCAATGCGCGGGCCGCGGCCTCGGCCCGCGCCTCGCTGGGGTGGGTCACCGTCAGATGGCTGAGCCCGGCGGCAAGAAGGCCGTCGGCGACCAGCGCCGCCATGTCGCCGCCGCCCACCAGCAGGCCGGTGCAGCGCCCCAGGTCGCCATGCAGGTCCTGGGCCGCCTGCACCGCCGCGGCGGCGATGGAAACCGGCCGCTGGCCGATGGTGGTCTCGCTGCGCACCCGCTTGGCGGCGCCGTAGGCCGCCTGCAAAAGCGCCTCCAGCTCGCTCCCGTTCATGCCGGCGTCGCGGGCCATGCGGTGGCCGGCCTTCACCTGGCCCAGGATCTGGGGCTCGCCGATCATCAGGCTGTCGAGGGACGCCGTGACCGTGAAGATGTGACGCACCGCTTCCGCGCCCGTCAGAACGTAGAGCTGGCCGTCAAGCTCGGCGGGCGACAACTCCGCGTGCTCGGCCATGACCTGGGTGATGCGCCGGGCGGCGTCCTCGGCATCGTCATCGATCGCCTGCACCTCGATGCGCTCGCAGGTGGAGAGCACCATGGCCTGCTCGACCCCCGATCGGCGCAGGCTGTGGAGGAAGGCCGGCACCGCGGGGTCTTCCACGAACAGGCGATCGCGCACCGTCAGGGAACTGGAGCGGTGGTTGGCGCCGACGACGAGCGGCCGGCCTTTCGGGAAAGACGTTTTAGCCATGGCGGCGCTAACGGTAGCGGGCGAGGTGGGTCTCCAGGGACGCCAGCGGCACGTCCGACTGCTCTCCGGTATCCATGTCGCGGACCGTCGCCGCGTCGCGCGCCAGCTCGTCCTCGCCCAGCAACACGGTGGCGCGGGCATGGATCTTGTTGGCCCGTTTCATGCGCTTGCCCAGGCTGCCGGAAAATCCCAGCTCGACGGCGAACCCGGCCCGCCGCAGCCGTTGGGCGACGCCGAACGCGCCGTGGTGCGGACCGTCGCCGACGGGCACCACGGCGATGGGCCGGACGGTCGGCGCCGGCTCCTCGATCAACATGGCCAGGCGTTCGACGCCGGCGGCCCAGCCCGTCGCCGGCGTCGGCGGCCCGCCCATCTGTTCCATCAGGCCGTCGTAGCGCCCGCCCGCCAACACCGCGCCCTGGGCGCCCAGGGCCTCGGTGGTGAACTCGAACGCCGTGTGACAGTAATAGTCCAGGCCGCGCACCAGGTGCGGGTTCAGGCGATAGGCGATGCCGGCGGCCTGCAACCCCTCGCACAGGGCGTCGAAAAACTCCCGCGAGGCGCCGTTCAGGCTGTCGGTCAACAGCGGCGCCCCGGCGACGACGGCGCGGTCGCCCTTGTCCTTGGAATCGAAGATGCGCAGGGGATTGCGCTCCAGGCGCGAGAGACTGTCGTCGGAAAGCCGGTCGCGGTGTTCGGCAAGGTACTCCACCAGGTGTTTCCGGTAGGCGTTGCGGCTTTCGCCGTCGCCCAGGGTGTTCAGCTCGAGGGTGACTTTTTCGCTCACCCCCAGCGCCTCCAGGATGTGGGCCCCGAGGGCGATGATTTCCACGTCGGCCAGGGGCTGGGCGACGCCCAGCACCTCCACGTCGACCTGGTGGAACTGGCGCTGGCGTCCCTTTTGCGGGCGCTCGTAGCGGAACATCGGTCCGCGGCAGAAAAACTTGAGCGGCAGGTGCTGGGCGAGGCCGTTCGACATGACGGCGCGGGCGACGCCCGCCGTACACTCCGGGCGCAGGGTGATGCTGTCTCCGCTGCGGTCCTCGAACGCATACATCTCCTTGGTCACGATGTCGGAGGTATCGCCCAGGGTACGCGAGAAGACGTCGGTGAACTCGAAGATCGGCGTCGATATCTCGGCGAACCCGTAGCGCGCGGCAATCTCGAAGGCCGTCTGCTCGACGTGGCGGTGGCGCAGCAGTTCCTCGGGCAGGATGTCGCGGGTGCCGCGGACCGGCTGCAGGGCAGGCATCGCCTCTTCGGCCCGCCTACTGGGCGGCGGCGGGCGGAACCGGGCGCTCCGCGTGCCCGGCCTGCGCCGCTTCGGGTTGGCCGGCCTGGCGCCTCTCGTAGTGGGTCGCCACGTAGTCGTCGACGATCCTGTGGAACTCCCCGGCGATGTTGGCGCCGCGCAGGGTCATGGCCTTCTTGCCGTCGATGAAGACCGGGGCCGCGGGTTCCTCGCCGGTGCCGGGCAGGCTGATGCCGATATCGGCGTGCTTGCTTTCGCCGGGACCGTTGACGATGCAGCCCATGACGGCAAGGCTCATGGTCTCGACGCCAACGTACTCCTCACGCCAGACGGGCATCCGGGCCCGCACATGGGCCTGAATCCGCTCGGCGAGGTCCTGGAAAACCGTGCTCGTTGTCCGGCCGCAGCCCGGGCACGCCGTCACCAGCGGCGTGAACGAGCGCAGTCCCATGGTCTGCAGGATCTCCTGGGCGACGACCACCTCGCGGGTGCGGTCGCCGCCGGGCTCGGGCGTCAGCGAAATGCGGATGGTGTCACCGATTCCCTGTTGCAGCAGGACCGACAGCGCCGCCGCCGAGGCAACGATTCCCTTCGACCCCATGCCCGCTTCCGTCAGCCCCAGATGGAGGGCATGGTCGCCCAGCGCGGCCAGGCGCGTGTACACGGCGATCAGGTCCTGGACCCCGCTGACCTTGCACGAAAGGACGATCCTGTCCCGCCCCAGGCCGAGCTCTTCGGCGCGCCCGGCGCTGGCCAGGGCCGAGACCACAAGGGCCTCGCGGGTCACTTCCGCCGCCTCCCTGGGCTCGGGCAGGGCGGCGTTCTCGTTCATCATCCGGGTCACCAGGTCCTGGTCCAGGCTGCCCCAGTTGACCCCGATGCGCACCGGACGGCCGGTGCGCAGCGCCACCTCGATCATGGTCGAGAACCGCTGGTCCCGTTTCTCGCCGACCCCCACGTTGCCCGGGTTGATGCGGTACTTGGCCAGCGCCTCGGCGCAGTCCGGGTACCTGGTCAACAACCGGTCCCCGATGTAGTGGAAATCCCCGACCAGGGGGACGTCGACACCTTGGCTGTCCAGGCGCTCGCGGATTCGGGGAACGGCCCTGGCCGCGTCTTCCCTGTCCACGGTGATGCGCACCAGCTCCGATCCGGCGCCGGCAAGCTCGGCCACCTGGGCGACGGTCGCTTCGACGTCGGCCGTGTCGGTGTTGGTCATCGACTGGACGACGATGGGCGCATCGCCGCCGATGACCACGTCACCGACCGTGACCGGGACGCTCCTGCGCCGCGCAAACGCCTGCGGGGTGTCGGACATACTGTTCGTTCTCACGTCGGCCTGCGCGGGCGTCCGGGACACCCGCGGGGCGCGGAAAGGATTGAGATTATATCCCCGATATTCCCGTCTGTGTAGTCGTCGAGGCAAGTTTCGCTACGCCACGCCCGGCCCGTCCCGACGGGGTGGGACGGAGGGTCAACCCCTTACAGACCGCGCGATGCGCATAACCGGCCGGGCGGCGCCGGCGTCACTCGAGAATCGCCGTGCCCTGGCGCAGACGCTCGATGTCCAACGCCACGCCCCGGCGCACCGCGCCCAGGGGACCGATGGACGGCACGGCTTCACCGTCGACCAGGATTTCCAGTGCGCCGGCGTTGCCGGTCAACAGCTTGAGGCCCGGGCGGTTGGGAACCCGATAGGTGTCGCCGGTCCTCAGCAGCCGCGTCAGCAGCAGCCTGTTGCCGTTGTCGTCGCGAACCTGGATCCAACTGTTCATCCTGGCCCGCACCAGGATGCGCGAACCCGCGTTTCCGGTGCCGAAGACACGTGCCGTCCGCGTCGTCCCGGCGGAGGCGTCGTTTGCCGGGGGAACGGCTGCCACCTCGCGGGAGGGTTCGGCCCCGTCCCGGACCGCATGCCCCGAACCGCCGGCATCGATGGCCGCCGTCGTGCCTGCCGGGGCGCCGTCGTCCGGCGCCGCCGGCGCCGCCGGCGCCTCGACCGTCGCCGAAGCGGACCCGCCTTCCCCCGCCGCGGATGGTTCCGCCGCCGGTGCGGACGGGGCGGGCGCCGTGTCTCCTCCGCCATCCGCCGTCAGGGCCGGCGGAGAGGGTTCCCCGGCCCCGGCCGCATCGCCCGAGGCCACCGGCTGGGGCGCCCCGGCGGGCGCGGATTCCCGGTCGACGCCGGAGGATTGCGAATCGCCCATCGGCGGCGCCGCCGGTACGCCATGGCCGCCGCCGGCATCCCCGGAGTCCCCGGTGGCCACGTTCCCGGCCACTTTTTCAGCCGCTTTCTCTTCGTCCGGGCGCGCCTGGCCGCCGCCGCCCGGGGCCGCCGCCCCGGCGGCCGCCCGGGCGTCCCGCGCTTTCTCCGCCGGCACGGCGGCCGTCGACGCCGGTTCCGGCGTCCCGGTCTCCGCTGCGTCCGGCGGACCGGCCTCCGCAGCCGGTGCGGCGGCCGAAGAGGTGTCGGCCGCCGATGTTGCCGATGTTTCGGTTTGCGCGGGCGGCGAAGAGGCGGGCTCGCCCGATATCCGGTCCTGGCCCCCCTGGTCCGGCTTTTCCGGGGGAGAGGGTGTCTCCCGATGCGGGGCGGCCACGGTTGCCGGGGCCGGCGGGGATGGGTTCTCCGCCTTCCCCTCGCCGTCCTCCCTGGCGGTGTCCGGCGCCGGGGTCGACGAGTCCCCCGGCGTCAACAGCGCGGCAAGACGGTCGGGCAGGGGAGAAACCAGCTCGGTGAAAAAGCCCTCTTTGGCCGAACTGACATACCACCCGCCATAGGCCAATACGGCGACGACGACGCCGACAAAGAGGACGGCGCCGCCGGGAATCCCTC
Source organism: Rhodospirillales bacterium (assembly GCA_046756945.1). Lineage (GTDB taxonomy): Bacteria > Pseudomonadota > Alphaproteobacteria > Rhodospirillales > 2-02-FULL-58-16 > JACZQZ01. The sequence goes on from JBHHXI010000008.1 coordinate 13,241, forward strand.
CCTCCGGCACGGGCACGGGGAAGCTGAGTTCGGGAGTCTCGCCGATATTCGTCGTCTCGCCCCGGAAGCGGTTGACCACTTCATCGGCGTCGAGACCCAGGTGCTTGGCGTAGGCGCGAACGAACCCGACCGCATAGGCCGGTCCCGGAAGGTCCTCGAAACGGTCGGCCTCTATGGCCTCGAGATGGACATACCGGATGCGCAGGATCTGCGCCACGTCGCGCAGGTCCTCGCCGCACCTGAGGCGCGACGCGTGCAGGAGCGCGCCGACACCCGGGCCGCTCCCGCGCTCCACCTGACTGTCGGTTTCGATTTCCGGAGGGGACTGATTCGCGTTCACGGCTTCCCCGGACACTCCATCCCCCGGAACGGGCGCGCCGCCGTTCGGCCAACCCGCAGCGGCTTTTCCAAAGGAACTTAAGGTTACGGATCGGGCGGCGGCCGGCCCCGGGAATTCCTCACAAAAAGTGCTCTCATTCTCAACAGTTGTCGAGAAAATTCAAGACCGAAACACCGGCCCCTGAACAGGCTGTTGAAGACAAGTTAAGTCACCACTTCATGGTCTTTCGCGAATGCCTTGAGTCTCTCGCGAATACCGCGCCGCGCGTGACCGCAACGGGAATTCATGTCGTCTCTTAACAGGGCGACGGAAGCGCTTCGGATTGTTGTCTTCACGGGTCCGGCGCCCGCCGGGACCATGGAGATGCCGCGATCGCCCGGCCCGGCCAACCCCATGGTATCAGTCGTCCTCGAAACCGTATGCCGCGTGCAGCGACCTGAGGGCCAGTTCGGTGTACTCTTCGGCGATCAGCACACTCACCTTGATTTCCGAGGTCGAGATCACCTGGATGTTGATTCCCTTCTCGGCCAGGGCCCGAAACATGCGCTGGGCGACGCCGGCGTGGCTGCGCATGCCGACGCCGATGACCGCCACCTTCACCACGTTCGGGTCGTAAACCAGATCGGCGTAGCCGAGGGCGTCGCGCATTTCCTCGACGACGCGGACGGCGCGGTCCAGATCGCCCTTGGCGACCGTGAACGTCAGGTCGGTCGCCTTGCCGTCGGCGGATACGTTCTGGACGATCATGTCGACGTTGATACCGGCCTCGGCCAGGGGCCCGAAGATGCCGGCGGCGACGCCCGGCCGGTCGGCGACCCCGATAAGGGTGATCTTGGCCTCGTCCCGGCTGTATGCGATGCCGCTGATCAGTTCCTGTTCCACGATCTCATCCTCCCCAACGACAAGCGTGCCCGCGCCATCCGCGTAACTGGACAGGACCTGCAGGCGCACGCCGCGCTTCATGGCCAGTTCCACGGCCCGGGTCTGCAGGACCTTGGCCCCCGCCGACGCCATCTCCAGCATTTCCTCATAGGTGATCTTATCGAGCTTCCGCGCCCCGGCAACGATACGTGGATCGGTCGTGTACACCCCGTCCACGTCGGTATGGATATCGCACCGGTCGGCATTCAGCGCCGCCGCCAGCGCCACGGCGCTGGTATCGGAACCGCCCCGGCCCAGGGTGGTGATCCGGTTGTCGGAGCCGAGCCCCTGGAATCCCGTGACCACCGGGACCTCGCCCAGCGCCAGGCGGCGCTCCAGCTCCTCGGTCTCGATGCCCATGATGCGGGCCTTGCCGTGGACGTCGTCGGTCCGGATGGGGATCTGCCATCCCTGCCACGAGCGGGCGGTGATGCCCTTGTCCTGAAGCGCCAGCGCCAGCAGGCCGGCGGTGACCTGCTCGCCGGTCGACACCACGGCGTCGTATTCGCGGGCGTCGTGCAGGCTGCTGATCTCGCTGGCATAGGTGATCAGCTGGTTGGTGACCCCGGCCATGGCCGAAAGCACCACCGCCACCTGGTTGCCGGCATCCACTTCGTTTTTCACGCGTTGGGCAACGGTCTTGATGCGGTCGACGTCCGCGACCGAAGTGCCGCCGAATTTTTGCACGATCCGGGCCATCGCCTGTCTTCCCTGACGGTCGTCCCGGCTTCCCATACCGCAACCGCATCCCCATGGGAAGGCTTTGGGAGATGCATGTGGCTGTTTCGCCGGGATTTGCGCCGAGCCGGTTGCGGTGCGGCGGGCGCCTATCCATACTCTCATGGCCAAAGGGAGGAACCGGTGGCCCGCACGCCCCACCGCAAGACGCGATCGAGCCGAAGCGGAACCGCGTCCGCCGACGAAGTCGCCCGCTTCGCCGCCATGGCCGACGCCTGGTGGGACGCGGACGGCGAATTCAGGCCGCTTCACAAGCTCAACCCGGTGCGGGTCGCCTTCGTCCGCGACCGGGTGGTCGGCCATCTGCGCCTCGACGGATCGGCCGCGCAGCCGTTCCGCGGCCTCGACATTCTCGACATCGGCTGCGGCGGCGGCCTGCTCAGCGAACCCATGCGGCGCCTGGGCGCCGGCGTCACCGGCATCGACGCGGCGGAACAGAACGTCCGCGTCGCCGGACTTCACGCCGCACAAAGCGGTCTCGACATCGATTACCGCTGCGTCCTGCCCGAAGTGCTGGCCGGGGAAGGGACGCGGTTCGACGTGGTGTTGAACATGGAGGTGGTGGAGCACGTCGCCGACCTGGACGCTTTCCACGAGGCCTGCTGCACCCTGGTCAAGCCGGGCGGGGTGATGGTGGTATCGACCATCAACCGCACCTTGAAATCCCTGGCGCTGGCCAAGGTGGGGGCGGAGTACGTGCTGCGCTGGATCCCCCCCGGCACCCACGACTGGCGCAAGTTCGTCAGGCCCTCGGAGCTGGCCGCCGGCCTACGCGCCCACGGCGTCGAGATCGTGGCCCTGAAAGGGATGACCTACGGGCCCCTCAGGGACGACTGGTTCCTGAGCTCGGATGTGGACGTGAATTACCTGGCGTTCGCCGTGAAGGGTTAGGCGGCTACGGGACGGACCCGTCCCCGCTGATAATTGGAGCTTCCTGAACCTGACCGATTGTAGCGAGAACCTGGAATGCCGGGGCCGCGGCGGGGGAATCTCAGCTGTCCCGGCGTGGTGTCCAGGGAATGCGCTGGAACTCGATGCCGTCCTCGTCCAGCTCCGTTGCCTCCTCGTCGGTCGCCTCGCCGTAGATGTCGCGCTCCTCGGTTTCCCCGAAATGGATGCTCCGCGCTTCCTCGGCGAACCTGTCACCCACGTATTCGCAGTTTTCCTCGACGTGCCGGTGCAGCCTGTGGACGGCCCGCATGATCTGTTCCGCCACTTCCCGGGCCCGGGTTTCGGACGTGGCGCCTTTGCGCGCGCCGGTGGCCACGTTGGGCGCCATGGGCGCCTTGGTCACGCCGGTGCTGCCGCAGAACGGACACATGATGTCCCCCGCCCCGCTTTGCGCGTCGTAGGTGGCGATATCACGGAACCAAGCCTCGAACTGGTGGGCGTTGTTGCATGCGAGCTGGTAAAGAATCATGGCCCTCTGCCGACATTCCACGCTAAATAACTGTTTATATTATAATATTATATTCCGACTTTGCCAACGATACGGCACAAGCGGTTAACAAATGGAAAAGGCCCGCCAACCGCCCCGCACGCCCCGTCACCTGAGGGTGACCGAACCGTCGCCGTGGGTTCGGCGCTTCGCCGCGCTGGTGCCCAAGGGCGGAACGGTGCTCGATGTGGCCTGCGGCGGGGGCCGCCACGCGCGCCACTTCCTCGGCCTGGGCTACGCCGTGGTGGCCGTGGACCGGGACGTCGGGCCGGTGGCCGACCTTGCCGCCGACCCCAGGGCCGAGGTCGTCCGGGCGGACCTGGAGGGCGGCGATGCGTGGCCTTTCGCCGGGCGCACGTTCGCCGGCCTCGTGGTCACCAACTATCTGCACCGTCCCCTGTTTCCCCTCCTCCTCGCCGCCGTCGAAACGGGCGGGGTGTTGATCTACGAAACGTTCGCCCGCGGCAACGAACGGTTCACCCGCCCGCGCAACCCCGATCACCTGCTGCAGAGCGGCGAGCTTCCGGACCTGGTGCGGGGCCGGCTGCAGGTGGTCGCCTATGAACACGGCATCGTGCAAAGGGGCCCCCTTCCCGGCGTCATCCAGCGCATCTGCGCGGTCAACGATCTCGGCACCGGCACCCGCGAGGACGGCGAGCCCGAGCCGCACCGGGTCCATCCCGCCGACCCCGACCGGCCAGAAAAGGAGCAACCATGACAACGGTACACGCCGCGGTCGTTCAGGCCGCGCCGGTCCCCTTCGACCGGGAACGGACTCTCGAGAAGGTGCGGGCGCTGACCGCCGACGCGGCCCGCGAGAAGGCCCAGATTGTCGTCTTCCCCGAGGCCTTCGTGTCCGCCTACCCCAAGGGGCTCGACTTCGGCGCCCGCGTCGGCCTGCGCCGGCCGGAGGGCCGCGAGGACTTCCGCCGCTACTTCGACAGCGCCGTCGACGTACCCGGCGCGGCGACCGAGACCCTGGCCGCGATCGCCCGCGAGAACCGGGTCTACCTGGTCATCGGCGTCATCGAACGGGACGGCGGCACGCTTTACTGCACGGTGCTGTTCTTCGCGCCGGACGGCGGGTATCTGGGCAAGCACCGCAAGCTCATGCCGACCGCCATGGAGCGGCTGGTCTGGGGGTTCGGCGACGGCGCCACCCTGCCGGTGTTCGACACGCCGCTGGGGCGCCTCGGCGCCGTCATCTGCTGGGAGAACTACATGCCGATGCTGCGCATGGCCATGTACGGCAAAGGCATCCAGCTCTACTGCGCGCCGACGGCCGACGACCGCGACACCTGGACGTCTTCGATGCGGCACGTCGCCCTGGAAGGCCGCTGCTTCGTGCTGTCGTGCAACCAGTTCACCCGCCGGGGCGACTTCCCCAGGGACTACGACGCCATCCAGGGAAACGACCCGGACACCGTGATCTCGCGCGGCGGCAGCTGCATCGTCGATCCGCTGGGCCGGATTCTCGCCGGCCCCGAGTTCGATGGCGAGCGCATCCTGACGGCGGAACTGGACATGGACGACATCGCCCGCGGCAAGTACGACTTCGACGTCGCCGGCCACTACGCGCGGCCCGACGTGTTCCGCCTGCACGTCAACGAAAGACCGGCGCCGGCGGTGGTCACCAACAGCCCGGCCACGGAAGCGGCGCCCGACCCGTTCGCCGAACCGGCGGACTGACCGCCGAGGAGAAGCGCCCGGCCTCAGTCGAAGGGCCGGTCGTGGGTGAGGGACGGGATCTTCCGGCGGGCTTCGCTTTCCATCGCCGGATCGATATCGGCGGTGACGACGCCCATGTCCTCGCCGCCGTCGGCCAGCACCGTGCCCCAGGGATCGACGATCAGCGAATGGCCGAAGGTCCGCCGGCCCTCGGCATGGACGCCGCACTGGGCCGGGGCGAAGACGAAGCAGCCGTTCTCGATGGCGCGGGCGCGCAGCAGGACGTGCCAATGGGCCTGTCCCGTGGTCCGGGTGAAGGCCGACGGCACCGTGAGGAAGCGCGCCCCGCCCTTGGCCAGTTTCCGGTACAGATGGGGAAACCGCAGATCGTAGCACACGGTCATGCCCATCGAACCCCACGGCGTCTCGGCCAGCACGGACCGCCCGCCGGGCTCGAAGATGGCCGATTCCCGGTAGCTCTCCCCGTCCCCCAGGTCGACGTCGAACATGTGGATCTTGTCGTAGCGGGCGACGATCGCGCCCGTGGCGTCCAGCAGCAACGACCGGTTGGCCACCTTGTCCGCGGCAAGCCTGACGGTGAGGGAGCCGACCAGCAGCCAGGCCCCGGTCTCGCGCGCCAGGTCCTGGAAGGCGGCCAGCGCCGGGTGTTCGTCCTCGGGCGCCGCCTTCTCGCGAACGAGCCGGCTGCGCGGCTCCAGCATGGAGACGTTTTCCGGCAACAGGATCAGGTCCGCCCCTTCGCCGCGCGCCGCGCGCACCAGCGCGCAGGCGGCTTCCACGCTGGGGGCGATGTCGCGGGACGCATTGGTCTGTACGCAGGCGGCCTTGAAGGTTCCGGTCATGACGCGCCTTCGGGTTCCGGCGGCGCCCCGAGAAGGGAGTCGAGCGCGCCCCGGGACTCCAGATCGAACAGCTCTTCACACCCGCCCACGTGGCGGCCGTCAACGAAAATCTGGGGGACCTTTCGCTGGCCCCCGGCGCGTTCCATCATCTCCTGCCGTGCGCCCGGCGTCACCGTCACGTCGATCTCGGTAAAGCGCACGCCCTTCTTGTCCAGGAGCGCCTTGGCGCGATAACAAAAGCCGCAAAACGGCGTCGTGTAGATATCAACCTCGGGCAAGTGTCGTTCCCCCATGCGCGGCACCGGCGGGCCGTTCGCGCGCCGTTGCCGATGACATTCAACCCGCCGGCCGCACGATCCGCGCCAGGGTCAGCACGTCGACGGCCCGGGCCCCGGCCCGGAGCAGGGTGCGCGCACACGCCGACGCCGTGGCGCCCGTGGTCAGGACATCGTCGACGAGCAGCACGCGGCGCCCCCTGATCGCCGCGACGCGGGAGCGGGGCGCGGCGAAGGCGCCGCGCAGGTTCCTGTAGCGCGCCGACGGGCTGAGCCGGCCCTGGGACGGCGTGCGCCGGTGGCGGACCCGGGCATCGGGAACGACCGGGATCCCGGCGAGCCGCCCCACGGCGTGGGCGAGCAGCGCCGCCTGGTTGTAGCGGCGGGCGAAGAGCCGCGTCCAATGCAGCGGCACCGGCGCCACCACGTCGGCGTCGGCGATCAGGTCGCCCCCGGCGCGGACCAGCCAGCGGCCGAACGCCGGCGCCGTATCGGTGCGGTCGCCGTGCTTGAAGGCGAGGACCAGGCGGCGGCTGGCGTTGTCGTACACCATCGCCGCCCGGGCCCGCCGGTAGGGGGGACGCTTGCGCGCACAGGCGCCGCAGAGCGCGCCCTCGCCCGCGTCGTATTCGAAGGGCAGGCCGCAGGAGTGGCACTCGGGCGGGCCGAGGAAAACGATCCGATCCCAGCACGGCGCGCAGAGCACGCCGGGCGCGTCGACCATGGCGCCGCAGCGCAGGCACTGGGGCGGCAGCAGGACATCGAGGGTGCGGGTGGCAAAACGGCCGACGGAGGCCGCGACTCCCCCCCGCGCCGGAGTGCTCCGATCCTGCGCTTCGCGAGCGTGTCCGTTGATCATCGTGGCGTCGTCCCCGCCCCCGCCGTAATTCGCTGTTCTAAAGTGGCACGGTAAATACCATGATACTATAGGGAGAAATGCCAGGGAAATGCGGAAGGGCGGCATGTCCGGAACGATGCACGTGTTCGACCGCGCGACGGTGCGCCGCCACCGGGACCGCGCGGCGGCGGGGCTGGAGGACCACGACTTCCTCCTGCGCGAGGTGGGCGAGCGCCTGGCGGACCGGCTCGACGACATCAAGCGGCGTTTTCCCGTCGCCCTCGACCTCGGCTGCCACGGCGGCGAACTGGGACGGCTGCTGAACGGCCGGGGCGGCATCGAGACCCTTGTGCAGTGCGACCTGTCGCCGGAAATGGCCCGCCGGGCGGGGCCCCTGGGCCTGGCCGCCGACGAGGAACTCCTGCCCTTCGCCGGAGAATGTTTCGACCTGATCGTAAGCTGCCTGAGCCTGCACTGGATCAACGACCTGCCGGGCGCCCTGGTGCAGATCCGCCGGGCGCTTAAAGCGGACGGCCTGTTTCTCGCCGCCATGCTCGGCGGCAACACCCTGGAGGAGCTTCGCGCCTCCCTGGCCGAGGCCGAGATCGCCGGGGAAGGCGGCCTCAGCCCGCGTGTCTCCCCGTTCGCCGACGTGCGCGACGCCGGCGACCTCCTGCAGCGCGCCGGCTTCGCCCTGCCGGTGGTGGATTCGGACACCATCACCGTATCCTATGGCGATCCCGCCGGCCTGATGAGCGACCTGCGCGGCATGGGGGAAAGCAACGCCGTCGCCGGGAGGCGGAAGACGTGGACCCGCCGCGCCACGCTCGAGGCCGCGGCGGAGCGCTACCGCCAAATGTTCGGCGATTCGGCGGGCCGCGTCCCCGCCACCTTCCACGTGATCACCCTCACCGCCTGGGCGCCGCACCCCTCCCAGCAGAAACCGCTCACGCCCGGCAGCGCCCAAACGCGCCTGGCCGAGGCCCTGGGCACGGTCGAGATACCCGCCGGAGAGAAGGCCAAATCACGCTGATTGCCATCGCCCTGCGACGCCGGGTAGTTTTCCCCCATGAATTTCCCCGATCCCCTGATCCGCGGCAGGCTGCTCAAACGCTACAAGCGATTTTTGGCCGACGTGGAACTGGACAGCGGAGAGGCGGTCACCGCGCACTGCCCCAATCCCGGGTCCATGTTGAGCGTCGACGCGCCGGGCTCGGAGGTGTGGCTGTCGCCGGCCCGCAATCCCGAGCGCAAGCTGCGCTACACCTGGGAGATGATCCGCGTCGGCGGCGCACTCGTCGGCATCAACACCGCCCACCCCAACCGGCTGGTGGAGGAGTCGTTACGCAACGGCGCCATCGCCGAGCTGGCCGGCTATGGCTCCCTGCGCCGCGAGGTCAGGTACGGGCGCAACTCACGCATTGACCTGTTGCTCGAGGACGACGGTCTTCCCACATGTTTCGTCGAGGTCAAGAACGTGACCATGAAGCGCGGCAGTGGCGCGGACGCGCCGGTCGAATTTCCGGACTCGGTCACGGCCCGGGGCACGAAGCACCTTGCCGAGCTGGCGGAGATGGCCCGCCAGGGGAAGCGCGCCGTGATGGTGTACCTGGTGCAGCGCGAGGACGGGACGAATTTTTCCATTGCCGCGGATATCGATCCCGCCTATGCCGCCACCCTGGAGCACGCAATGGCGGCCGGGGTGGAGGCTTTGTGCTATGGATGCACGATGTCGGTGACCGGAATCGACGTGGCCGCGCCGGTGGAATTGGCTATTTGCGGAAGGGCCGGGACTTGAAGGACCGCCATGCGGAAAGACGGAATCGATCCATGAGCGACATGAGCGCGGATTTCATCGCCGCCGGCAAGCGGCCCGTCGCCGTCCACGGCGCCGAAGACTTCGAGGGCATGCGCAGGGCCGGGCGGCTGGGCGCCGAAACCCTGGACTTCATCACGCCCCATGTGAAGCCGGGGGTGACGACGGAGGAGCTGGACAGACTTTGCCACGACTTCATCGTTTCCCACGACTCGGTCCCGGCGCCCCTCGGCTACCGGGGCTTTCCCAAGTCCATCTGCACCTCGGTCAACCACGTGGTCTGTCACGGCATTCCCGGGGCAAAAAGGCTCTTGAACGGCGACATCCTCAACATCGACGTCACCGTCATCCTCGACGGGTGGCACGGCGACACCAGCCGCATGTTTTACCTCGGCGATGTCGGCGATATCGGCGTCAAGGCCCGGCGCCTGGTGGACGTGACCTTCGAGGCCATGTGGCGCGGCATCAAGGTGGTCCGGCCGGGGGCGACGGTGGGCGATATCGGACACGCCATACAGGAATTCGTCGAAGCGCAGCGCTTCTCGGTGGTGCGCGACTTCTGCGGCCACGGCCTGGGGCGGGTGTTCCACGAATCCCCCAACGTCATGCATTTCGGCCAGCCGGGCGAAGGCGAAGTCCTGAAGGAGGGCATGTTCTTCACCATCGAGCCGATGATCAACGCCGGCGCCTTCCCGGTGAAGGTGCTGGACGACGAATGGACGGCGGTGACCAGGGACCGCTCGCTGTCGGCCCAGTTCGAGCACTCCCTCGGCGTCACCGCCGACGGCTACGAGGTCTTCACCCTTTCCCCGGCCGGGCTCGACCGGCCGCCGTACGACGTCTGACGCCATGCCCGGCACCCCCCACCAGACGGGCCACCGCAAGCGCCTGCGCGAGCGCTTCACCAAGGCGGGGGCCGACGCCCTGCCCGATTACGAGCTTCTGGAGCTGGTCCTGTTCACCGCGCACGCGCGCCGGGACGTCAAACCCCTGGCCAAGGCCCTGCTCAAGCGCTTCGGCTCCTTCGCCGAGGTCATCGGCGCCGATCCGCGGGCGCTCGAGGAGGTGGAAGGCGTGGGCAAGGCCGCCGTCCTCGCCCTGAAGACGGTGGAGGCGGCGGCCGTGCGCCTGGCGCGCGGCGAGGTGATGCAGCGCCCGGTGCTGGCCAACTGGCAAAAGCTCCTCGATTACTGCCGGACCAGCATGGCGTACGAAGACACCGAACGGTTCCGCATCCTCTATCTCAACCGCAAGAACGTCCTCATCGCCGACGAGGTGCAGCAGAAGGGGACCGTCGATCACACGCCGGTCTATCCGCGCGAGGTGGTCAAGCGGGCCCTCGAGCTGGGCGCCACCGCCCTGATCATGGTCCACAACCACCCGTCGGGCGATCCGACGCCGTCGAAAGCCGACATCGAAATGACCCGGGAGGTCCGGGAGGCGGCCGAAAAGCTGGGGATCGCCCTGCACGACCACCTCGTCGTCAGCAAGGACGGCTACAACTCCTTCAAGACCATGGGACTGCTTTAAGCGGCGCGTTCCATCGCCTCTTCGGGTGCTTCGGCCGTGCGCCCCGCGCCCGCCCGTCAGATTTTCTTCCTTACCTTGATGACGACGCTGGTGCCATCCGGCTGGGGATAGGAACTGAACGGTTGTGTGTTGGGGGGACTGCCGATACCGAATTTGTAGTCATCCTGGCGGAACAGGCTGAACGGGTCCGCCGCTTTACAGCCCGCAAAACCCGTCAGCGCCAAAGCCAGCGCAACTATTTTGGTTTTGATCATTGCCAGAGCCTCATTCTCCTTGTTGGTGCAGGAGCCGAAACCTGACGCCCGAGTGAATTTCAACCGCCCGCTACCCAGCAAATTCCGCGCCAGCCGGCGGGAGAACGGTGGTCCTTCTGAAAAACAAGGAAAATTGTGGGGAATCGCCGGGTGGCGCCACACTGTTTCCGGCGACGCGGAGCACGCGCGCCAAGCGGACGCGGCAAGTATTGCCGGGTGCCGGGAGGGCCTGGCGCGTTGTCCCTGTCGCTTAACGGTGATGAAACGGGTGTCGGTGGATCCCCTCCGAAACCCGCTGTGCGGCACGCCGGCGTGGCGTTGGCCTGTGCGGAAAAGGGCCCGGCCGCGAACGGGGCCTTAGCCCCTCATTCTTTTCCCTCGTCCTTGTGCTCAAGCTTGCGCAACAGCACCCATGGGAGAATCACGCCAAGGACGAACCCCACGATAATGCCAAGGGCGATATAACCCGCGGTCATAAAAGAATAACGAAAACACCCCCAAATCCCAGCAAGAGGACAATACCCCCGATTATCGCCGCCACCATTCCGACGTTTTTATTGTCAAAGTCTCCCGCCATCACTACCCCAACCCGTTCATATTCGGTTTCAACATTGAGTACAGGCGAAATCCCGCCAAAACCGGGAGCGCCGCTGCCGGACCTTAGCGGCTTCCGACGGGATAATCCATAGTGGCGGCGCCGCGGTCGCGGCGGTGTGAACGAGAGTACTTTTCGATACATATCGACCCGGGCGGGATAAAATCGGCGGCATCGTCACGTTTGACGCGGGAGGGGGAGGCAGCGCCGTGATCAAGCCGCAGCGGGTGACCAACATCTACGAACGGGACCTGGGCCGGAATCCGGCCAACCACCAGCCCCTGACACCGCTCAGTTACCTGGCCCGGACGGCTTCGGTCTATCCCGAAAAGACGGCCGTCATCCACGGCCCGATGCGCTACACCTACGGCGCGTTCTACGAGCGCTGCCGCCGTCTGGCGAGCGCCCTTGAGAAACGCGGCGTGGGGCCCGGCGACACGGTGGCGGTGATGGCGCCCAACGTGCCGGCCATGCTGGAAGCGCACTATGGCGTGCCCATGGCCGGCGCCGTGCTGAACGCCCTGAATTACCGGCTGGACGGCGAAACCATCGCCTTCATCCTCAACCATGGCGAAGCCAAGGTCCTGATCACGGATCGCGCATTGTCGCCCGCCGTCAAGGAGGCCCTGGCGAAGATCGGCCGCGCCATCGTCGTCATCGACATCGACGATCCGCTGGCCGACGGCGGCGAGCTGCTGGGCGAGATGGATTACGAAGCCTTCCTGGCCGACGGCGATCCCGAAGCCCCCTGGTCGTACCCGGCCGACGAGTGGCAGGCCCTGGCGCTCAATTACACGTCGGGCACCACGGGCGACCCGAAAGGCGTGGTCTATCACCACCGGGGCGCCTTTCTCAACGCGTTGGGCAACGCCATGGTGTTCGGGCTGACCCGCAAGTCGGTCTACCTGTGGACCCTGCCGATGTTTCACTGCAACGGCTGGACCTATACCTGGGCCGTTACCGCGGTCGCCGGAACCCACGTCTGTCTGCGCACGGTGGACCCGGCGCTGATTTTCCGCCTGATCGCGGAACACGGGGTCAGCCACATGTGCGGCGCGCCCATCGTCGTCAATATGCTCATCCATGCGCCCGACGAGGCGAAAGCGTCCTTCGGCCAGACGGTGGAGGTGGCCACCGGCGGCGCCGCGCCGCCGAGTGCGGTCATCACCGCCATGGAGCGCATGGGGTTCCGTTTCACCCACCTCTACGGCCTCACCGAAACCTTCGGCCCGGCAACCTTCTGCGCCTGGCAGGATTCATGGGACGCCATGACGCCCGAGGACAAGGCGGCCAAACTGGCCCGCCAGGGCGTGCGCTACCCGACGATGCACGATCTCATGGTGGCGAAGCCTGAGACCCTTGAGCCGGTGCCCGCCGACGGCCGGACCCTCGGCGAGGTGATGGTGCGCGGCAACACGGTGATGAAGGGGTACCTGAAGAACCCCGGGACCACCGGCGAAGCCTTCGCCGGCGGCTGGCTCCATTCCGGCGATTTGGCCGTCATGCACGCCGACGGCTATATGGAGGTCAAGGACCGTTCCAAGGACATCATCATTTCGGGCGGGGAAAACATTTCCAGCCTGGAGATAGAGGAGGTGCTGCACCGGCACCCGGACGTGATGGAGGCGGCGGTCGTCGCCAGGCCGGACGAGACGTGGGGGGAGACGCCGTGCGCCTTCGTCGCCTTGAAGCCCGGCGCCGCGGACCTGTCCGCCGAAACCGTCATCGCATGGTGCCGCGACAACATGGTCCACTTCAAATGTCCGCGCCACGTGGTGTTCGGCCCTTTGCCGAAGACGTCGACGGGCAAGATCCAGAAGTTCGTGCTGCGCGAGAAGGCCAGGAGTTTTTGAGCGATCCCTCGTGCCCGGCGGTAGGGGGCGCTAGGTGCCGACCTTGAGCGGCGCGGCGAGGCCGCGCAGCACGGCGACGACGCTGAGCGCCGTGATGCGCCCGGTGCGCGGGTTTTCCGTCGTCGGCACGTTCTCGATGGTCATCCGGAAGCGGGCGCTGTCGGCGTCGACCTCGATGTCGTGGGTATTGTGGGTAAGGCCAGGATCGGCCCAGATTTCAAGCCGCGTCCGTTCCGGCCCGATTCCGGCCAGGCTCAGCGCCGCGGCCACGTTCACGTTGGCCGGGAATCCCCTGGCACCGTCCCCGGCGTTGCCGGCGAAAACCTTGAGCGGCGCCGTAAGGCCGTCGACGGAGATGCCGTGTTCGGCCAGGTACGGCGCCCCGGCAAGCGCCGCGGGCGGTTTGCGGGTGACCATCGTCACCGAGCGGATGTCGCCCTCGGCCGCGGCGCGCACCGCGTCGAAACCAAGGAGCGCGCCCGAGGGAACGAGGATGCGCGCACCGGTCTCGACCGCCAGATCGATCAGTCCGGGGGCGCCGAGGAGCGCCCCGACGCTGACGGGCACGAATATCCGCCCGGCCCGGATCGCCGGCCCGGCGACCTCGGCAAAGGCGCCCGCCGGCGCGCATTCCACGACCACGTCGGCGTCCCCGGCAAGCTTGCCGAGGGAGACCACGGGCACCGGGTTGCGGAATTCCTCCATGCGCCGGCGCGCCTTTTCCACGTCGCGCGCCGCGACGGCCGCCAGCCGGAGCCCCGGAATGCCGTGATCCAGGCGTGCGGCGACCGCGCCTCCGATGGTGCCGAAGCCGCCCACGCCGACCCGGAACTCCTGTTGTGCCGGTGGTGCCAAGGCATCGCCCCCGTTCACGAAACCGTTAATGTTCTTGGATGCGCTTACGCAGGGGTAGTCAGTCCAGAGGGTACAGGCTAGACTGGCGCAAGCAAAATTTGCAAGGGGGAGGGCGCCTGACCGCTCTGTCGGCCATGATGCGGCAGAGTTTTTGTGTGCCTTTACCCCCGGGTTACCTGTGATTTCAATGTGGGAGGCATACAATGAGAAAGAGACTAACCTACACCATCCTTGGCGTCGCCGCGGTCGCCGTGGCACTGGCTTTCACGCCCGGCGCCGCGGTGGCCCAACCCCAGGCCCCGAAGTGCAGAACGGCCAAACTGATCGTGCCGTGGAAGGCGGGCGGAGGAACCCACGTGATCTTCTCGATCTTCGAGAAGACCATCCAGAAGCTGAACGTCACGCCCAAGATCAAGGTCGTGACCGTTCCCGGCCAGGGCGGCAACAAGGGTGCCAAGGAAGCGGCAAAAGCCAAGCCCGACGGCTGCACGCTGTTTGCCATCCACCAGAGCGCCATCACCAGCTTCCTCAACGGCCGCATCAAGTTCCACTTCCCGGCCTTCGACACGGTGGCGCTGTTGACGTCGACGCCCGATATCGTCGGCGCGTCGGGCCAGGCGCCGTGGAACAACTTCGCCGAGCTCAAGAAGGCGGCGCTGGCGGCGCCGGGAACCATCCTCACCGGCGCGACCTTCGGCTCCACCAGCCAGTTCATGTGGCTGATCATGGAGGACCTGACCGGCATGAAGTTCAAGTACGTGCCGTTCGACGGCACGCGGCAGCGGATGACGGCGCTTCTGTCGAACGCCATCCAGCTCGGCGTGCTCAACGTGGCCTCGGGCCGCAAGTACCTGGAGAGCGGCGACCTCAAGGGCTATGCCATCGCCGACACGAAGCGTTCCAAGCACCTGCCGAACATGCCGACCATGAGGGAATTGGGCGTCGACATGGTGTTCGCCCTGAAACGGGGCATCGTCGCGCCCAAGGGCACCGACAAGCGCATCATCGAGCACTGGTCCAACGTCTTCAAGAAGGCGGCCGAGGACCCGGACCTGTTGAAACAGATGGACGCCAAAGGCACCGACATCAAATGGGTCGGACCCGCGGGATACCGCAAGTGGGCGGAAAAGACCTACAAGGACTATGAAAAGGTCGCCATCAAGATCGGCATGTACAAAAAATAAAATCATCGGGCGAAACCACTCGAAAACGGCCCGGGCCGTAACGCCGGTCCGGGCCGTTTTCAGCGCTCGATCGCCACGAGACCGCCATGCAACGTCTCAACCGCGATGTCGTCATCGCCATCGTCCTGCTCGTTTTCTGCGGCGTCTTCTTCTGGGCCAGCTTCGATATCCGCCAGCCCGACTACGGCGTCCTGATGCCGTCCACCTGGCCCCGGGCCGTCCTCGGCGTGCTGGCGTTCCTGTCCTTGATCTACCTGGTCCAGTCCCTGCGCGCCGGCCCCGATGAAAGAGACGGCGAACAAGGCCCCTCCCTGACGAATTTCCGGGATTGGATCTATTATTGGAAGAACCCGATCTGGTGCTTCGTGCTGTTTTTCGCCTACCTGGCGACGCTGCCGGTGCTCGGCATGCTGATCGGCGGGGTCACCTTCGTCTTCGTGCTGTTGGGCGCGCTCGGCGGCTGGGACCGGAAAAACATGGTTCTCCATGCCGCCGTGGCGCTGCTGGCCATCGGCGGCATGTGGAGCCTGTTTACCTTCGGCCTCGGCGTCCTGCTGCCGCCGGGTATGATTCTCGGCCGGTTCTAAGGAAAAGCCGAAGTGATAATCGAAAACATCCTTGCGGCTTTTGTCGAGCTTGGAACCATCAAGACCGTCATCCTGATGATGGTCGGCGTTGCCGGCGGCCTGATCGCCGGCGCCATCCCCGGCTTCACCATTGCCATGGCGGTGGTGCTGACGCTGCCGTTTACCTTCGGCATGCCGGCACCCCAGGGGCTGGCGACCATGGTCAGCGTGCTGGTCGGCGGTCTGTCGGGCGGCCTGATGGCGGGGATTTTGACCGGCATCCCGGGGACGCCCTCGTCGGTGGCCACCACGTTCGACGGGTTCCCCATGGCGCGCAGGGGCGAACCGGGCCTGGCCCTCGGCATCGGCGTGTGGTCGTCGTTCGCGGGCGGCATCATCAGCGCCATCCTGCTGGTCACCCTGGCGCCGCAGCTTGCCAGGATCGGGCTGGAATTCAATCCCTGGGACTACTTCATGCTGGTGATGTTCGCGTTGACCATCACCGCCAGCCTGGCCGGAAAGCATATGGTCAAGGGCCTGATCGCCGGGGCGCTGGGGCTGCTGATCAGGACCGTCGGCGAGGACGAGGCCATCGGCATGGCGCGTTTCAACTTCGGCTCCGACACCTTGCTGCAGGGTTTCGATTTCATCGCCGTGCTCATCGGCCTGTTCGCCTTCAGCCAGTTGTTGAGGGATGTCCGCAATCCCGAAGCGGCGCGAAAATCCCTGACGGAGAGGGGAACCTTCTATGTCAGGATCGAGCACCGCCGGGCCGTCCGCGAGGTCCTGAAGCGCTGGACCATCGTCATCCGGTCCGCGCTGATCGGCGTCTTCACCGGCATCCTGCCCGGCGCCGGCGGCTCCATCGCCAACATCCTGGCCTACGATCAGGCCAAGAAGGCCTCCAAGCACCCCGAGAAGTTCGGCACCGGGATTCCCGACGGCATCATCGCGCCGGAAAGCTCCAACAACGCGGTCGAAGGGGGCGCGCTGATCATGATGATGGCCTTGGGCATCCCCGGCGACGTGACGACGGCGGTGATGCTGGGGGCGCTCTTGATCCACGACGTCATCCCCAGCCCCACCTTCATCGCCGAAGAACCGCTGATCGCCTATTCCATCTTCATCGCCTTCTTCGTCGCCACCTTCATGATGATCGGCCTGCAGTCGTTCATGCTCCGCGTATTCGTGCTGGTGACCCGGGTCCGCATGTACGTGTTGGCGGGGGTGATCCTCGGTTTCTGCGGCATCGGCGTCTTCGCCATCAACAACATCGAGTTCGACGTCTGGACGCTGGTGTGGTTCGGCATCCTCGGTTTCTTGATGCGGCATTTCGGCTTCCCGCTGGCGCCGATGATCCTGGGCGTGGTGCTGGGCAACATCGCCGAGCTCAACCTGGCCCGGGCCATGGCCATCACCACCGACATCTCGCCCTTCTTCACCCGGCCGTGGTCGCTGTTCTTCTTCACCATCGCTATTTTTTCCGCCCTCTTTCCCTTGTTTCAGTCGCACCGGGGCAAAAAGAAGTGGACGCTCTTCTACCTGCCGGCGGCGTGCTTCGCCGTATCCGTGCCGCTCTACATGATGGGCGGCATCCCGCGGCCCGTATTCGCGACGGCGGTACTGGCCTACGGCGCCTTCACGGTGTGGCGCCGCGCCCGGGGAGGCTGGCGGCTCGAGGCCGACGTGGAAACCGCGGTGCCCCTGAAGGAGGAATAGTGGCCCCTGTTCGGCCCTACCCTCCTTGATCGCCCGGTGCCGGGGCCATGGGCGGGCGTGTGTGTCCCGTCCGCGCCTCCGGCGCCGCAAACCCCACGTCCGAGCATCCCCAGATGACCCTGCTCCGCGTTTTCGTCCCCTTTGCCTTCGGCTATTTCGTTTCCTACCTTCTCCGGGTCATCAACGCGGTGATCGCGCCCGATCTCGTCCGGGACCTTGGCCTCACGGCCGCCGACCTGGGACTTTTGACCAGCGCCTATTTCCTGACCTTCGCCGCCGTTCAGCTTCCCCTCGGCATCGTGCTCGATCGTTTCGGACCGCGACGGACGGAAGCGGCGCTTCTGGCCTTCGCCGCCCTCGGCGCCTTCGTCTTCGCCGCCGCCGAGACGCGTTCGGGTCTGATCCTCGGCCGCGCCCTGATCGGGCTCGGGGTGTCGGCCTGTTTGATGGCGGCGTTCAAGGCGTTCGTGATGTGGTTTCCCGGCCCCCGCATCCCGCTTGTGAACGGCTGCCAGATGGCCGTCGGCGGCCTTGGCGCCCTGACCGGAACGGTGCCGGTGGAGGCGGCGCTGCAGGTGACCGACTGGCGCGGCGTGTTCGTCTTCCTGGGCGTCCTCACCCTGGCCGCCGCCGCCGCCATCTTCGTCGTCGTCCCCGAGCGCAAAAGCGATTACCCGCCGGCCCCGTTGCGCGACCAGGTGGGCGGCGTGGTGCAGGTCTTCACCAGCCCCGTCTTCTGGCGCATCGCGCCGCTGACCGTGGCGGCGCAGGCGGCGTTTCTCTCCATCCAAAGCCTGTGGTCGGGACCGTGGCTGCGGGACGTGGCGGGGCTTGGGCGCGCCGACGTCGCCAATCACCTTTTGCTGATCGCCATGGCGATGATCGCCGGGTTCCTCCTCATGGGCCTCATCGCCGAACGCCTCGGCCGCCTCGGCATCAAGCCCATCGCCGTCGCCGTCGGCGGCATGGGCACCTTCATCGTGCTCCAGGCGGCGCTGGCGTTCGGGTGGACGGGGTCGGTGGCGGTGGTGTGGGGCCTGTTCGGGTTCTTCGGGCCGGCCGGGATCCTGTCATACGCCGTGCTGTCGCAAAGCTTTCCGCCGGCGCTCGCCGGGCGTGTCATCACCGGATTGAACGTGCTGGTCTTTTTGGCCGCGTTCCTGGTCCAGTGGGGAATCGGCGCGGTGATCGACCTGTGGCCGGTGAGCGAAAGCGGCGGCTACGCGCCCGTGGCCTACCAGGCCGCCTTCGGCGTGATCCTGGCCGTGGAAGTGGCGACCCTGATCTGGTTCGCCGTGTTCCCCAGGGTACTCAGAGAGTGAACACGGCGGTCGCCGGACCGTCGGCCTCGAAGCCCTGGACCATGAGGAGCCCCTTGGCCGCGTTGGCGATGACGGCGATGCGGGTGGTCTGGTTGAGGATGGGCGGCACGACCCAGGAGAAATCGGCGGCGGCACGCTCGCGCGCCTGCTCCATCATCCGCCAACGCCCGACGCTGTCCTCGCCCCGCGGCCGGTCCAGGACGTCAAAGGCCATCCAGTGGTTGGCCACCGAGGTCGGCGCCTCGCGCACGGCGGCCCGGTCCTCCAGGCGCTCGACGACGCACCCCTGATCCGGGGTGACGCCGCTCAGGGTGAAGAACGCGGGCAGGCAAAGCGCCGTTTCGACCAGCGCCGCCTTGGCGTCGGCGTAGGTACGGCAGGTATCGCACACCCGGCGCAGGAGGTGGATCGGCGGAACGGCCCGGGACCGCCACCAGCGTCCGCGGGCGATGCTCCAGTCCAGCCAGCACCACGGACTGTAGCGGCGCATGGGCGTCTGGTTGAGGGCGACCGAAAAGCGCCCCGGCGCCATGGCCGTGGCGACGCCGACCAGGCCGGGCCAGGTGACGTTGTAGAACGGCCCCATGTCCCCCTCGTGGCGGGCGACGACCAGGTTGGCGCCCAGTCCGTCGAGGGGCCAGTCCAGGGTGCGCAACATGCGGGCGCCTGTTCCCGAAGGGTCGGGTCCGACCCCGGTCGTGCAGGTCCATTCGTAGGACAGGTTGAGCAGGAAGGCGCCCGGTTGCCCGCCCCGCGCCGCCACGGCGGCGATTTCGCCGCCATAGGGGCTGTCAGACTTGGCCAGCCAGCGCCGGCCGGCCCAATCCCCCAGGCGCAGGGCGATGCGGCCGTAATGGCGCCGGCCCAGGGTGAGGATATCCCGCAGCCGCTCCGGCGCGGCCTCGGCCAGGGCCACGGGGCCGCCGTTGCCGGCCTCGATCAAGGGAATGGTGCGCGGTTCCGGGGGAAAAGGGCCTGTGGCTGCGTCCAAAGGGAAACCTCTCGGTGGGGGCGGGGATGGCACCGCCCCGGCGGGCGGACCATATCATGTTTCTCAACATCGGGTGCTTCTAGTACAATTGCCAGAATTCCCGGGACTCCCTGCCCTCTCAACCGCCGCGAGGCCACAATGATCCCACGCTACAGCCGGCCCGAGATGACCGCCATCTGGGAGCCCGAGAGCAGATTCCGCATCTGGCTGGAGATCGAGGGCCACGCCTGCGACGCCCAGGCCGAGCTCGGGGTCATCCCCGGCGACGCCGCCAAGGCGGTATGGGAGCGCGGCCGGTTCGACGTCGGACGGATCGACGAGATCGAGCGCGAAACCCGGCACGACGTCATCGCCTTTCTCACCAACCTGGCCGAGCACGTGGGCCCCGAGGCCCGGTTCGTGCACCAGGGCATGACATCGTCCGACGTGCTCGACACCTGCCTCGCGGTACAGCTCGCCCGGGCCGCCGACATCCTCCTGGGCGACATCGACAGGCTCCTGGCGGCGCTCAAGCAACGGGCCTTCGAGCACAAGCACACGCCCTGCATGGGCCGCAGCCACGGCATCCATGCCGAGCCCACCACCTTCGGCCTCAAGCTGGCCGGCTTTCATGCCGAATTCCAGCGCAACCGGAGGCGCCTGGAAGCGGCCCGCGAGGAAATCGCCACCTGCGCCATTTCCGGGTCCGTCGGCACGTTCGCCAACATCGACCCCTTCGTCGAGGAACACGTGGCCGGGAAAATGGGCCTGGCCGCCGAGCCCATTTCCACCCAGATCATCCCGCGCGACCGCCATGCCGCCTTCTTCTCCGCCCTGGCGGTCATCGCCAGCTCGGTCGAGCGTCTGGCCACCGAAATCCGCCACCTGCAACGCACCGAGGTGGGCGAGGCGGAGGAATTCTTCGCCCCGGGCCAGAAGGGGTCGTCGTCCATGCCCCACAAGCGCAACCCCATCCTCACCGAGAACGTGACCGGCCTGGCGCGGGTCGTGCGTGCCGCGGTCATGCCGGCGCTGGAGAACGTGGTGCTGTGGCACGAGCGCGACATCTCGCACTCGTCCGTGGAGCGAATCATCGCCCCCGACACGACCATCGCCCTGGACTTTGCCCTGGCGCGCCTGGCCGGGGTGGTGGAAAAGCTCGTCGTCTACCCGGATGCCATGCGGCAGAACCTGGACCGGCTGCGCGGTCTGGTCTTCTCACAACGGGTGCTGCTGGCGCTGACCCAGGCCGGGATGAGCCGCGAAGACGCCTACGAGGCCGTGCAGCGCAACGCCATGACCGTGTGGCAGGGGAACGGCACGTTCCTGGATTCGCTCACCGCCGACAACGCGGTGACCCGGCATGTGGACGCCGACGCCCTGGCCGCCCTGTTCGACATGGATTACCACACCAAACACGTGGATACGATATTCAAGCGGGTGTTCGGCGAGGGCTGAGCGAGAGCGGGATTACGCTCCCGCGGGGGGCGGCCTGTCAGCCGCCTATTGGCCCGTGATCGGGACCGAGCGGCTTGGGATATTCGTCGCTGACCTGCTTGAGGGCGATGGCGTTGAGACGCTCTATTTCGGCGCGCAGCTCCGGCTCGGTGATCGGCACCTTGCGCTCCTCGCAATCCTTGACCACCTTGCGGACGACATCGTCAAGCCCGGGCTCGTCGAGGTCCGAGTGCACGACCTCCTGGACATAGGTATCGGTCTCGGTGCTGGTCATCCCCAACCGTTCGGCGACCCACAGCGCAAGGAGCTTGTTGCGCCGCGACGCCGCCTTGAAGCGCATTTCCTCTTCCAGCTTGTATTTCGCCTCGTAGCCTTTCTCGCGTTTGCGAAATGTGTCTTCCATCAAGCCCTTCTCCCGATGCCTTTCGTGCGCCCGAAAATTCTACGGTCGAACGCACGGGGGCGCAACGGAAACGCGCCACCCACGCCAATGATCGATTATATCGGGCGGGCTCTAATATCGGGTGGGCTCTGGCGCCGACGGGACAAACGGACTATTAGGAATCGATCATGTGCACCCTCGTCATCCTGCACCGCCCGGGCGACGACTGGCCGATCCTGCTGGCCGTGAACCGCGACGAAATGGCCGACCGCCCCTGGGACCCGCCGGCGCGCCATTGGCCCGACCGCGCCTGGGTGGTCGCCGGGCGGGACCGCGGCGCCGGCGGCACCTGGCTCGGCCTGAATGACCACGGCGTCGCCGCCGGCGTGCTCAACCGCCTGCATTCCCTGGGACCCAGACCCGGCTTCCGCAGCCGCGGCGAGCTGCCGCTGGAGGCCCTGGACCACGCCCGGGCGGCGGACGCCGCGGAGGCGCTGGCCCATATCGATACCGCCAGCTACCGTTCCTTCAACCTTCTGATCGCCGACAGCGACAGCGTGTTCTGGCTGCGCTCCGCGGGCGGGGAGAACGGGACGGACGCCCCCCCGGGCGTCGAGGTGATAGAGCTGCCGCCGGGCCTGTCCATGTTCACGGCGTATGACCGAAACGACCCCCAATCGCCCCGGATACGCCTGTATCTGCCCCAATTCGAGACGGCTCGACCGCCCGATCCCGGCGCCGGGGACTGGTCGGGGTGGACATCCCTGCTGGCAAGCCCGCTTCACGATGCCGAAGCCGGCCCGGGCGGCGCCATGAACGTGGCCATCGAGGCCGGATTCGGTACCGTTTCGTCCTCCCTCATCGCCCTGCCCGCCGCCGGGCGCACGGGCGTGGGCCCGGTCTGGCTGTTTGCCGGGGGGCCTCCGGGGGACGTGCCCTTCGATCAGATTTCCCTTTAGTTTCAATAGGTTGCGTCCGGCGTTGTCTTGTTGGTGGACACCTGCTATATCAGGTTCTCTATCTGGGCACCGACGCCGGGCATCCCCATCATTGGAAAGAAGACGATGGCCAGACGCAAACAAATCTACGAAGGCAAGGCCAAGATTCTGTATGAGGGGCCCGAGCCCGGTACGCTCGTGCAGTATTTCAAGGACGACGCCACCGCCTACAACGACAAGAAGAAGGGCGTCATCGCCGGCAAGGGCGTTATCAACAACCGGATTTCCGAGTATCTCATGACCCGGTTGAGCGAGATCGGGGTCCCCACGCATTTCGTGCGCCGCCTCAACATGCGTGAGCAGTTGGTCCGCGAAGTGGAAATTATTCCCATAGAGGTAGTGATCCGCAACATCGTCGCCGGCTCGCTGGCGGCGCGCCTGGGCATGAACGAAGGGACGCCGCTGCCGCGCTCCATCGTCGAGTACTACTACAAGTCCGACGACCTGAACGACCCCATGATCACCGAGGAGCACATCACCGCGTTCGGCTGGGCGTCGCCCCAGGATCTGGACGACATCATGTCCATGGCGCTGCGCGTCAACGATTTCATGTGCGGTCTGTTCCTCGGCGTCGGCATCCGCCTGGTCGATTTCAAGCTGGAGTTCGGCCGGCTCTGGGAAGACGATCAGATGCGGATCGTCCTGGCCGACGAAATCAGCCCCGACAGCTGCCGCCTGTGGGACATGAAGACCAACGAAAAAATGGACAAGGACCGCTTCCGCCGGGACCTCGGCAACGTCGAGGAAGCCTATCAGGAAGTGGCCCGCCGCCTGGGCATCCTGCCGGAAAGCGGTCCCACGGACATCAAGGGCCCGGCGGTCATGCAATAAGGGCGGGGAAGCGTGAAGGCGAAAGTCCACGTGACCTTGAAGAATGGCGTGCTCGATCCGCAGGGAAAGGCGGTCCGCAACGCCCTCTCCTCTCTCGGCTTCGGCGGCGTCACCGGGGTCCGCCAGGGCAAGTACATCGAGATCGACCTTGACGAAACGGACCCCGCCCGGGCCCGCGAGGCCGTCGACGCCATGTGCAAGAAGCTGCTTGCCAACACGGTCATCGAGAATTACGCGATCGAAATCGCGGAGTGATCGGACAATGCAAAGGGGACCAAGGGTTTAATGGAGTTTGAATGGGGTGAGGAAAAGCGAAAAAGGGTAATTCGAGATCATGGAGTAGACTTTGAAGACGCTAAAAGAGCGTTTTCCTTTCCGCGCATCGAGGACGATGACCTCGAGCATTCTGGAACCGAAGACCGTATCAAGATGATCGGGTGGACCGGTAGCAGGGTAATCGTGCTAATATATACGGAACGCAAGGGAAAAATTCGACTGATCACAGCCCGCTATGCCGATGTGGAAGAAGAGCTCCTGTACTATCAAACCTTTTTCGGCGAGCCCTGCTAGCCATTTGCACCATGAGTCGGATTAAGAAGTACGACAAGGAAAACCTGCCAACCACTGCAGGCGATTGGGTTGGCGCACGGCAGGTTTACCCTGGGAACGGCCCGAAGAGGAAGATAATGAACCCTGATAAATTTCACGTTTATAGAGCGTCTAGTAATCATTGCCTGTTTGCGATTACGTTTTCGGAATATGTGGCGAAACTACCACCCTGCCCAGACGACGGTAACTGGGAACAATTCAAAGTTGTCGTTGAAACTGGACAGCAAAGGATCGGATTTTCTGAAGAAGAGGCAAAAAAGGATATTTTGAAACAAGGTTATCACCTTTGCAAAGTGGAAGTTAAAGTTGAGGAGATCGTTAACGTTAGCCGATAAGAATTTCGTGGTTACATTTGTTCGCTTTTCAAGAGCCCTTCTATTGCGTAAATTTTCCTTTCTCTTTTGCGGCGTCCTGATCCGTA
>JBHHXI010000009.1:0-37474 GCA_046756945.1 Rhodospirillales bacterium
AAAATTATTGTGCAATGTCAGCATGTTACCGGCAAATTTGAGGCCCGATTAGGCTGTTTTTGCAAAAATTCCCTGTATTTTCCCTGTTTAACAGGGAACCCGGCCTTGCGGAACCAGAGAACGGTTCGCTCCGGACTGCCCCCACCAGCATCACGGGGCGCCGCGCTCCTCGCCGGAAACCGCGCAGGACCGTCGTCTCGCGTACGACTCTCTGGGACAGGGCCTTAGGCGGGGCCCCGCGCGTCCTCGATCACCTTGCCGTCGTTGGCAAGGGAGCCCGGCCGGGCAAGCGTTACCCGGCCCTTCAGCTTGCACACCGCCTGAACGGTGGCGGTGATGGCGGCGGCAAGGGCGTCGTCGCCGCCGTCGACCTCGCAGTGCAGGGTCATGACGTCCCTGCCGTCTTCGGTGTCGACGACGAGACGGCCTTTGCCGATCTCCGGGTGGCGTTTCAGGACCTCGGCCACCTGCGAGGGGTGGACGAACATGCCCTTCACCTTGGTCGCCTGGTCGGCCCGGCCCATCCAGCCCTTGAGCCGCACGTTGGTGCGCCCGCAGGGGCTGAACCCGGCCAGCACCGCCGACAGATCCCCGGTGGCGAAGCGGATCAGGGGGTATTCCCGGCAAAACGTGGTGACCACCACTTCACCCACCTCGCCCGCGGAAACCGGGTCGCCGGTGCCGGGACGGACGATCTCGACGATGATCCCCTCGTCCACGATCATGCCTTCCCGGGCCGCCGATTCATACGCGATGAGGCCCACATCGGCGGAGGCGTAACACTGCAGGACGTCAACGCCGAAGTCCTGGATCCCGGCGCGCAGGGGCGGCGGCAACGCCTCGCCGCTGACCAGCGCCTTGGTCAGGCTTGAACAATCGAGGCCCAGCTCGCGGGCCTTTTCCAGGATGATGCCGAGGAACGAGGGCGTCCCCGTGTACGCCTGCGGGCGCAGATCGGCGATGGTGCGCGCCTGCTGCTCGGTTTGTCCGACGCCGCCGGGGATCACGGCGCAGCCGATGGCGTGCGCCCCCGCCTCCAGCATCGAGCCGGCCGGCGTCAGGTGATAGGAGAAGCAGTTGTGCACCAGGTCGCCCCTGCGGAACCCCGCCGCGTAAAGGGCCCGTGCCGTGCGCCAGTAGTCGGGGCCTTTGCCCTCGGGATCATAGATCGGCCCCGGCGAAGAGAAGATGCGCCCCAGCGCGCCGGGCGCAACCGTCGTCAGCCCGCCAAAGGGCGGCTCCTTCTTCTGCAGGCCGGGAAGCTCGGATTTGCGGGTGACGGGCAGCCGCGCCAGGGCCGCCGGGCCGGTGACGTCGGCGGCGGACACGTCGGCGAGAATCCGGGCGAAACCGGGCGCCCGCGCCTTGGCGTTCCCGATCTGGGCGGGAAGCGCCGCGAACAGCGCCGCCTCGCGCGCCGCCGGATCGCGGGTTTCCAGATCGTCGTAGTAGTCGGTGTCTCGCGCCATGGCCGTCGGACACCCGTCAAACCAGCCACCGCTTGCGCCGCCGGTAGTGCTTGACGTTGCGGAAGCTCTTGCGGCCTCCCGTATCCAGGCCCAGGTAGAATTCCTTGATGTCCTCGTTTTCGCGGAGCGTGGCGGCGGCCCCATCCATCACCACGCGGCCGTTCTCGAGCACGTAGCCGTAATCGGCGTAGCGCAGCGCCATGTTGGTGTTCTGCTCGGCGAGCAGAAAGCTCACCTTCTCGTTCTCGTTCAATTCCTTGACGATGTCGAAGATCTCCTCGACCAGCTGCGGCGCCAGTCCCATGGAGGGCTCGTCGAGCAGGATCATCTTGGGTTTCGCCATGAGGGCACGGCCGAGGGCCGTCATCTGCTGCTCGCCGCCCGAGGTGTAGCCGGCCTGGGCGTCGCGCCGCTCCTGCAAGCGCGGGAAGTAATGATAGACCATCTCCACGTCCCGCTTGACGGCGGCCTGGCCGTCCTTGCACAGGTAGGCGCCGGTGAGCAGGTTCTCCTCCACGGTCAGGTGCTCGAAGCACCGGCGGCCCTCCATCACCTGGACGACGCCGCGCTTGACCAGATCGGTCGGCGTGAGCTGGTCGACGCGTTCGCCCCGGAACTCGATGGCCCCCTTGGTGACGTCGCCGCGCTCGGCGCCCAGCAGGTTGGAAATGGCCTTCAGCGTCGTGCTCTTGCCGGCGCCGTTGGCCCCGAGGAGGGCGACGATGCCCCCCTCGGGAACGTCCAGCGATACCCCCTTCAACACCAGGAT
The DNA here is from genome assembly GCA_046756945.1 of Rhodospirillales bacterium. Lineage (GTDB taxonomy): Bacteria > Pseudomonadota > Alphaproteobacteria > Rhodospirillales > 2-02-FULL-58-16 > JACZQZ01. The sequence goes on from JBHHXI010000009.1 coordinate 2,239, forward strand.
GACGTGATCGTAGATCACCTCGATGTTGTTGACGGCGAGAAGGGGCGCCCCGTTGCCTGTCACGTCAGGGTCTTTCCGTCCGTTCGACCGGGCGGCGCCGTTCAGCAGGCACGCGGCGTGATCTTCTGCTCCTTGGCGTAATCGGCCGCGGCCTTTTCGATCATCGGCCGCACCACTTCGCGCATGGGCTTGATCCAGTCGCTGACGAACGACCACTTCTTGCCGTCCCATTGCTGGATGCGCAGCGGCCCCATGGTCTCGTGGTCGGCGCACGACACCTTGACCGGCTTGGTGAAGCCTGCCATGCCGAGCGCCTTCAGGCGCGCCTGGGTCAGGTTCAGGTTCTCCAGACCCCAGCGCACCTGCTCGCCGGTCATCGACTTGTTGCCGAACTTGCCCATGGCGGTGCGGATGGCCTCGACGCCGAACATGGCGTTGACCAGGGTGCGGTTATACAGCACCTCGCCGATATTGTTCTTCTTGGCCTCGGCCTCGTCGCCGCCGTAGACGTACTTGATGATGTCCTTGTGCACCTGATAACCGGCGCCGGCATCATGGAAGGTGGTCGACGTGTAGCCGATGGAGCCCCTGCCGCCGGGAATCACGTCGGCGTCGGTCCCCGACCACCAGTTACCGACGAAGTGGTCCATCGGGTAATTGATCGCCGCGGCCTCCTTGATGGCCACCGAGTTCATCACGCCCCACCCGGACATGAAGATCCATTTGGGCTTGAGCCGGCGGATCTGCAGCCACGTCGCCTTCTGTTCCTGACCCGGGTGATCGACGGCCAGCAGGGTCAGCTTGAAGCCGTACTTCTTGGCCAGGACCTTGAGGGTCGGGTTGGCCTCCTTGCCGTAGGCGCTGTTGTGGTAGACATGGGCGATCTTGACGCCCTGGAGTTTGTCCCACCCGCCTTCCTTCCGGCTTACGTACTTGATGAAGGCCGAGGCCTGGCTCCAGTACGTGGTCGGGAAGTTGAAGGCCCACTTGAAGACCCGGCCGTCGGCGGCCGCGGTGCGCCCGTAGCCCATGGACAGGATCGGAACCTTGTCGACCGGCGCCTTGGGGATCAGCTGATACGTGATGCCGGTGCTGTACGGGTTGACCAGGGAGGCCCCGGTCGGACCCTTGTTCTTCAGCTTCTCGTAGCACTCGACGCCGAGCTTGGTGTTGTACTTGGTCTCGCACTCCTCGAAAATGATCTTGACGCCGTTGATGCCGCCATCGCGCTTGTTGACCAGCGTGTAATAGTCACGGAATCCGTTGGCTACCGGGATGCCGCTCGGGGCGTACGGTCCGGTGCGGTAGACGAGCATGGGAATGAATTGTTCGTCGGCGGCGGCCACCTTGGCCGCAAATACGCCGGTCACGCCGATGGCCACCGCAACGGTGGCCAGTAACAAATGCCGGAACTTCATCGTTGTCCTCCCTTTAGATGAAACGTCCATTGGTTGGCTTCTTGAGGTTGGTGAATGTAACATGCCGGCCCCCATCGGCCAACGCGCTTTCGAAATCCCCATTTTCGCCTCAGTAGGGGAACGGCCAGCGTCTCAGTTTCTCCTTGGCGATCTGCCACAGCCGGGCGAACCCGTTCGGTTCCACGATCAGGAGGAAAACGATCAGGCCGCCGAGGATGATCTCCTCGATGTGCTTGGAAAGGTCGGTGGGCATGGGCAGGTTGACCATGGCCGGCGCGTTGGTCAGGAAGATGGGCACCAGGGTGATGAACGCCGCCCCCAGGATGGAGCCCAGGATGGAACCCAGGCCGCCGATGATGACCATGAACAGCACCTGGAACGAGACGAAGATGTCGAAGGCCTCGGTCTCGGCGCTGCCCAGCCACAGAAACACGCTCATGGCGCCGGCCACGCCGCAGTAGAACGAACTGATGGCGAACGCCAGAAGCTTGGTCCGCAGCGGACGGATGCCGATGATCTCGGCGGCCACGTCCATGTCGCGGATGGCCATCCACGACCGCCCGATGCGCCCGCGCACCAGGTTCTTGGCGGCCACGGCGAACAGGACGAGGAAGGTGAGGGAAATGAAATAGCGGGCCTCCGCCGTTGCCTCGGGCCCGGCGACCATGATGCCGAGAAACGTGCGCGGCGGCGCCGTGATGGTGCCCGACGGGTTGTCGTTGTAGAACCAGCCCACCTTGTTGAACAGCCACAGGATGAAGAACTGCGCCGCCAGCGTCGCCACGGCCAGATAGAAGCCCTTGATGCGCAGGCTGGGGATGCCGAAGACGATGCCGACCCCGGCCGCGACGAAACCCGACATCACGAAGACCACCAGGATGTTGATCTCGGGAAAGGCGGTGGTGATCTTGTACGTGGCATAGGCGCCGACGGCCATGAACGCCCCGGTCCCCAGGCTGAGCTGCCCGGCGTAGCCGGTGAGCAGGTTGAGCCCGATGGCCGCCAGGGCGAAGATGAGGAACGGGATCAGCACCGCCTGCAGCCAGTACTCGTTGGCGACGAACGGCACCACGCCGTAGGCCACGACCAAGACCAGGGCGATGAACCAGCGGTCCTGGATGATGGGAAAGACCGCCTGGTCCCTGGCGTAGCTGGTCTTGAACTGGCCGGCCTCGCGGTACAGCATGCCCTCACACCCTTTCGATGATCCGTTCGCCGAACAGCCCCTGGGGGCGGAACAGCAGGAACACCAGGGCCAGCATGTAGGCGAACCAGCCCTCGATGGCGCCGCCGAACGCCGGCCCCCAGTAGATCTCCGCGATCTTCTCGCCGACCCCGATGATCAGGCCGCCGATGATGGCCCCCGGGATCGAGGTGAAGCCGCCCAGGATCAACACCGGCAGGGCCTTGAGCGCGATCAGCGACAGCGAGAACTGGACGCCGCTCTTGGCCCCCCACATGATGCCGGCGACCAGGGCCACGATGCCCGCCACCGACCACACGATGATCCAGATGGTCTTCAGCGGGATGCCGATGGCAAGCGCCGCCTGGTGGTCGTCGGCCACCGCCCTGAGCGCCCGCCCGATGGTGGTTTTCTGGAAAAACACCGCCAGGACGCCGACCAGGACGGCGGCGATGAGGGCGGCGAACAGGTCGAATTCGTTCAGCAGGATGCCCCCGACCTCGAAGGATTGGTCCGGGATCCCCACGTTCAGCACCTTGACGTTGCTGCCCCAGGCGATCTGGCCGACCCCCTGGAGCAGGAAGTCCAGACCGATGGTGGCCATGAACAGGATGATGCCCTCCTGGTTGACCAGGGGCCGCAGCATGATCCGTTCGATGACGAACGACAGCACCACCATCACCGCCGCCGTGCCGATGAGCGCCAGCCACACCGGCAATCCGTGCTCCATCAGGCCGACAAGGGTCAGCGCCGCGAACAGCACCATGGCCCCCTGGGCGAAGTTGAACACCCCCGACGCCTTGAAGATGAGCACGAAACCCAACGCCACCAGGGAATACATGACCCCGGTCAGCAGGCCGCCGATGACCACCTCGGCGAGGAAGACCGGCGAATCGGCCATGTCCACGAACGGCGCGATGAACAGAACGTTCACAAGGTCCATGGCGGGTTCCGTTCCAGGGCCTTCAGGTCCATCACCAGGGCGGCGTCAGTCATGGGCCACCCCCAGATAGGCGTCGATAACGCCCTGGTCGGCCCGCACATGGTCGGGCGAGCCGTCGGCGATCTTGCGCCCGTAGTCGAGCACGACGACCCGGTCGCAGATGTCCATCACCACGCCCATGTCGTGTTCGATCAAGGCGATGGTGGTGCCGAACTCTTCGTTGACGTCGAGGATGAACCGGCACATGTCCTCCTTCTCTTCCAGGTTCATGCCGGCCATGGGCTCGTCGAGCAGCAGGAGTTCGGGCTCGGCGGCCAGCGCGCGGCCCAGCTCGACGCGCTTTTGCAGGCCGTAGGCCAGGCGGCCGACGGGGGTCTTGCGGATCGCCTCGATCTCCAGGAAGTCGATGATCCGCTCGACCGCCCTGCGGTGCTCCAGCTCCTCCGCCCTGGCCGGTCCCAGGTAGAGCGCCTGCCACAGAAAATTCCGGCGCATCTTGGTGTTGCGCCCGGTCATGATGTTGTCGAGCGTGCTCATGCCCTTGAACAGCGCGATGTTCTGGAAGGTCCGCGCGATGCCCTGGCGGGCCGCCTCGTGCGGGCGCATCTCCGGTCGGGTCGTGCCCTGGTAGGTGATCCGTCCCTCGTCGGGATGGTAAAAGCCGTTGATGACGTTGAGCATGGAGCTCTTTCCGGCGCCGTTGGGGCCGATGATGCCGAGGACCTCGCGGGCGTGCACCTCGAAGGTGACGCCGCTCAACGCCTGCACGCCGCCGAAGGCGAGGCTGATGTCCTCGACCTTCAGCAGAACGTCCCCGATGTCCCTGGCGTTGTTCATGGGGCGTCGTGCGCGTTCGCCTGGCGCGCCGCCGCGCCATGACCCCCGGCCTGCCTCGCCTCGCGGATCCTGAGATCGGCCTTGATCATGCCGGTGCGGCCGTCCTCGAACGTCACCTTGGCCTCGACCCGGCAGTGGTCGGTGTCGGAATAGAGTGCGTCGATGAGCGCGCCGTACTTCTCGGCGATGACGCGCCGGCGCACCTTGCGGGTGCGGGTGAGTTCGCCGTCGTCGGCGTCCAGTTCCTTGTGCAGGATCAGGAAACGCTTGATCTGCGACTCGGCGAGACGGGGTTCGCCCGCCAGGTCCCGGTTGACCTTTTCCACGCATTCCTGGATCAGGTCGTAGACCGGCTCCTGCACGGCGAGGTCGGTATAGCCCGAGTATGCCATGTTGCGGCGCTCGGCCCAGTCGCCGACCGCCTCCAGGTCGATATTGACGAAGGCGGCGACGTAATCGCGCCCGTGGCCGAAGGCGACCGCTTCCTTGATGTAGGGAAAGAACTTGAGCTTGTTCTCCAGGTACTTGGGCGCGAAAAGGGTGTTGTCCTTGACCTTGCCCACGTCCTTCGCCCGGTCGATGATCTTCAGGTGGCCGTCGGCGTCGAAGAACCCGGCGTCCCCGGTGTGGATCCAGCCCTCCCCGGTCTTGGTCTCCCGGGTCGCCTCGTCGTTCTTGAAGTACCCCATGAAGACCCCGGGACTGCGGAACATCACCTCGCCGTCGTCGGCGATCCGGATCTCCACCTCCTTGGCCGGCACCCCCACCGTGTCGGGCTTGACCTGGCCGTCGGGCTGGATGGTGATGAAGATGGAGGCCTCGGTGGAGCCGTAGAGCTGCTTCACGTTCATGCCCAGCGAGCGGTAGAAGTCGAAAATGTCCGGCCCGATCGCCTCGCCGGCGGTATAGGCGAGGCGGATGCGGCTGAAGCCGAGGACGTTCTTGAGCGGCTCGTAGACCAGCCAGCGACCGATCCCGTAAAGCATCCGGTCGGTCAGCGCCACGGGCTCGCCGTCGAGTATCCTGGTGCCCACCCGGCGCGCGTGGCCCATGAAGTAATCGAACATCCGGCGTTTGAGCCAGCCCGCGTCCTCGATGCGGATCATGACCTGGGTCAGGATGTTCTCGAAGATGCGCGGCGGAGCGAAGAAGTAGGTGACGCCGATCTCGCGCATGTCGGTGAGCACGGTGTCGCCGCTTTCCGGGCAGCTGACGCAGAACCCGCCGACGTAGGACTGGGCGAAGGAGAAGAGGTTGTCGCCGACCCAGGCCAGGGGCAGGTAGGCCAGGACCTCCTCGTTTTCGGTGAGGCCCTCGAGCTCGATGCCGTTCCGCGCCGTAACGATCACGTTGTCGAAGCTCAGCATCACGCCCTTGGGGCGCCCCGTCGTGCCCGATGTATAGAGGAGGATGGCGAGGTCCCCACCCTTGCCCCGGGCGACGGCGGATTCGAAAAAACCGGGGTTGTCGGCGTCGAACCCGCGTCCCTGTTCCTGGACCTTGGCGTAGGCGTGCAGGCATGGCTGGCCGTACCGGAGCAATCCGCGCGGGTCCTTGAAAATGATGTGTTCGAGCGTCGGGCAGCGGTCCTTCACCTCGAGGAGCTTGTCCACCTGCTCCTGGTCCTCGACGATGGCGAAACGCGCCCCCACGTGCTCCACCACGTATTGAACTTCCTCCGCCACCGAATCCTGATAGACCGGCACGGGAACACCGCCCAGTGCCTGGGCCGCGACCATGGCCCAGTAAAGCTGCGGCCGGTTGTCGCCGACGATGACGACCATGTCCCCCGGCTTGAAGCCCAGGGCCGCCAGGCCACAGGCGAGGGCACGCACCTCGTCCGCCACCGCGCCCCAGGTCCAGGACTGCCAGATGCCGTAGTCCTTCTCGCGGACCGCCGGCCGCTCGCCACGCCGGCCGGCGTTATACAGCAGCAGCTTGGGGAAGGTGTCGCAGCGCTCGATGTCGGGCCGGCCGGTCATCGCGCCCCTGAAACGGCCGCGCCCCGCCACTGGCGGAGGATGACTCCCGCCGTCTCCGGCACCATATGGGTTTCGGACAAAATCATCCCTCCCCTCTGCCCGGGCCCTTATTCCTGCCTTGCCGGCCCTGGGCGGGTTAGCTCGTACAGTCTATCCGCGCACGGCGTCAAGCCCGAAGCGCCAAATAGTGTAAACGGGCGGGCGTTGCCCGCGCGTTCACGATCGCGTGGGCTGCGGGGGACCGGGCGCAGGCGGCCGAATGACGCGAAGGAGCGCGTAGCACCGGCACCCCGCCCTCACCCCATGCCGAGCGTCCCGCGGGTGTCGTCGGGCGTCCACGGGACGTTGGGGTTGGCGTCGCGCATCATGTATTCGTTGAGCCGCGCCTCGATGATCAGTTTTTTCCGTGCCGTGCGTGCCACGCCGAATTCCCCCTCCGCCGCCCGGCGGAGCCGTTCCGTCGGTCAGGCCAGGTACATGCCGCCGTTGACGTGAATGGTCTGGCCGGTGATGTAGGCGCCCCCGGGCAGGCAAAGGTGGCGCACCATGGCGGCGATCTCGCCCGCGCGCCCCATGCGCTCTATGGGCCTGGGCGTCTGTGCCGAGCGCTGCCCGGCGGAGGCTCCGCGCACGGTATCGATGTGCCCGGGTGCGACGCAGTTGACGGTGATGCCGTGCTCGCCCAGCTCCAGCGCCAGACCCCGGGTCAGGCCGACGAGGCCCATCTTGGCCGCCACCACGTGGATGCGGTTGCGCGCCCCGGCGTGGCTGGTGCTGGCGCCGAGGGTGACGATGGCGCCGCCGCCGCCGGCGATCATGTGGGGCACGCAGGCCTTGGCGCAGAGGAACGCCCCGTCGAGCGACACGGCGAGCACGTCGCGCCATTCGGCGAACGATACCTCGGTGAAGGGGTGCTGGCGCCGGATGCCGGCGTTGCACACCAGGATGTCGATGCGCCCGAAGGCCCGGACGGCGGCGTCGGCCATGCCGTTCGCCGCCGCCTCGTCGGTCACGTCGGCCAGATGGGCGAGGCCGCGCCCGCCGGCGGCGGTGACTTCGCCGGCCACCGTCTCGGCGGCTTTCGCGTCGCTCAGCGCATTGACCAGGACGGCCGCCCCTTCGCCGCCGAGGGCAAGGGCGATCTCGCGTCCGATGTTGCGGGCCGCGCCGGTGACCACGGCCACCTTGCCCGCCAGCGCACCGGTTTCCTCCATCGCACGATCCTTTCAGCCGGCCCGCGCGGGCCGGCGTTTTCCCTGTGGTTCGCGGTTCAGGCCCGCCGGTTCTCCGACAGCCACCCGATGACCTGGCCGGCGTTCCGGTCCGGCGGAAAGACCGGGTAGAAGACCGTGTCGATGGTCCCGCCGGTGGCGATCAGCGTCAGCCGCTTGATCAGGGTCATCCCGGCCACCGTGAACGTGGGCAGCGCCAGGGCCCTGGCGAAGGCGAGGCCGGCGTCGCTGAGCACGTCGAAGGGCACGCGCAGCCTTTCCACCATCTCCGCTTGATCCTCCGCCGTCTGGGCGCTCAGGCCGTAGACCCGGGCGCCCAACTCGGTGATCTCTTGGTGGTGGTCGCGGAACGAACAGGTCTGCGGCGTACATCCCCGGGCGCCCGGGATGGCGTTCCAGCCCTCGACCAACGGCTGGTCCGGGCGCCCCGTGCGCGGATAGCAATAGACCACAACGGTTCCCCGGACCGTGGACAGGTCCACCGTTCCGCCGCCCGTGGACGCGAGCGCGACGGCAGGCAGGCCGGTGCCGGGCAGGTGGTCGCACCGGCCGTCGTCGACGGGCGCGGGCAGGCCGTCGGGCAGGGTGTAAAGGTCGTCGCTCCGCGCCACGGCATCCTCCCTGTAGGGCGCCACGTCCCCCTGGGGATGTGTCGACCGGCGCACAATCGCACGAATCGCCCAGCCGCGCCATCGGGCGATTTCGTCCGCCGGGCGGGACGGGGAAAGGGGCTGGGCATAAGATAAAGTTTTATTTAAATTAACGTGAAATAACACTATAATAAAAAATATTGCTACCAAAGTATAAGTTTTGTACACAGTCCAAAATACGCTAGTTGTGTTGTGCGTGTTTACTGTTGTTCGGCCGTATATCCCGAGCGCCGTTGGTTTGTTTTCACCCTGGAGGATCGTCCGTTGGCGTTAAGCGTCGACGCGGTTTCCGCCGTGCAGATCGCCCAGGAGGCGCGCAAGGCCCTGGCGACCCTTCGCGCGGGGAAGGGGGGGCGCGGTGATTTCGGCGCCAAGTCCCTGGCCCTGGCCGACGGGCTCCAGTCCGGACCATTCGAGAAGGTCCGCGTCGTGCTCAGCGTCAAGGAGGCCGAGACGCACCTGAAACTGGCCATCGCCGCCGGCAATACCATCCTCGGCGCGCTGGACTCCCTGCAATCGGCCATCTCCATCGCCGATCACGCCTCCCTGGTCTCCATCCATACAGAGCTTACGGTCGGCGGGCTGCGGATTTCCCAAGTCTCTCCCGACGCCGTCCAGAGCAACGAGGCGATGCGGGTATCCCTGATCAACCTGCACTCGGAGGTGAACCTGGCCGTGCGGCGCGTCGACGCGCTGGTCGCGGACGCCGGATTCGCCGGCGCCAACCTGATTTCCAGCGCCGGGGGCAATGTCAGCCTGCAGACCCCGTCCTTCGGCGGCAGCGTGGACATCACGCCGCAGCCGCTCGATTCCGCCGGCCTGGGGCTGCGCGGCCTGAACCTGCTGACCGACATCGGCATCCGTGGCGCCGCCGTCGCCGTGGACAAGGCGATCAAGCTCGCGACCCTCAGGCTCGGCCGGCTCGCCGAATTGCGCGAGGTCCTCTCCCGTCCCGATCCCGTCTCCACCGGGGCCGCCCAAATCCTCGCCCGCGGCAGGTCCAGCGTCGTGCCCCGGGGCAGCCTGGTCAACCTCAGCGCTTGACGGATGCAAAGGCGAATACATCAGGCAACCAGCGACGAATATATGCCGTTGCGCGCGGGCGGCGTTGACTTGACCGGCCGCAAGCCTATATCTAGCGCCTACCGGGCCAGCCCCCGCTTCGGCCGACCCTCCCATCGGCCGGCCTGGTTCCCGACACCCGCACCGTTCCCGCCGACCCGGGCACCGTTCCTGCAGGACGGGCGGGCCGGGGCCGTCCCCGGCAATCGGACGCGGGCCTGGTTATTTCGAAGGATTTGAGACGTTGGATATCCGCAATATCGCCATCATCGCCCACGTCGACCACGGCAAGACGACCCTGGTCGACGCGCTCCTGCACCAAAGCGGCCTGTACCGCGAAAACCAGCAGGTCGCCGAAAGGGTCATGGACAGCAACGACCTGGAACGGGAACGGGGCATCACCATTCTCGCCAAGTGTGCGTCGGTGGAATGGAAGGGCGTGCGCATCAACATCGTCGACACCCCCGGCCACGCCGATTTCGGCGGCGAGGTGGAACGCATTCTGGGCATGGTCGACGGCGTGCTGCTGCTGGTCGATGCCTCCGAAGGCCCCATGCCGCAGACCAAGTTCGTGACCCAGAAGGCCTTGGCCCTCGGCCTTAGGCCCATCGTCGTCGTCAACAAGATCGACAAGGCCGACACCCGGCCCGACGCGGTCCATGACGAGGTCTTCGACCTGTTCGCCATTCTCGACGCCAACGAGGAACAACTGGATTTTCCCGTCCTCTTCGCCTCCGCCAAGGAGGGCTGGGCGTCCCCGGAATCAGGCGTGCGCGGCGACGGCATGGCCTGCCTGTTCGACAAGATCGTCGACCACGTCCCCGCCCCCGATGTCGACGCCGACGGCCCCTTCCGCATGCTGGTGACGACGCTCGAAAGCGACCCTTTTCTCGGCCGGGTGCTGACCGGGCGCATCGCGTCGGGCTCGCTCACCGTCAACGCCACCGTGCAGGCGCTGAACCGGGACGGCGGCAGGATAGAACAGGCGCGCGTCACCAAGGTGCAGGCCTTCCGCGGGCCGGCCCGTACCGAGGTCAGGGCGGCGCACGCCGGCGACATCGTCTCCATCGCCGGCTTCCCGACGGCGACCGTCGCCGATACCCTGTGCGACCTTGGCGTCACCGCGCCGATCCCCGCCGAGCCGGTCGACCCGCCGACCCTGGCGATGGTGTTTTCCATCAACGACTCGCCGATGGCCGGGCGCGACGGCGACAAGGTGACGTCGCGGGTCATCCGCACGCGGCTGATGGCGGAAGCCGAAGGCAACGTCGCCATCCGGGTGCGCGAAACCGGGGACGGCAACGGCTTCGAGGTGGCGGGCCGCGGCGAGCTGCAGTTGGGCGTCCTGATCGAGACCATGCGCCGCGAAGGGTTCGAACTGTCCATCAGCCGGCCCCGGGTGCTGATGCGCGAGGATCCGGACACCGGGCGGATGCTGGAGCCCTTTGAAGACGTGCTGGTCGACGTGGACGCGGAATTTTCCGGCGTCGTCGTCGAGGCGATCTCGAGACGCAGGGGCCGGATGGAGGAAATGCGCCCGTCCGGCGGCGGCAAGGTGCGGCTGCGCTTCGTCGCGCCGTCCCGGGGCCTGATCGGCTATCACGGCGAATTCATGACCGAAACGCGGGGCACCGGCGTCATGAACCGGATGTTCCGGGAATACGGCCCCCACGCCGGACCCATCGCCGGGCGCCACAACGGGGTGCTGATTTCCAACGCCGCGGGCAACAGCGTCGCCTATGCCCTGATGAACCTGGAGGAGAGGGGCACGATGTTCATCGATTCCGGCGTCGCCGTCTACGAAGGCATGATCATCGGCGAAACCAGCCGCGGCAACGACCTCGAGGTCAACCCCATGAGGGCCAAGCAGCTGACCAATATCCGGGCCTCGGGCACCGACGAGGCGGTGCGCCTGACGCCGGCGCGCCGCATGTCGCTGGAACAGACCATCGCCTATATCCAGGACGACGAGCTGGTGGAGGTCACGCCCCACCACATTCGCCTGCGCAAGCGCGCGCTCAGTCCGCACGAACGAAAACGCCAGGCCCGGCAGGCCCTCATCGCCTAGCGGACAGGGTGTTAACCCTTTCCCCCAGTGGACAGGGGGAACGATCGCCGGACCGACGCCTGATCGCCGGGCGGCCACCGCCGCCTTCCCCCTCCGCCGCTTAAAGGTCCCCGGCCACCCGCCCGGCCTCGGTGCCGCCGACGATCATCCGCCACAGGGTGCGCCGGGCGGCGCCGTAGCCGCCGGTGGCGCAGTGCATGGACGCCCGGTTGTCGCAGGCGACGATCTGGCCGGCGCGCCATGTGTGGCGGTACTGGAACTCGGGCCGGCGGGCGTGGACGAACAGCTCATCGAGCAGGGCCCGGCCCGCGTCCTCGTCCATGCCGGCGATCTTCATGGTGAAGCCCGGGTTGACGAACAGCGCCTTGCGCCCGGTTTCCGGGTGGACGCGGACGACGGGATGGACCACGTCCGGGTGGGCCGCCTTCTGCTCTTCACTGGGGGGGACGACGGCGGCGCCGCCGTTCCAGCCGTAGCGGTGGATGGCGCTCAGCCCCTCGATGCGGCGTTTCATCGGCTCGGGCAGGGTCTCATAGGCCCGGTACATGTTGGCGAACAGGGTGTCGCCCCCGGTTTCCGGGACCTCCACCGAATAGAGCAGGGTGGCTGCGGACGGACGGACGTCGTAGGACAGGTCCGAATGCCAGAACGCCCCGGCCGGCATTTCGGTGGTGCGTCCCCGGCCGCTGTCGACGACGTTGGAGATGACCGAGACCTCGGGGGTCTCGGGGTGGTGATACTGGGTGAGGATGTGGGGCACCAGGTGGCCGAAGCGGCGGCCGAATTCCAGCAGGGCCTGGAACTCCGGCGCCAGGCCGGAGATGACGAAAACCACGTGGTCGAGGAGCGCCCGCCGGATGCGGGCGACGTCGGCATCGGCGAGCGGCCGGGACAGGTCGACGCCGGAGATCCCGGCCCCCGTATGGGCGCTCAGCGGCGTTATGCGAATTGCCATCGCCCGGCTCCGCCAGTGAAATCCCGCGCCTCGGGCGGGACCGGCCATTGTGGCCCGGCGGTCCGGGTCTTGTCAGCGCAAAATGCACGTGCCCCGGTACGCCGCCGTTTTGTCTGGCGGCGGGCCGGTGGCGAACGCGGGTCCGGCCCGTCATATCTCTTCGGGAACCATCATGATCGCGCCGCACGGACATTCGGCGGCGCACATGCCGCATCCCTTGCAGTAGTCGTACTTGAATTCGAAACGCCGGCCCGGACCCAGCTTGGTGACGGCGTTGTCGGGACAGACTCCGTAGCAGTTGTCGCACTCGAAGCAGTTGCCGCACGAAAGACAGCGCCGGGCCTCGTAAAGGGCGTTGGACTCGTCAAGGTTGCCGAGGATCTCCTTGAAGGTGGTTTGCCGGCGGATCATGTCGAGGATCGGCTGCTCGGTCTTGGGGGCGTCGGTGTAATACCAGGTGTTGAGGGCGTCGAAGGCGGCCGGTCCGTGCTTCTCCGGCGCCTCGTAGGTTCCGCCGCGCAGGAAGGCGTCGATGTTGCGCGCCGCCTTCTTGCCGTGGCCCGCCGCCACCGTGACCGAGCGTTCCGCCGGGACCATGTCGCCGCCGGCGAACAGGCCCCCATGGCCGGTCATCATGTCGGGACCCACCTCGACCACGCCGTCCTTGGCGATCCTGACGCCCGGCACCTTCTCCAGGAACCCGGTATCCACATTCTGGCCGAGGGCGAGAATGAGGGTGTCGGCCTCGATGGTCTCGTACTCCCCGGTCGGCTGCGGCCACCCGTCGGCGTCGATCTTCATTTTTTCCACGGTGAAGGTGGTGTCGTCGATGTGCTTGATGGTGCGCAGCCAATGGACGAGGATTCCCTCCTTCTCGGCCTCCTCCATCTCGACGTCGTGGGCCGGCATTTGCTCGCGGGTGCGGCGGTACACGATCAGCGCCTCCTCGGCGCCCAGGCGCCTGGCCGTGCGGGCCGCGTCGACCGCCGTATCGCCACCGCCATAGACGACGACGCGGCGCCCCAGCTTGGGCGGTTCGGCGTCGGTCTCCATGCCGCGCAGGACGCTGACGGCGTCGAGGATGCGGGCGGCGCCGCCGGCGGGAATGTCGACGCGCTTGGCGAGGTGGGCGCCGACGGCGACAAAGCAGGCGCCGAAGCCTCCGTCCTTCATGAGCGCGGGAATGTCCCCGGCCGTGGTGTTGAGCTCCAGCTTCACGCCCATGTCGAGAATGCGCTGTATTTCTCCGTCCAGGATGTCCCGGGGCAGGCGGTATTTGGGGATGCCGAAGCGCATCATCCCGCCGGCCATGGGGCCGGCGTCGTGGATGGTGACCGCGTGGCCCATGCGGGTCAGGTGATAGGCCGCCGACAGGCCGCTGGGTCCGGCGCCGATGACGAGCACGCGCTTGCCCGTGGACTTGGCGCAGCGGACCGTCCAGCCCTCCTTCAAGGCCTGGTCGCCGAGGAAACGCTCGATCGCATGGATGCCGACGGCTTCGTCCAGTTGGCCCCGGTTGCAGGCGGTCTCACAGGGGTGGTAGCAGACGCGCCCCATGACGGCCGGCATGGGATTGTGCTCCATGATCTCCCGCCAGGCGCCGTGGTAGTCGCCTTCCTCGGCGTGGTAGAGCCACTTCTGGATGTTTTCGCCCGCCGGGCAGGCCGCGTTGCACGGCGGCAGCCGATCCACGTAGACCGGCCGTTCGGTGCGCCACGAGCCGGTCAGGTTGGCGAGGCTGGTGCCGGCGTCGAGGGTGATGGCAAAGGGCTTCATCGCACCGCCCCCGGGTCGTCTCCCGTGCCTTCACCCAACAGGTCGAAGCGCCGGATGTTGGCGTCGGCGATGGCCTGGAGGGCGGCGATCCGCCCGCTGTCCTCGTCGCCCTTCGTGAACAGGTGGGCGAAGCGCCGTTGCGGCCGCAGGTATTCCTCCACCGGCACCCGGCGGCGGATGGGGTGGCAACGGGTCACCACCCCGTGTTCCGCCTCGAACAGGGGGAACAGCCCGCACTCGACGGCGAGGCGGGCGATGCGGATGGTGTCGTGGGCGGCGGTTCCCCAGCCCAGCGGGCAGGGAACGTAGATGTGGATGTACCGGGCTCCGCTGATCCCCATGGCCTTGGTGACCTTGTCCTCCAGGTCGTGCAGGTCGGCGACGCTGGCGGTGGCGACGTAGGGAATGTCGTGGGCCATGGCGATCAGGGGCAGGTTCTTGCCGGTGCCGAAGACGTTGCCGGGAGCCGGACCAAGGGCCGGCGTGGTCGCCGTGCGCGCCGCCGGCGGCGTGGCGCTGGACCGCTGGACCCCGGTGTTCATGTAGGCCTCGTTGTCGTAGCAGATGTAGAGCACGTCGTCGTTGCGCTCGAACATGCCCGACAGGCAGCCGAAGCCGATGTCGGTGGTGCCGCCGTCGCCGCCCTGGGCGATCACCTTGATGTCGTCGCGCCCCTTGACGCGGAGCGCCGCGGCGACGCCGGTGGCGACCGCGGCGGCGTTGCCGAAGAGCGAGTGAATCCACGGGATCTGCCACGACGTTTCGGGGTAGGGCGTGGTGAAGACCTCCAGGCATCCGGTGGCGTTGACCGCCACCAGCCGGTTGCCGGCGGCGCGCATGGCGGCGTCTATGGCATAGCGGGCGCCCAGGGCCTCGCCGCATCCCTGGCAGGCGCGGTGACCGGACGTCAGCGCATTGCTGCGGTCCATGCTGGCCTGGACGGTGCGGGCTTCGTCGTCCATCAGCCGGTTGCCGACGGTCAGCGTGCCGGTCTGGTAGAACTTGACCCGTTGCGGCGCCGTTCCGGTCATGGCCGGCCTCCTCTTCGCGCCGCCTTGTCCGTCGCGGCCATGCTGCGCAGGATGTTTTCCGCGGTCGGGCCGGAGCGGCGGGTGAGGTGGGCGCGGATGATTTCGTGCTCGACGGCGGCGTGGTCGAGGTCGAGGAACTGGGTGTCGGGAAGCCGGTCCTCGCCGGCGGCCTCGAAGACCTCCTGGAGCACGTCCATGGTGATGGGGCGCCCGCCGAGTCCGGCGATGACCGTGTCCACGGGGATGGTCAAGCCACGCAGCGCCATGCGCACGTTGGAGGCGACGACGCCGCCGAGCCCGACGGCCAGGCTCTTTTCGACGACCACCACCCGCTTGGCGCCCTCCAGGGCGGCGCGCAGGACGTCGAGCGGGAAGGGCCGGAACGAGCAGATGCTGACCGAGCCGATGGCGGCGCCGTCCCCGCGCATGCGATCGATGACGTCCTTGATGGTGCCGTTGACCGATCCCAGGGCGACGACCACGGTGTCGGCGCCGCCGGTCCGGTATTCGTGGATAAGCCCGCCGGATTCGTGGCCGAAGGCGTCCTTGAACTCGGCGGTGATCTCGGGGATCAGCTTGAGCGCCTGGAGCTGCTTGTCGTGGGCCAGATAGCGCACCTCGGCGAAGGCGTCGGGGCCGACCATGGCGCCGATGGACATGGGATCGTCGGGGTCGACGGACTGCACCGGAACATAGGGCGGCAGAAAGGCGTCGACCTGCTCCTGGGTGGGAATGTCGACCCGCTCGTAGGCGTGGGTAAGGATGAACCCGTCCATGCACACCATCACCGGGCAGCTCAGGTCCTCGGCCAGGCGGAAGGCCAGGATATGCAGATCGGCGGCCTCCTGATTGGTCTCGGCGTAAAGCTGGATCCATCCCGAATCCCGCATGGACATGCTGTCCGAGTGGTCGTTCCAGATGTTGATGGGGGCGCCGATGGCCCGGTTGCCGATGGTCATGACGATGGGAAGGCCAAGGCCGGCGGCGTTGTAAACGGCTTCCGCCATGAACAGGAGTCCCTGGCTCGCCGTCGCGGTATAGCTGCGCGCACCGGCCGCGGAGGCGCCGATGGCCACACTGAGGGCGGCGAATTCGGACTCCACGTTGATGAACTCGCAGTTTTTCAGTTCACCGCTCTTTACCAGCGCGCCGACCCCTTCGACGATGTGGGTCTGCGGCGTGATGGGGTAGGCACAGACCACCTCGGGCCGGCAAAAGGCGACGGACCGGGCGACGGCCTGGGAACCTTCGATTTGCTTGAGCATGATCCGGCCCTTCCCATCAACACGCTTTGACGCGTTCGTAGGCCGCTTTCGCGGCCGCCGCGTTGCCGTCGCCCGTGGGACCGGGGAACTTGTCGTGGATGGCGGCCGCCACGGAGTCCAGCTTGAGCCAGCCCGTGACCGCGGCCAACCCGCCCAGCAACGCGGCGTTGGGCAGCGGCCGCCCGACGTGTTTCAGGGCCAGTTCCGTGGCCCCCACGCCACGCACATGGCCGGCGGGAAAATCCCCGACGAAGTCGCCGATACCGAGTTCGTTGCCGCTCTTGGTGGAATTGAACAGGATGTAGCCGGTGGGCGAGAGTCCCTGGAACACGTCGACCGAGTGGAACAGCGTCGGGTCCTGGATGATCACCGCGTCGGGTTGCAGGATAGGCTCGCGCAGGCGGATATCGCGATCGTCGATGCGGCAGTAGGAAACGACGGGAGCTCCCATTCGCTCCGATCCGAAACTGGGAAACGCCTGAGCGTGCTTGCCCTCAAGGAAGGCGGCCACGGACAGAATTTCCGCCGCGCTGACCACCCCTTGGCCGCCCCTCCCATGGATGCGAACCTGAAACATGCGCTCCCGAATTATCGGATTTTTGATTTTCAGGAGTCATACGTGGCGTGCCCAGGGCATGCATTGATGCGGGTCAAGGCGTCACGCCCCCCCGGGAAATGCCCTGTCGTGGCCGGAATAGAAGGCTCTAAGGTGAACCGCCGCCCGGGCCCTCGGCGGCGTGGCGCTGGGCATCGACGACGGCGAGGGCGCTCAGGTTGACCAGGCCCCGTGCGGTCACCGATGGGGTCGTGATGTGCGCCGGCGCCGCCGCGCCAAGGAGGATCGGCCCGACGGCCAGCCCGTCGCCCAGCGCCTTGACCAGGTTGAAGGCGGAATTGGCGGCGTCGAGGCTGGGGAAGACGAACAGGTTGGGCTGGCCGCGGAGACGGGAATCGGGAAAGATGCGGGCGCGCAGCTCCTCGTTCAGCGCCACGTCGGCCTGCATCTCGCCCTCCATCTCCAGCTCCGGCGCCCGCTCGCCGAGCAGGGCCACCGCCGCGCGCATCTTCCTGGCCGAGGCGGTGTCGTCGGTGCCGAAGTTGGAATGCGACAGCAACACCACCTTCGGCTCCTCTCCGAAGCGGCGGATCGCGCCGGCGGCCATGACCGTCATTTCCAGCAGCTCCTCGGCCGTCGGATCGGGCGTGACGTGGGTGTCGCAGAAGAAGTACGTGCCCGTGGCCAGGATGAGGACGCTCAAGGCCGAAACGTCGCGCACCCCTTCCTTGCGGCCGATCACGTCGAGCACGGCGCGCAAATGCCAGCCGTACTGGCGGGACGTTCCGCAGATCATGGCGTCCGCTTCGCCGCGCTTGACCATGAGCGCGGCGATCACCGTCGTGTTCGTGCGCACGATGGTGCGGGCGTCGGCGGCGGACACCCCCTTGCGCCCCATCAGCGTGTGATAGAGGCGCCAGTATTCGCCGTACCGGGGGTCGTCGTCGGGATTGACCAGCTCGAATTCGTTGCCCGGCCGTATGCGCAGGCCCAGGCCGTCGATCCGCCGCCCCACCACGTCGGGGCGGCCGATCAGGATCGGCCGCACCAGGCCATCGTCGACCACGGCCTGGGCGGCGCGCAGGACCCGCTCGTCCTCGCCTTCCGCGTAGACGACCCGCCTGGGGTCCCGGCCGGCCTGCTCGAACACCGGTTTCATGAGCATGCCCGAGCGGAAGACGAAGCGCGACAAACGCTCTTGGTAGGCGTCGAAATCGCCGATCGGGCGGGTCGCCACCCCGCTGTCCATGGCCGCCCTGGCCACCGCCGGGGCGATCTCGAGGATCAGGCGCAGATCGAAGGGCTTGGGGATCAGGTATTCGGCGCCGAACCTCAGGTCCTCCCCGCCGTAGGCCCGGGCCACGATCTCCGAGGACTCGGCCATGGCCAGGTCGGCGATGGCCTTGACGCAGGCGATCTTCATCTCCTCGTTGATGGTCGTGGCGCCGACGTCCAGGGCGCCGCGAAAGATGAACGGGAAGCACAGAACGTTGTTGACCTGGTTGGGATAGTCCGAGCGCCCGGTGGCGATCACGGCGTCGGGGCGCACGGCCTTGGCGTCCTCGGGCAGGATCTCGGGCACCGGATTGGCCAGCGCCAGGATGATCGGCTTCTCCGCCATGCGCTTGACCATGTCGGGGGTCAATATTCCGGGCGCCGACAGGCCAAGGAACACGTCGGCGCCGCCGATCACGTCGTCCAGGGCACGCGCCCCGGTGTCGGCCGCGTAGCGCTCCTTCTGCGGGTCCATCTCGTCGGTGCGTCCGCTGTAGACCACGCCCACGCGGTCCACCAGCGTGATGTTTTTCCTTTGCAGGCCCATGCCGACAAGCAGGTCGAGGGTGGCGATGCCGGCGGCGCCGCCGCCGGTCGATACCAGGCGCACGTCGCCGATGGATTTGCCGACCACCCGGAGACCGTTGACCATGGCGGCGGCGACGATGATCGCCGTGCCGTGCTGGTCGTCGTGGAAAACGGGGATGTTCATGCGCTGGCGCAGCTTGCCCTCGACGACGAAGCATTCGGGGGCCTTGATGTCTTCCAGGTTGATGGCGCCGAAGGTGGGCTCCAGGCTGGCGATGATCTCCACCAGCTTGTCCGGGTCGGTTTCGTCGATCTCGATGTCGAAGGCGTCGATGCCGGCGAACTTCTTGAACAGGACCGCCTTGCCTTCCATCACCGGCTTGGCGGCGAGCGGCCCGATCGTGCCCAGGCCGAGCACGGCGGTGCCGTTGGTGACCACCGCGACAAGGTTGCTGCGCACGGTCAGGGTCGAGGCGTGCGCCGCATTCTCGACGATGGCCTCGCAGGCCGCCGCCACCCCGGGGGAATAGGCCAGCCCCAGGTCGCGCTGGTTGGCCAGCGGCTTGGTGGCAAGGACGGCGAGTTTCCCGGGCGTCGGCGCCCGGTGGTATTCAAGGGCCGTTTCGTTCGCTGTCTTGGTCATGGGTAGTCCTCGAATTCCGCCGTCCCGCGCCGCCCGCGGGCTACCGGGACGCGGATTTGATGAACCCGGCGATGACCGCCACCACGTCCTGCTCGATACCCAGGAACCCGTGGGCCGACCGGGCCTGGCACGGTTTCGAGATGGGCGGGTCGCCGCCGCTGAACATCTTCACGGCAACCCTGGACGCATTGACCAGGCCCTCCGCGATGCGTGCGGCGCCGTCGGGCGGCGTCGCCCAGCATTCGTCGTCCTCGTGGGCGACGACGAGGGCCGGTATTCGGATCCGATCGAGCGGCAGGTCGGTGAGCGGGCGGCCGTCGGAATTATCTTCCGTCATGCTGGACGTAAGGACCAGCCCGGCGATTTTCTCCCTGGCGTGGATGGCTACATAGGCCGCGGATTCGGTGCCCCGGCTGGTGCCGATGAGCCATACGGGTACGCCCACGGTCTTCTTCAGGTGGGCGGTCACGGCGTCGATGTCGGTCACGTGTTTGGCGCTGTTCCTGAAACCGCCGCGCATGCCAACGCGCTCCTTGCGGTCCGACGGCGCGTCCACCACCGCCACGGCGAAGCCGTGGGCGGCGAAATCGGCGCGGGTGCGGACCAGGAAGTTGTTCCTGCCCCAACCGATTGCGGGCCGGTCCGCGGCGCCGGACAGATCCAGGTTCCCCTTTCCCCCGGCAAACAGGATGACGGCGGCGACGGGCTTTTGCGGGGTGATGAGAATGAAATTCTGGGTGACGCCCGCTCTCGTCTCCAGGGTGACCAGCCGCTCCCCGGCCCCGGCGCGGGCCGGGTTCGCGGCCGCCGCCGCCAGGCCGGCGAGCGCAGCACACAAAAGGGAAACGGAAACCAGGCGGGCCATCGCGGATCATCCCCGTGGACTCGGTTCTCGGCCGACGGTAGCGTGAATCGGCGCCGCCGACAATCCGATGGGCGCCGGCAACGGGACGGGAGGTGACGCCGTGGGAGTGATGGGGCCGGGATGACGGAGCCGCGCCCGGCCGGCGTGCCGGCGGTCATCGGCCATAGGGGCGCCTGCGGCCATGCGCCGGAAAACACCCTCGCCTCCATCCGCAAGGCCGCGGCGCTCGGCGTCCGCTGGGTCGAGTTCGACACCAAGCTGAGCCGGGATGGCCATGTGGTCCTCTTTCACGACGACAAGCTGAAGCGCACCACCGGCGCGCCGGGCGCGGTGGCGGACCGGGACCTGGCGGACCTCCAGGCGCTCGACGCCGGCGGCTGGTACGCACGTGCGTTCAAGGGCGAGCCCGTCCCGACGCTGCGCCAGGCGATGGCTGTCCTTGCCGGGCTGGGGCTCGGCGCCAACGTCGAGATCAAGGCGTCGCCGGGCCGCGAAGGCGAAACCGGGCGCATGGTGGCGCGGCTGCTGCGCGACGAATGGCCGGCGGACCTGCCCGTACCCCTGGTCTCCAGTTTCGATTCCGTAACCCTGGCCGCGGCGCGCGACGCGGCGCCCGACATCCCGCGCGCCCTGCTGGTGTTCGGGATCCCCCGCGACTGGCGCCGGCGGATGGAAGACGCGGGCTGCACGGCGCTCCACTGCCGGCACCGGGAGCTCACCCCCGGCCAGGCGCGCGCCGTGGTGGACGCCGGGTTTCCGCTGCGCTGCTTCACGGTGAACGAGCCGGCGCGGGCCGGGACCCTGTACGGCTGGGGCGTCGAGGCGGTGATCAGCGATCACCCCGACCGCCTGCTACGCCGGTGAGTGATAGCCGCACGGCGCGCAAAGCACGGGCCCAGGCGTCTTAGTAGTATTCCCGCGCACGATTTCGTGCCATCTTTTGCGTGTATGCGGGAGGGGCCCCATGACAACCAAATTCAATGCGATCATCATCGGCACCGGCCAGTCGGGACCGGCCCTGGCCGCCCGCCTGTCCGCCGAAGGCATGACCGTGGCCGTCATCGAGCGCAGGCGTTTCGGCGGCACCTGCGTCAACACCGGCTGCGTCCCCACCAAGACCCTGGTGGCCAGCGCGCGGGCCGCCTTCATGGCGCGGCGGGGGGCCGATTTCGGTGTCCTCATCGACGGTCCCATCCGCGTCGACATGAAAAAGGTCAAGGCGCGCAAGGACGCCGTCGTCGAGCGCTCGACCAAGGGTGTCGAGGGGTGGGTGAAGGGCCTGGAGAACGGCACCGTGTACATGGGCCACGCAACCTTCGAAGGGCCGCGGACGGTGCGCGTCGGCGACGACGTGCTGGAAGGGGACAAGGTCTTCATCAACGTCGGCGCACGGTCGGCGGTGCCGCCGATTCCGGGACTCGACACCGTGCCCTATTTCGACAACTCGACCATGATGGACGTGGATTTCCTGCCCGAGCACCTGGTCCTCATCGGCGGCAGCTATATCGGTCTCGAGTTCGGCCAGATGTATCGCCGCTTCGGCAGCCAGGTCACCATCATCGAACGGGGGCCACGCCTCCTGATGCGCGAGGACGAAGACGTGTGCGCGGCGGTGGCCGGGATCCTCGACGACGAAGGAATCACCGTCCTCACCGACGCCACGGACTTCAGCGTCGCCGGCACCGACGGCGACATCTCGGTGCACGCGCGGTGCGACGGCGTGACCACAGAGATCGCCGCATCCCATCTCCTGGTCGCCACCGGGCGCATGCCCAATACCGGGGACCTCGGCCTGGACAGGGCGGGCATCGAGGTCGACGAGCGGGGCTTCATCAAGGTCGACGATCAACTGCGCACCAACGTGCCCCATGTCTGGGCCATCGGCGACTGCAATGGCCGGGGCGCCTTCACCCACACCTCGTACAACGACTACGAAATCGTCGCCGCCAACCTGCTGGACGACGATCCCCGCCGGGTCAGCGACCGCATCACCGCCTACGCGCTCTACATCGACCCGCCGCTGGGGCGGGTCGGCATGACCGAACGCCAGGTACGCGAATCGGGCCGCCAGGCGCTGATCGGCAAGCGGCCGATGACGCGGGTCGGGCGCGCCGTCGAACGCGGCGAAACCCATGGCTTCATGAAAATCCTGGTGGACGCGGAAAACAAGCGCATCCTGGGCGCCGCGATCATCGGCATCGGCGGCGACGAGGTCATTCACGGCATCATCGACGTGATGTACGCCAAGGCCCCGTACACGGTGATCCAGCGCGCCATGCACATCCATCCGACCGTCAGCGAACTCATTCCCACCATGCTGGGCGAGCTGCAACCGTTGACCTGAATGCTACCGGCGCGCCGGGCCGGCCGCGACCGATCATGCTTCCGGCGGAGGATGCGGTGACACCGACGCGAGGATGGACGTATGCGCGGGGAGTGACTAGGTTGAGACTCCGAGGATGTGATCATGGCTGACGACGACGATGTGAAACAGGCGGACGCCGCGGACGCCGCCGGGGACGGGGACAAGGCACCTCCCGCCGCCGCCGAAGGGGACGCCGCCGCCGGGGACGGGGACGACACTGCCGCCGCCGCCGCCGAAGGGGACGCCGCGGCCGGGGACGGGGACGAGGCTCCCGCCGGCGAGGCCGGCGACGGCGCCGCCGCGGACGGAGACCCGGACGCGGTCTACGACGTTCCGGTGGAGGTTACGGCGGTTCTGGGCACGGCGACCATGAAGGTGAGCCAGCTCCTGAAGCTGGGCCGCGGCGCCGTGGTGCAGTTGGACCGCATGGTGGGCGAATCCATCGATCTGCACGCCAACAACCGATTGATCGCGCGCGGCGAAGTGGTGGTGATCGACGACCGCCTCGGCGTAACCATGACCGAGGTCATCAAGTCCGACCACGGCTGAGCATCCCCCGGCGAACGGACCGAAGGGGGGCATGGGGTGACCATCCGCATCCGGGAAATCGACCACGTGGTGCTGCGCGTGTCCGACGTGCCCCGCGCCATCCGTTTTTATTGCGACGTGCTCGGCTGCACCGTGGAACGGCGGCTGGACGACATGGGGCTTTACCAGCTTCGCGCCGGGCGCTCGTTGATCGACCTGGTGGACGTCAACGGCGAGATCGGCCGCCGGGGCGGGGCGGCGCCGGGCGCCGGCGGCAGGAACGTGGACCACCTGGCCCTGCGCATCGAGACTTTCGACGAGACGGCCCTGCGCCGCCACCTGGAGGCCCTGGGCGTGGCGCCCGGGGACGTGCACCAGCGCTACGGCGCCGACGGCGACGGCCCGTCCATGTATATCCAGGATCCCGACGGCAACACGGTGGAACTGAAGGGCCCGCCAGGCGGCTGACTCCTTTGCCGCGCGCCGGAGTGTGCTACCGTCGCGGCGGGACGGAGAACCTGTCGGAATAAATTGGCCGCGGGATGAACAGGGAACAACGGCGCCGCCGCAAGAAGCTGGCGGCGCAAAAGGCGAAACAGGGGATAAACGGCGACGTGCGGCCCCTGTTGCAGGCGGCCATCGCCCATCACCAGGCGGGCCGCCTGGCCGAGGCCGAAAGCATCTACAAGGACGTGCTCCGCGCCGATCCCGCCAACGGGCCGGCGCACAACAACCTTGGCATTGCCTATCGGGCCCATGGGAAGCTGGACGAGGCGAACGCCTGCTACCGGCGCGCGCTGAAGATCGACGCCAACGACGCATCGGCGCACGCCAACCTGGCCAACGTGCTGTACGACCAGGGAAAGGTCGATGACGCGTTCGCTTCGTACCGGCGGGCACTGGAGATCGACCCGGACAACGCGGACACCCACTATAACCTGGGCATCGCGCTGAAGGGCCAGGGCAGGATCGACGAATCTATCGCCCGGTGCCGGCGGGCGCTGGAGATCAAACCCAGCTACTTCGCCGCCGCCTGGAACGCCCATCTGTGTCTGCCGATCCTGTACGATTCCGACGAAGACATCCAAAACCACCGGTCGCGGTGGGAGGCCGGGATCGAAAAGCTTGAACGGTTGATCGACCTGGAGTCGCGCCAAGGCGTCTTCGAAGCCGTGAAGGCGACCACGTCCTCGACCAATTTCTTTCTGCATTACCAGGGCATGAACGACCTCGCGTTACAGAAGCGGTACGGCGCCCTTCTGCACCGCGTCGCCGGCGCCGCCTATCCGGGTCTTGCGGAACCGCCGGCGATGCGCACCATCGCCCCGGGGGAGAAGATCCGGGTCGGGTTCCTGTCTCCCCACTTTTTCAGACATACGATCTACAAATTGTTCGGCCATTGGATCACGGAACTGAACAGAGATACGTTCGAGACCCATGCCTTTCACACGGGCAGGAAATACGACCAGGCGACCCGTGAACTGAAGGGAAAGTCGGATTTCTTTTACGCCGGCCTGGGGTCCAACCAGGCGGCTATTCAGGCCATCCGCTCGGCCAATCTGGACATCCTCGTTTATCTGGATATCGGCATGGACCCGAACATCCAGTTGCTCGCGGCCCTGAAACTGGCGCCGGTGCAGTGCATGACGTGGGGCCATCCGGTGACCTCGGGATTGCCCACGATGGACTATTTTCTGACCAGCGACCTCATGGAACCGGCGGACGGGGACGGGCACTATTCGGAGAAACTGATCAGGCTGCCGAACCTTTCGATCTTCTATGCGCCCATGGAAGACGGCCCGCCCGCGGACGGCGGCCGCGACGACGCGCGCGGCCCCGACGAGGTCGTCTATCTGTGCTCGCAGAACCTGTTCAAGATCCTGCCCCGGTTCGACGAGGTCTGTGCGCGGATCGCGTCGCGGGCCCCGAACGCCAGGTTTCGCTTCATCGGCCATGCGTCCCCGTTCGTTACCGACGGTTTCTTCAAGCGGTTGAGCAGGGCCTTCCAGGGCCACGGGCTGGACGCCCGGCAGTACTGCACCATCCACCCCAAGATGAGCCAGCCGGAATTCCTCGCGTTCACCGCCGGCGCCGACGTTTTTCTCGACACCATCGGCTGGTCCGGCGGCAACACGACCCTGGAAACGGTGGCGCTGGACGTCCCCGTGGTGACGCTTCCCGGCCCCATGATGCGCAGCCGGCACAGCTATGCGATCCTGAAGATGATGGGCGTGGAGGACACCATCGCCCGGGATATCGATGGCTACGTCGACATCGCCGTGCGCCTGGGCGTCGATCCGGCGTGGCGCCGCGAGATCGTCGGGAAAATGCGGACCAACAAGAAAGCCATCTACAACGACGATCAGGCGATACGCGGGCTGGAGGAATTCCTGGCTACTGCGTGCGGCCGGCCGTAAACGTTTTAAGAACGGTCGCGGCCGGCGTGAGCGGCGGCCCGGCAATGCACGAGGGCCCGGCGCCGATGGGCGCCGAATTCGGGCGCATGGCCTTGCGATTGGCCGCCCGCAAGCTAAAATCGCGGCCATGTGCGAACTCCTTGGCATGAGCGCCAACGTGCCGACGGATATCCGGTTCAGTTTTTCCGGGCTGATGGAGCGCGGCGGCAGCACCGGCCCCCACGGCGACGGCTGGGGCATCGCCTTTTACGAGGGCAAGGGGTGCCGGACCTTCCACGACCCGGGACCCAGCGCCGATTCCGAGATTGCCCGCACGGTGCGCCGCTATCCCATCAAAAGCCTTGTCGTGGTCTGCCATATCCGGCGTGCCACCAACGGGCGCGTCTGTCTGGAGAACACCCATCCGTTCATCCGCGAGCTGTGGGGGCGCACCTGGGCGTTCGCCCACAACGGCAAGCTCAAGGGCATAAAGCGCTGGCCGCTCACGTTCTACAAACCCATCGGCACGACGGACAGCGAACACGCCTTCTGCTGGATCCTGGACCAGTTGCGCGCCCGCTACGCCCGTCCGCCCAAGTCCGGGCGAACCGTAACGCGCGTGGTCAAGCGGTTGTTGGCGCGCATCGACGGGCTCGGCAGCTTCAACGTGCTGCTCAGCGATTCACAGTACCTGTACGCCCATTGCTCGACGAATATGGCCTGGCTGACCCGCCGGGCGCCGTTCGGAAAGGCAAGCCTGATCGACACCGAGCTGACGGTGGACTTCGCCAAGGAAACGACGCCGCGCGACGTGGTCACGGTCATCGCGACCCGTCCCCTGACCCGCGACGAATCGTGGACGGTGATGGAGCGCGCCAGCCTGACCGTCTTCCACAACGGCCTGCAGGTGAACGCCTGAGCCACCCCGCCCCGGCCTACAACTCAGGACCGCACTTGTTCGAACGCGCCGGTGACCTGATCAAGCCAATACAGCGCCCCTTCCGGGATGAAAAACCAGGCCCCGTGAAGTCTCAGGCGCCCCGCGTTCACGGCCTGGTCAACGAACCGATAGGTAAGCAGGTTGGCCATGGATCGCTGGATACCGAGCCGCTCCAACAAAAGTTGCCTGCCGGACATGTCGTCGGATGGAATCGTCTCGATCACCTGCGCGCACGCCGGAGCGAGTAATTCGACCCACTTGCCGATGAACCGGCCAACCGGCTTGCCGTCGGCTGCGGCAAGACAGGCGCTCACCCCGCCGCACATCCCGTGCCCCATGACCACGATGTCAGAGACCTTCAAGCCGGTGACCGCGTATTCGATGGCCGCCGACGTGCCATGGTAACTGGCGCCGTCCTCTGCCGGCGGGACCAGCGCGGCGACGTTTCGCACGACGAACAGCTCGCCCGGAGCGGCGGAAAAAATCGTCGATGGAGAAACCCGGCTGTCAGCGCAGGCGATGATCATGGTGGTTGGCGATTGACCTGTCGCGAGTTGTCGGAAGCGGTCTTCCTCGACGACAAACCGATCGCTGCGAAAACGGCGATAGCCACCCAGGAGTTGGTCTGGAATCTCGGTAGAAATCGTCTGGGGCCTCGGGTGATGGAGGTTTCACGGCGGGTCCTGTCACCGGAAGGCCAGTATATCTTCGGTGCCTACAATCCGAAGACAAAATCGGCCCGGTGGTCATGAAGGGCCTGATCCACCATCAGAGCAGTGGCGGAAGGACTGCCGGTTGGTGAACGTCCGATTCGGGTCACGGGCGGAAGTGCCGATGACCCTGCGCCAATGTCTGCCGGTGGGCGTAAAGCGGACATGATCCGCTGAAAAGCGGACGTTCAGGGCGGTGGTTCGGCAGGATTTCACACTGTGACACACCCGGTTTTCGGGCCCCTTTGCCGCCGCTTCCGTGCCATAGTAAGGTGGATTCCGTCCGCGCGGCGGCTTCCCTGGCGGCGGGCGGGCGCGGACGGCGTGGCGCAAGGCCCAGTGACGGAGGCAAACATATGGAACAGGGAATCTTCGCGTATATCTGGCGGCACTCCAAACCCGAGCAGATTACGGTCCTCGTGGCGACGGTGGCGTCCTTCCCATTCCTGTACCTGGCGCTGAACCTGCCCAAGGTCATCGTCAACGACGCCATCGACGGCAAGGACTTCCCCAGGGAAGTCGTGACATTCCCGTTCGATCAAATTCCCTATCTCCTGGTCCTTTGCGGCGCCCTGCTCAGCCTGCTGTTGATCAACGGCGGCTTCCGGATGGGCATCAACATCTACAAGGGCATATTGGCCGAACGCATGCTGAGGCGCCTGCGCTATCAGCTTTTCGAGCGCATCCTGCGCTTTCCCATGCACCAATTCCAAAAGGTGTCCGCCGGCGAGCTGGCCTCGATGATCACGGCGGAGGTGGAGCCCCTTGGCGAATTCATCCGCGATGCCCTGGCGCTGCCGGTATTCCAGGGCGGCACCATGCTGACCATCCTGTTCTTCATGTTTTTACAGGACTGGAAGCTCGGCCTGGCGGCGGTCGCGCTGATCCCCGTCCAGGCATGGCTGATCCCGAAATTACAGCGCCAGGTCAATCTGCTGGGCAAGGAACGGGTCAAGCGGGCGCGCAAGCTGGCGGGGCGCGTCGGCGAAGCGGTGTCGGGCATCCACGACATCCATACCCACGATACGTCCACCTATTCCCTGGCCCATTTTTCGCGCCGCCTGGCGGGCATCTTCAATATCCGGGACCGGCTGTACCGGAAGAAGTTTTTCATGAAGTTCACCAACAACCTCCTGATCGCGCTGACGCCGCTGCTTTTCTATTCCGTCGGCGGCGTATTGATCATTCGCGGCGACCTCACCCTCGGCGCGCTGGTCGCCGTGCTGGCCGCCTACGCGAACTTCACCACGCCGTGGAAAGAGCTCCTGAAATATTACCAGCGCATGGCCGACGCCCGCATCAAGTATGGGCAGCTGATCGAACAGTTCCAGCCGACCGACATGCTGGATCCCTCCCTGCAGCGTGACCGTCCGCAGACGATCGAACCGATCGCGGCCCCGCTTTCCCTGCAGCACGTCACCCTCGCCGACGAGGACGGGATCGAGGCGCTCACCGGCGTGACCTTTCAGGCCGATCCGGGCGGCCACATCGCCATCGTCGCCGGCGGCAGCGACCGGGACAAGCTCGCCCAGGTTCTGGCGCGGCTGCTTTTCCCGACCCGCGGCAGGATCATGATCGGCGAGAACAACCTTTCCACCATGCACGAGGCGGTCATAGGGTCGCGCATGGGCTATGCCGGGCCCGACTCCTACATCTTCGACGGGACCATCGCCCACAACGTGCTCTACGGACTGAAACATGCGCCGACGTCCGAGCCCGACGCGGATGCCAAACGCAGCCGCGCCTACAAGGAATCGGTGGCCTCGGGCAACAGCACCGACGACATCGACGCCGAGTGGATCGATTTCAAGCTTCTCGGCATGTCGGGCAAGGAAGAGCTCAGGGAATGGTGGGCGCGGGTGATCCGGGCCCTCGAGATCGAGGACGCGCTGTACACGCGCGCCCTGAACATGTCCATCGATGCGGAAAGCCACCCCGGTCTGGCGGACGGCGTATTGCAGGCCCGTGAACGTATTGCGCGGCGGCTCGGCGAAACGCCCGAGTTGGCCGACCTGGTGCACGCCTTCGACTTCGACACATACAACGTCAATGCGTCGGTCGGTGAAAACCTCATGTTCGGCGAACCCGTGACCCCCGAGTTCGCCTTCGCGAACCTGGGTGAAAATCCGTACGTGCGGCGGGTCCTGGAGGAAAGCGGCCTGACCCTCAGGTTCCAGGAAATCGGTCTCAAGGCGGCCGCCACCATGGTCGACATGTTCAACGACCTGTCACCCGACGAACCCCTGTTCGAGGAGTACAGTTTTGTCAACGAGGAAGCCCTGCAGGCACTCAAGCACGTGAGCAGCCGGGCCAAACGGGAAGGACTGGACGCCCTGTCGGAAGCCGAGCGGTCCCATCTCATGTCGCTGACGTGTCAACTGATCGTCGGCCGTCACCGTCTTGGCCTGATCGAGGACGACATGCAAAGCGCCCTTGTCCAGGCGCGTAAGGTCTTTCGCGACAACCTGCCCGAGGACGCGCGCGGCGCCATCGCCTTTTTCGACCGCGACAGTTTCAACGGCCACTTGAGCCTGCAATGCAACCTGTTGATGGGGCGCGTCAACCTTGCCCGGCCGCAGGCCGACGAGAAGGTCAACGACCTGATTCTCGAGGTGCTCAACGAGATGGGCGTCAGGCAAACGGTCGTCCTCGCCGCCACCAACGCGGAAGTGGGAATCGGCGGCAGGCGCATGCCCCTGATCGACCGCCAGAAGATCTCCCTCGCCCGGAGCCTGCTCAAGCGGCCGGATATCCTGATCATCAACGAGGCCCTCAATGCCATCGAGCGCGAGGCGCGGGACCGCATCCGGCGAAACATCTATGACCTCCTGCCCGACACCACGGTGATCTGGATCGACAGCGAGATGCCCGATGTGACCGAGTTCGACCAGGTGCTGGTGCTCAGGAACGGCCGCATTACCGAGCGTATCGTCGAGCAGGTGGCCGAGGAAGCGCCGGCGGTCGAGGAACCGGCCGAAGAGGGCGAGGGACCGATAACCCTGGACACCGAGGCGTCGGCCCTGGCGGCCGTGCCGCTCTTCTCGCGCATGGAGCCGGCCCGCCTGAAGCTGCTCGCGTTCGCCAGCCGCCGGCTGATCTTCGACGCCGGCGAGGAACTCTTCCACCAGGGCGACCCCGGGGACGCCGCCTATGTCATTCTGGACGGCGAGGCCGACGTGGTGATCGGCGAAGGCGACAAGGAGACCGTCATCAATCGCGCCGGGTCCAACGAGCTGGTCGGTGAAATGGCGTTGCTCAGCACCACGCCGCGCTCGGCGACCCTGCGCGCGGTCGGGGAGCTCACGGTGCTGAGACTGAAGAAGGACACGTTCCTCGAACTGATGGAACGCAATCCGCACATCGCCGCCGAGGTCGCCCGGCGGATCAGCGACCGGCTCCTCGACACCATGGAGAAACTGCAAAAGGCGGCCTGAGCGCGCGGTCGAGGGAGCGCTCGGAGGCCGTATCCGCGGCCGGCGACGGACGGTCCCCGGCGGCGCCTGGAACGGCGGGATGGAAAACGAAAACGCGTTCTACGGGGATATCCTCAAGGGGCTGGCCGTATATTTCGACAGCGCCTTCATTTCCGATATCCGCGAAACCGCCCGCCGCTTTCCCCGGCGCGAGCTCGGCTACGCCCTGAACCACAACCAGACCGCCAGCAAGACATGGCTGATGGACGCCCTGCACGGGGCGACGGGCGGGCGTCTGGGAACCGTCTGCATTCTCGGCGGGTGGTACGGCGTTCTCGGCGCCATGCTGCTCCATGACCGGCGGTTCGATATGGAAAGGGTGCTCAACGTCGATATCGACCCCTCGTGCGCGCCGGTGGCCGAGAGCCTGAACCGCGCCCATGTGGCGGACGGAAAGTTCCGCTGCCTGACCGCCGACATGTACGAACTGGACTACCGGGGAACGGACTGGCAAGGGCAGGGGGACGACGGAGGGCGGCGCTCCGCCGGTCCCGATCTGATCATCAACACGGCGTGCGAGCACCTGGCGCGGTTCGACGAATGGTACGGGCGCATCCCCGAGGGCATGCTCCTGGCCCTGCAGTCAAACGATTTCTTCGATTACCGGGACCATGTGAATTGCGTTCCCACCGTGGACGCGTTCAAGGATCAGGCGCCCATGGCAGAGGTGTTGTTCGAAGGGGAACTCACGCTCGGGAAATACACCCGCTTCATGCTCATCGGCCGCCGGTAGGGTCCGTCTTCGGGACGCTTCGGCCGCCGCCGCCACGGTCTTTCAGCCAATCGCAGACCAGCCGGGCGCTCGTCTTCTCTCCGTTCAGGTCCGGGCGCGCCGCGCCCGCCGGGGGTGCCTGGAAGGCGGCGTCGACCGCCGCGGCCAGGGTTTCCGGGGAAAGCCGGTCCTCGGTCACCACCCGGGCCAGGCCGCGTTCGGCCAGGCGCCGGGCGCGCAGGGATTGCTCGGTCTCGCCATGGGCCGCGTAGGGCACGACCACGGCCCGGGTTCCGGCGTGCAGGATATCCGCCACCGTGTTGTACCCCGCCTGCGAAATCGATACCGCGCAGGTGGCGAGCAGCGCCGGGAAGTCCCGCCGGTGCTTCTCCACGACAACGCCCGCGGGCGCCCGGGCGGCGAGCCCGGCCAACGCCCCGGCGCCCAGGTTGGGCCCCGCCAAGAGGCGCCACCGGGCGCCGCCGAGAGACGTCAGCCGGCGCGCATCCATGGCCGTGGCAAGCAGCGTTTCCCCCACCGCGCCGCCCCCCGCCGACACCACGACGTCGCCGCGGCCCGCCCGGCCGCGTCCGCCGGGCGGCGCCCCGCCGCCGGCGATGATGCCCGTGTAGTGCAGCTTGGCGGCAAATCGCCGGGCCTCGGGAAAGGATTCCTCGAAGCGGACAAACGCGGGGTCGCCGTGGACCAGCACATGGTCGAAGGATGTCTCTATCCGCTCCGCCGTTTCCGCGATGCGCGCGGGATCGCGTTTGGCCTGCACGATGTCGCGCACCGAGCAGATGGTCAGGGGCCGGGGTGTCCCTTCGTTAGCGGCGGCCAACAGGGGCAGCAGCTCGAAACGCATCTGCCGGCGGCCGAAGGGGAAGGCCTCGATGATGAGCGCATCGTATCGCCGCCGCTGGAAAAGTTGGAGCAGGCGGTCGCGCCGGCATTCCTTCCAGGCGTCGTCGACGGGCCGGTCGTCGCCGCCGACGAGGTCGTGGAAGCCGCCGGCCCCGCTTTTCAGGGAGGGAAGCTGAATGACCCGCGCGCCGCCCGTGTCCAGGCCGAGGACGGGCATGCCGCCCGATATCATGTCGACGTCCAGGCCCCCGGCGGCCAACCCCCGGCACAGCAACGCCATGCGCTTGAGGTGCCCGATTCCCAGCAGGTGCTGGACATAGACGAAAACGCTGCTCATAGCCCTTTGTCTGCGGCCGGAACGGGGGCTCACCTCTCAGGCGGCGGTGGCGAACTTGGCGATGAGCTGGTCGATCCCGCGTTCGTGGGAGAACGCGGCGCGCAAGCGCCGGTGCCCGCTCCCGCCGAGGCGGGCGCGCAGCCCGGGGTCGGCGATCGACCGCCCGAGAGCATCGGCCAGGGCCGCTTCGTCGTCGGGGGCGACGAGGAGCCCGGTGACGCCGTCCTCGATCAGCTCGGGCGCCGCGGAAACCCAGGTCGACAGGCAGGCCAGCCCCTGGCTTTGCGCTTCCATCAGGACGTTTGCCAGGCCGTCCCGGTCCCCGTTTCCGGCGATGCGGCTGGGCAGGACGAACAGGTCGGCGGCGCGGTAATGGCGGATCACGGTGTCCTGGGTCTGCGGACCCAGCCAGGTGACGCGGCCGGAAAGCCCGCCCGCTTCGGCCTGCCGCTTGAGGGCGGGAAGCAGGGGGCCGCCGCCAATGTGCACCAGCCGCCAGTGCAGATCCCGGGGCAGGCGGGCCAGCGCCCCGAGGAGGACCCCGTAGCCTTTCTTTTCCACGGCCCGGCCGACCGACAGCACGACCACCGGGTCGTTCGCGGCGCCGCCGTCACGGGCCGGCCGGGTGAACCCGGGCGGCGGGAACCGGCCGAAGTCGAGGCCGTGGTAGGCAAGTTCGACCCGGTCGGGGACCGGCGCCAGGGCCGCCAGATGATCGCGCCCGACCGCCGTGCAGGTGATGAGCCACTGGAGGTCGGCCAGCTTCTCCGTTTTCTCCCACTCAGGAATGGTCCAGATATCCTTGGCATGGGCCGAACAGCTCCACGGCAGGCCGGTCAGGGCGCTGGCGTAGCGGGCGACCGATGCGGGGGCGTGCAGGAAATGGGCGTGCAGGCGCGTGACATGGGCCGGCAGCTCGTGGGCCAGCACCAGGGCCTGGCCGAAGCGCCGCACGCGATCGGGCGTCGGCTGCCGCCGCAGGTCGCGAAGCCATGTGCCGAGGGCGGCGCCGTAGCCGTGCCGCCGCCGCCCCGCCCGCCAGGCGCCGAGCACCCGGGCCGGCTCCCGCCACAGGTGTTCCGGCAGGTAATTGACCGGGGCGCGAATGCCCCGGTGCATGGGATGGCGATCCGTATCCGTCGGCCGGCGCAGGGAAAAGATAACGATGTGGAGCCCGCGCCGCTCGAGGGCCAGGATTTCCTGGGTGATGAAGGTCTCCGAGAGCCGCGGATAGCCCTTGAGCACAAAGGCGACGGTCGCGGACACCCGTGCCGTCCTACACCCGCCCCAATACCCGCCGGCGCGCCGGGGCGGTGCGCCGGGCGACGTGCCGTTGCAGCAAACCGCCGACCGTGGCAAGGCCGTCGAGCAGACCCGGCACCATGACGTCCGAGGGCAGGTTCTGGCGCGGCAGCCCCCGCAACGCCTCGGCCATGATCCGGGCATCGGTGTTCCCGTCCGGGTTCAACAGCTTCACCAACCCCAGTTCCTGCGCCCGGGTGGCGCGCATGAGCTGTTCCTGTCTCGGCTTCAGGCGGGGCACGATCACGGCGCGTTTGTCGAAGGACAGGATCTCACACATGGTGTTGTAGCCGCCCATGGCGACCACCCCGGTCGATTGCGCCATCAGGATTTCCATGTGGCTGTCGAAGGTGATCGCCTTGACCCTTTCCAGCCGGTTGGCGCGGTCCTCGAATCCGTTGCGCAACTCCGGGCGCATGAACGGGCCGAGGACGAGCAACGCCGCATGGGGCAGGTCGCCGTCGCTCTCGTAGGCGCGCAACACCCAATCCATCATCAGCGCGCCGTCGCCGCCGCCGCCCGCGGTGACAAGCACATAGGGCTCGTCCATGTGCACGACGGGGGACACCGAGCTCGCCTTGGGGACGGCGCGCCGCAGATAGCCGGTGTAGATCATTTTCCGCCGCACCGACGGCGGGACGTCCATGGCGGCCAGCGGATCCCAGATTTGCGACAGCCCGTAGACCCAGATCTCGTCGTACATGTCGGCCAGCACCGGGACCATGTTGCGGGCGTCCCATTCCCGGCTCAGCAACGCCGGCTCGTCCATGATGTCGCGCAGGCCGAGGACGAGCGTCGTCCCCCGCGCCTTCAGCATGGTCAGGGTGTCCCGGACCTCCTCTTTCAGGCCGAGGGGTTCCTTGTCGACGAGGAACAGGTCGGGCGCGAACGTTTCCGCCGTGTGACGGATGATCGACGCGCGAATGGCCAGGGTCTCCTTGAGGTCGATGTGCAGGCCGAGGGACGTGTATTCGCCGCTGTACAGCTTGATGACGCCGGGGATGCGCACGAAATCGACCCGGGCGCGGAAATCGAAGCTGCCGATGATCGGCGATCCCGACAGGATGAGGACGGACAAGCCCTTGAATTGCTGGACGAGGGAATGGGCGATGGCCTGGCAGCGGCGCAGGTGGCCCAGGCCAAACGTGTCGTGGCTGTAGATCAGCAGACGCGCGTTGTGCAGACGATTAGGCATTGCCCGTCACTGTATATTCGAATTTGGGATTTCGCGCAGGCCGCGGAGTCTTCGTGCCCCGCATAGGCCAACCGGCGTATTCCTCCCCACACAGACTATGCCATAGGCCCGAGGGGGCCGGAAGCATTGATGTTCACCGCCCCCC
>JBHHXI010000010.1:0-36192 GCA_046756945.1 Rhodospirillales bacterium
GGGGTCGGCGGCGGCGTCCTCGTCCACGGGTTCTGCGCGCCGGGGGACGGGTTTCTCTGGGCGCGGTTTTTTGCGCGCCGCGGTTCCCGGAATCTGCCAGCCCTGGTCCTGGTCGGGGTCGGCGGCGGCGTCCTCGTCCACGGGTTCTGCGCGCCGGGGGACGGGTTTCGCCAGGCGCGGTGGTTTCCGCACCGCGGTTCCGGGCGCCTGCCAGCCCTGGCCCTGGTCGGGGTCGGCGGCGGCGCCCTCGTCGACGGGTTTTTCGCCCGCCGCCGCCGCGACCGGGACAAGGAACGCGCACAGCAAAACCGCCGCCGCCAGACGGCGCCACGAGGACAGGACACTAACGCGGCAGCAAACGGTTCCGGACAATATACGAAACCCCGCGCGACCAGGATGCGTCCGTATTGCCCCGGATATGGACGCTCATCACCTTAAACCGCTCTCGGCTCGCCACGCTCGTGACATAGAGGTTGATGATCAGGACCAGGTTGCTCACCTTGTACACCGTGCCCGTGAAGGCGAGTTCGGCGCCCAGGGATCGGGCGATGCCGGCCTCGCAGCCGTCGCACCCGTAAAGATATCCCGCGGCCCCGATGGCCGCCGCGGCGGGGGCCGTGTCGATGACCACGTAGGTGCCGGATGCGGCAAGTTGGCGGCGCAGCAACTCGCTGATCAGCCGCAGCCGCTTCTGCTCCGCCGGGTTCGTGCCCCTGGTCTCCCCTTCGAAGCTGGTGTCGATCAACTCGAAATCGAATACGGCGGCCTTTTTCGCCGGCTCGGCGGCGGCCACGAAAGCCGCTCCGGCGAGACAGCCGGCGAGAAGGGCCACGCCAAGGCGCGAGCCGTGTCGGGCGTGCAGGCGGTCCATACTTCCCGTTCGTCCCATCGGTTGCCGGCGGCCGGGCATGACAATCCCGACAATCCTATACCCACCCGGAATCCACCGCCACCGCGAGGGCGTGCAGGGACGCCGTGGGCGGCATCCGCCTCCGCAGCGGACGCCCGGATGGCCCGGAAAACCGTTCTCTGCCACGGTTTCCGGCGTGAGGCGCCCTTGCAGGGCCACCCCACACCGGGTAGATTTCGCCGGTGCCGACTCGGCGCCGGTTCGGGGAGGGCCTTCGTGACACGGGTTTCATGTGCCGTTTGCGTTGCCGCGCTTGCCATGGTTGCCGGCGCCGCCGCGTCGGCCGGGCAGGGCGATACGGCGGTCGTCCGCATCGCGGTTCTCACCCAGCTCGCGGACCGGCCGCCGGCGCTGTCGAACCTGGAGCCGCCGCCGGACGACAGC
The DNA here is from genome assembly GCA_046756945.1 of Rhodospirillales bacterium. GTDB lineage: Bacteria > Pseudomonadota > Alphaproteobacteria > Rhodospirillales > 2-02-FULL-58-16 > JACZQZ01. The sequence continues at coordinate 1,295 of JBHHXI010000010.1, forward strand.
GGCCTGCTCGGCGGACGGATGGCGATCGCGGAAAACAACACCACCGGGCGCTTCATGAAGCAGCGCTTCGAGGTGCGCGAGACCGTCGTGCCGGCGGACGGGGACACGGTCGCGGCCTTCAAGGCGCTGGCCGGCGACGGCTATCGGTTTATCGTCGCCAACCTTCGCGCCGATACCCTGCTTCGCGTCGCCGACCTGCCGGAGGCCGGCAACGTGCTCATTTTCAACGCCGGCGCCACCGACGACATCCTGCGCAACGAGGAGTGCCGGGCGAACCTTCTGCACACGGTCCCCAGCCGCGCCATGATCGCCGATGCCCTGGCGCAATTCCTGGCCCGGAAGAGGTGGTCGAAGTGGTTCCTCGTCACCGGCCGCCGCGCCGAAGACCGGCTGTTCGCCGACGCCGTCAGGCGCGCCGCCAAGCGCTTCGGAGCCAGGATCGTGGCGGAAAGGACCTGGGAATTCGGACCCGACGCCCGGCGCACGGCCCAGTCGGAAGTACCGGTGTTCACCCAGGACGTGGACTACGACGTGCTCATCGTCGCCGACGAGATCGGCGAGTTCGGCGAGTACCTGATGTATCGGACATGGACGCCCAGGCTGGTCGCCGGCACCCAGGGACTGGTGCCCACGTCGTGGGACCGCGCCCACGAGCAGTGGGGCGCCGCCCAGCTGCAAAGCCGGTTCCTCAAGACCTTCAAGCGCCGGATGAACCAACTGGACTACACCGTATGGGCGGCCATCCGGGCAATCGGGGAAGGGGCGACGCGCGCCGCGTCGACCGAATTCCAGGACATCGCCGACTATATCCTGGGCGGCAAGTTCGGCCTCGCCGGCTTCAAGGGCCAGAAGCTGACCTTTCGCCGGTGGAACGGACAGTTGCGCCAGCCCATCCTTCTGGTCACGCCGAGGGCCCTGGTCTCGGTGTCGCCGCAGAAGGGATACCTGCACCCGCGGTCGTACTTGGACACGCTCGGCTACGATGAGCCCGAATCGAAGTGCCGGCGATGATCAGAAGCAAAAGGAGGCGCATGGTGGAACCGATAACAGGAGGGGAGAGGGGAGTGACACGGGGTTTGATCCTTGCCGCGGTTCTCGGCTTCGGCATCGGTATCGGCTTCGACGTCGCCGGCGCACAGGCGGCCGGCGCCGTCACGGTCTACGTGTCCAATGAAAAGGACAACACCATCAGCGTCATCGACGGCGACACCTACAAGGTTATCGCGACGGTCCCGGTGGGCCAGCGGCCCCGCGGCATCATCCTCAGCCACGACAGGACCAGGCTCTATATCTGCGCCAGCGATTCGGACCACATCGAGGTGCTCGACCTCGCGACCCTGAAGATCACCAGAACCCTGCCGTCCGGCGCCGATCCCGAGCTGTTCATCCTGCATCCCGACGGCAACCCGCTCTATGTCGCCAACGAGGACGACAACATGGTCACCGTCATCGACGTCGACAAGGGAACGGTGATCGCCGAAGTGCCGGTCGGCGTCGAGCCCGAGGGGATGGGCCTCAGCCCCGACGGCAAAACCCTGGTGAGTACCTCGGAAACCACCAACATGGCCCACTTCATCGACACCGGGACGTACAAGGTCGTGGACAGCGTGCTGGTCGATACCCGTCCGCGGGTCGCCGAGTTCACCCGGGACGGGAAGCATGTCTGGGTGTCATCGGAGATCGGCGGCACCGTGAGCGTCATCGACGCCGGAACCCGCAAGGTGGTCAGGAAGATCACCTTCGAGATCGCCGGCATCCGCTCCGAGGCCATCCAGCCCGTCGGGGTGCGGATCACCGGCGACGGCAAGCTCGCTTTCGTCGCCCTCGGGCCGGCCAACCGGGTGGCGGTCATCGACGGCGAGACGTTCGAGGTCAGGAAGTACCTTCTCGTCGGCCAGCGCGTGTGGCAGCTTGCCTTCAACCCGGATGAAAGCAAGCTGTTCACCACCAACGGCGTCAGCAACGACGTCTCCGTGATCGACGTCAAGCGGCTGAAGGTCGTCAAGTCGATCACCGTCGGACGCTTCCCCTGGGGTATCGTCGTCAAATGACGCCGGCGGCCCCGGCCCGGGTGACAGAGCCCGTGGCGGACGGGGCCGCCGCCCTCGCGGTCGAAGGCGTGAGCCACAGCTTCGGCGCCAAGCGCGCCCTGGAGAACGTGGCCTTCACGGTGCATCCCGGCGAGTTCGCCGTTCTCCTCGGCCTCAACGGGGCCGGCAAGACGACGCTGTTCTCCCTGGTCACGCGGCTTTACCAAAACCGTAGCGGCGCCATCCGCATCTTCGGCTCCGACGTCCGCAGGAAGCCGTCCCGGGCCCTGGCCCGGATCGGCGTCGTCTTCCAGCAGCCGACCATCGACCTCGACCTCTCGGTGTCCCAGAATTTGCGCTACCATGCGTCGCTTCACGGCATGAGCCGGCGCGCGGCGGAGGAAAGAGAGGAGGTCGAGCTCGGCCGCCTGGACATGGCAGGACAGGCCGACGACACGGTACGCCGGTTGAGCGGCGGCCAGCGCCGCCGGGTCGAGATCGCGCGCGCCCTGATGCACGGGCCCAGTCTGCTGCTGCTCGACGAGCCGACGGTGGGCCTGGATATCAGCGCCCGCCAGGCGATTCTCGACCACGTGCGGCGCCTGTGCCGGGAGGAGGGCCTGGCGGTGTTGTGGGCGACCCATCTGATCGACGAAGTCGGCGCACACGACCGCGTGGTGGTGCTGCACGAGGGCCGCGTGCTGGCCTTCGGCGGCGTCGCCGACGTCACCCGCGGCGCCGGCGCGGCGACGATCATCGAAGCCTTCACCACCCTGACCGGAGAGGACGGGACGTGACCGCGGTCCATTACCTGCGGTGCCTGCGCGGCATCGTTGTCCGCGAAGCCCTGCGGTTCCTTCACCAGCGCGGCCGCTTCATCGCCGCCCTGGTGCGGCCGCTGGTGTGGCTGTTCATTTTCGCCGTCGGATTCCGCTCGGTGCTGGGCGTGTCCATCATTCCGCCCTATGAGACCTATGTCCTCTACGAGGTGTACATCACGCCGGGCCTCATCGGCATGATCCAGCTGTTCAACGGCATGCAAAGCTCGCTGTCGATGGTCTACGACCGCGAGATGGGCAGCATGAAGACGCTGCTGGTCAGCCCCCTGCCGCGCTGGTACCTGCTGACGTGCAAGCTGCTGGCCGGGGTCGCCGTGTCGATCCTGCAGGTCTATGCCTTCCTGATCATTGCCGCGTTCTGGGAGATCGACGCGCCGCTGCTGGGCTACGTGTCGCTGTTGCCGGCGCTGGTCCTGTCGGGGCTCATGCTGGGGGCGCTGGGCATGCTGTTGTCGTCGGCGATCAAGCAGCTGGAGAACTTCGCGGGGGTCATGAACTTCGTCATCTTCCCCATGTTCTTCGCCTCTTCCACCCTCTATCCGCTGTGGAAGATCAAGGAATCGAGCCTGCTCCTCTACAACATCTGCGCGTTCAACCCGTTTACCCATGCGGTGGAGATGATCCGTTTCGCCCTGTACGGCCAGGTCAACACGTTTTCGTCGCTCTACGTGCTGGCGTCCCTGGCCCTGTTCCTCGGTCTCGCCATATACGGCTATGACCCGGCGCGGGGCCTGATCGCCCGCCGGGGCGCGCCCGCCGGGTGAGCCGGTGAAATCCCCGGTTCACACGCTGGCGGCCATCGCGCTGGCCGGCGCCGTCCTCCTTTCCGGGGGAGCGGCATGGGCGGCGGCCTCCGAGGACCCGGACTGGCCGTGTATCCAGCGCCTGATGCCGGAAATCTCCCCGGCCACGGTGTGGGGCGGGCCGCCGCTGGACGATGCCGCCGGGGCCTGGCGCGACACCCCCGCCATCCGCGATCTGGTCGTCCGCACGGCGGACCGCCGGACGGCGCCCGGGGAAGCCGAACGGGACATCGCCGCCTTCGCCGGGACTTTGAAGAGCGGGGAGAAAAACGCCGCGCTGACGTTGCTTTTCGCCGGGGTGTGGGAGACCCTCAACGACAGGCGCCGGGCCATGATCGAAAGGATCAAGGCGTTCGCCCGCCAGCAGCGTGCCCGTGCCGAACGCATCGAACAGAAGTTGCTCGTTATTGACCGGATTTCGGCGGACACCTCCGCCGCCGGCCGGGCCAGAACCGAGGAGTTCCGCCAGGACCTGGCCCTGGAGGTGCGCATCTTCGAGGATCGCGAAAAGGCGATCCGCTATCTTTGCGACCTGCCGGTGAAGGTGGAAGGCGCCCTCGGCGCGTTGGCCCGGGTCATTTCGGCCCAACTGGACTGAGCGCCGCGCCGCGGACGCCAAAGGAATCCCGCCGGAATGGAGAGTCTCCGGCCGCGCCCGCCCGTCGCCACCGCTTCAGTCGGTGATCAGGCGCCCCTTCCTGTCGAGAAGGGGCACCCCGTAGTCCCTGAGGATCGCGTCGATCTTCGGCTGCAGCCGCCGGAGGATTCGATTGAGCCGCCTTTTCCATTCGGGTTCGTGGACGCGCACGGCCATGGAAACCCAGAAGTCCAGCCGCACCGTCGTCTTTTCGTCGAGCAGGGGAACGACGACGAGCGGCACTTTCTGCCGTTTGGCGAAGTATCCGGCGATCGGTCCCCAGATGACGGCGACGTCGATCTCGCCTGCCGCCACGTCGGCGAGGGCTTGGCGCGCCGGCGAGAAAAACCGCGTATCCACGGTTCGGTGATAGGGCCGGGTCTGGCCGATCAGGTCGTAGTTGGCCAAAAGGGTCGCCGGCGGTGTCCCGGCGATGACGCCGAATCGCAACGAACGCAGCGCCGGATCCGACAACGTCGTCGCCCGCAGGCCGGACTCCCGCCGGTAGACCATGGTGTAGACGGAGCGGTAGTACGGGTTGGTGTTCTGGACCAGCTCGTTGCCGGTGCCGATCCCGACGATCACGTCGCACCGGCGAAGCCGCAAGGTGTTGCGGATGAAGCCGATTGTCTGGGGCCACCAGGTGTAGCGGACGGGCTGCCCCAGCTCGCCGGCGATCAATCGCGCGATCTTGTTCTCGAAGCCCTCTTCCTTTTTGTTGGAAAAGGGAAGGTTGTTGGCATCGGCGCAGACGCGCAGGACGGTGGTGGTGCGTGCTTCCCGGCTCGGCTGCGCGGCCCGGGCCGCGCCCCCGGAAGGGCGGAGCACGCCAGGGCGGCCGCCGCGCCAAGGATCGCTATCCGACGAAGAAATGCCCGGGACATGGAAGGCCTCCCATATTCCAACCACCCTGCCCGGCCACGGGTCACGTGTCGAGCACTTCCCGGCTGGAACGAACCGCACCCGGATCGCTGCATGGCAGCGACTCCCGCCAAAAGATCGGCCGTTAGTCGGTTTTCTCTTTGGGAAGATGGGGCGGACGGCCGCCACCAAGGACGCCGTCGGAGCGGGCCTTTATATAGGCATAGATGTCATCGAGGTAATCCATCACGTTGGGATCTTTATAGAACGCCGGCATGACCTTTTTTTCACCGGCGGCGGAACTCGATGCAACCGGTCTCGTGTCGTCGTCGGGATTGCCAACACGGCCGTCGATGCGGCCGTTGACCACGATATTGAAGAATGTTTCTTCGTCTATTACCCGCAAGGATTCGATCAACGGCGGGGCGAAGGAACTGCCTATGGCGTCGGGACCATGGCACCTGTGACAGGAATTATGGTATCGCCGGTAGCCGTTGTAGGTGCCGAAATCGACCTTTCCATCGACGATGCGATAGGGTTTTTCCTCGCCCTCGCCGCCGGCCGTCGCGGGAACGACGGTGGCCAGCACCAGCGCCATGCCCAGGAAAACGGCCCCGCGGCCAAGCCATTGCAGATGCATCCGATCGATACTCCTTCATTTTCTTTGAACCCGGGCCCGCAAGGGCATCGCGCCGGATGCCCGCGGGACCGGAAATCCCGGGCGGGCGAATTCCGACTCCGACATCGCCTTGCCTCCGTTTGAGGCGCCGCGCCCCGCCGGTTCCGGGTTCTCCCGCAAATATCACCCCGGCATCGCCGTTTCCAGCGATGCCGGGGTTCAATCCTACAGTTGGGTGAGCATCAATCGCCCAGGGTAAACACGGTCAGAACGCCACCCGCCCGCGTGAAGTTCGTCAGCGCCTTGTACGCGCCGACGGCGCCGAGGGCGGCGGTATCGATCGCGGCCTGGCCTTTCGGCACGGCCCGTCCGGGGTGAACGGCCTTATGCCATCCCTTGGCCATCTCTTCCGAATCCTGCAGACCGACACCGACACCGACGCCGGCCCAGCCGCCGACTCCGGAGAGCACGCCGATGTATTGCTTGCCCTTGTGCAACCAGGTGTTGACGTTGCCGATGATGCCCGACGGAGTCTTGAAGCGATACAGCTCGCGGCCGGTGTTGGCGTCCACGGCTTTCAGGTACCCTTCCAGGGTGCCGTAGAAGACCACGTCGCCGGCGGTCGACAGATTGCCGCTCCACGCCGAGAAGGGCTCGGGGTTGGACCACACGATCTTGCCGGTGCCGGCGTCCCAGGCGGTAAACCGCCCGAGATCCGTGCCGCCAGGGGCAGGATACATGTTCAGGGTCGCGCCGACATACGCACTGCCGGCGGTGTAGGATACCCTGAACGGCTCGTAGTCCATGCACACGTGGTTACCCGAGACGTAGAACAGGTTGGTGCGCGGAGAGTACGACGACGGCGCCTGGTTCTTGGAGCCGAGGGCGGCCGGGCAGATGCCCGTGGAGTTGACGTCCTCGCCGTTTTGCTGGGTCGAGTATTTCGACACCACCTGCGGACGGCCGGTCTTCATGTCCACATGGGACGCCCAGTTGACGGCGGGGTCGAATTTCTCCGCCACCAGCAACTCCCCGGTCGCCCGGTCGAGCGTATAGCCGAAGCCGTTGCGGTCGAAGTGGACCAGGACCTTGCGCGTCTTGCCCTTGACCGGGATGTCGGCGAGGATCATCTCGTTGATCCCGTCATAGTCCCATTCGTCGTGGGGGGTCATCTGATAGACCCACCTGGCGACGCCGGTGTCCACGTCGCGGGCCCAGATGGTCATCGACCAGCGGTTGTCGCCCGGGCGCTGCACCGGGTTCCAGGTGCTCGGGTTGCCCGATCCGTAGTACATCAAATTCAGTGCCGGATCATAGGCATACCAGCCCCAGGTGGTGCCGCCGCCGATCTTCCACTGGTCGCCCTTCCACGTGTTGGTTCCCGAATTCTTGCCCACGGGCTTGCCCAGGTGGGTGGTCTTTTTCGGATCCACCAGGATGTCCTTGTCGGGCCCCATGGAATAGCCCCGCCAGACCAGCTTGCCGGTGTTGATGTCGAAGGCGGACATGTAGCCGCGGACGCCGAACTCGCCGCCCGAGATGCCGACGAACACCTTATCCTTGAACACGTGAGGGGCGTTGGTGCCGGTGGCGGCCACCTTGGGATCGCCGTTGACGGCCGACCAGATCTTCTTGCCGGTCCGGGCGTCGAGAGCCACCAGCGTGGTGTCCGCCTGGTAAAGGAATATCTTGCCCTCGGCATAGGCGAGGCCGCGGTTGACCGTATCGCAGCACATCACCCCGGGGACCGTCGCATCCTGCTTGGGCCTGTACTCCCAGATGATCCGGCCCTCGTTGTTGAGGTCGAGGGCAAATACGTTGTTGGGGAATGCCGTATGTATATACAACGTATCGCCGATCACCAGAGGACCGCCCTCGTGCCCGCGCAAAACGCCGGTGGAGAAGCTCCACGCGACCTTCAGTTTGCCGACGTTGTCCTTGTTGATCTGATTCAAGGGACTGTAACGCGTGGCGGCGAAGTTGCCGTTCGGCATTACCCACTCCGCCGGATTGCCCTGCCTCACCAGGAGTTCTTCGTTCGCCTGTGCCGGGGTCGGTGCCGCGAGGAGCATTGCGGCGGACACAGCGGCGAGCAAAGAAGCCGTACGTACGTGTTTCATGAGAAATTGCCTCCCTACCTAGTCCACAGCCTGAACCCCCTCCCGTCCTGAAGGAGGGTTAGGCCTGTTCCCGTTGTAGGCGACTATCTTCTCGTTTACAGCGTCTGGATGGTACAACCGACCAGACCGGTTGACAGATAGCACCCCCCTCTCGACCTCTGAGAGACAGCGCCATTTTCTTGGCTAAAGGATCCAGCCTTGAAACGGGTGGAACCGCCGAAGGGCACGTCACTTCCCAGGGCCAAGGAGCCACAAAAATGGTAACCGCAACCGGCACATAAGGGCAAGTCCAATCGTTGAACATGAGGAACCTTTTTCCGCCTTGACCGATGGGGTGCCCGGACGGAACAACCTTTATGCCTTGGCAAAGGTCTGTTTACGAGTTTCCGATGCGGCTTCAGAAACATTTCAGGGTCGCTTCCGCTTGCGTGGTTCCCAACTCCTCGATCAGGGCTTTTGCCCACGGCGTACTGCGGTAAAGTCCTCCACGATCACCGGAGAGTTGTTGCAAACGCAGGACCGTCTCCATCCGGACGTACTTTTCATAGGGAATGATCGAGGCGATGAAATCGATGCTGCACGAGCATTTCCGGAGCATTTCAGGGGTCTGGCCGTTGGCCCCCATGCAGCCGAGCACGAATTCCGCCCTTGCCGCGGTCGGGTAGTCGTTCTTTACCTCCTGTACCTCGTCCGCCGCCGCCGGAAAAACGGCGCCGATCAGGATACATACCGCGACAATTCTGTTCATGGGTCCACCATCCGCCTGGGTCAAAGGCGGAAACTATAGCGCAGGAAACCCGGTGTCGTGATGTTTTTCAATCGCTTAACGGGAATTGGCGGGTTCGCGCCCGCCCATGGGCGCACCCGGCGGCGGCGGGGTGGACAGCCTGAATTGCCGCGCCCTCCATGTTGCGGCATAGTGGCCGTACCGGAATTCGGGAAAGGACGGCCGGTTGACGTTGACGCGGATACTCGCGGAGCGGCTGACGACTCCGGAAAACGCCCGGCGCAAGGTGTCGCTGTGCCGGGTTTTCGTGCGCGATCTGGTCGTCTCGTGCAGTATCGGCGTCCATGCCCACGAGCACGATGCGCCCCAGCGCGTCAGGGTCAACGTGGATCTGTGGGCCGAGGAAAGCCCGTCGCCGGTCGATGACGACATCGCCAACGTGGTGTCCTACGAAGACGTCGTCACCGGCATCGAAACCCTGCTCGGCAAGGGGCACATCAATCTCGTCGAAACGGCCGCCGAGGGCATCGCCGCCCTTTGCCTGAAGGACCGCCGCGTGGTCAAAGCGCGCGTTCGCGTCGAGAAACTCGACGTGTTCGACAATACCGCCAGCGTCGGCGTGGAAATCGAGCGCGGCCGGGACGCCGCGCCCCCGCCCGGCACGTTCCAGGCTGTCCCGACCCCACCCAAATAATCCGCCGTCCGGTCCCGATCATGAGCAGCCGTTCCGCGTTATGGGTGGTCAAGATCGGCGGCAGCGTGGCCGGCTCCCCCGCCCTCATGGCCTGGCTTCGGGTTTTGAGCCCGTGCCGCAAACCCAGGGTCGTGATCGTGCCGGGAGGCGGCCCCTTCGCCGACGCCGTGCGCACGGCGCAGCGGGCCTGCGGTTTCGACGACGGGCCCGCCCACCGCATGGCCATGCTGGCGATGGAACAGTTTGGCCTGATGCTGAGCGGGCTTTCACCGGGCCTGCACCCGGCGGACAGCAAAACGGCCATTCGCGCCATCCATCGCCAGGGCGGCGTGCCGGTGTGGCTGCCGACGCGCATGGCCGCCGCAAGCAAGGATATCCGGGCCAGCTGGGAGGTAACGTCGGACAGCCTCGCCGCCTGGCTGGCGGGCGCCCTGGGCGCCGACCGCCTGGTCCTGGTCAAGGCGGCCGCCCCCCCGCCGCACCGGGCATCGGCCGCCGCGCTCAGCGACTCAGGCCTGACCGACAAGGCGTTCCCGTCTTTCATCGACGGACGGGGTTTCGAGACCTGGTGCGTGTCCTCGGCCCGCCACCGGGACATGGCGCGCGCCCTGAAATCCGGAACCGGCCCGGGAACCCGCGTCGTGACGGGGGCGTAGGCCCTGTACTCATAGAGGGATTTCAGGATTGCCCCGCGGAAGTCGGCGAATAGCCGGCAGCGGATCTAAGGACGAGTGTTGGAAGTCCGAAATCTTCCAAAATCGGCTGTACGGGAATCCCCGCCGGTTGGATAATGACCCCATGCGGGGATCGGCGGTAGAAAGGGCGAAAGCGTGGCAGCCGGGCCAGCCGGTCCGTCTCGATACCGCGCGCACCGTCATCCGCTCGATGACGGCCGACGACGTGACCGAACGCTACGTAAGCTGGTTCGCCGATGCGGAAGTGATGCGGCACATCACCATGGACATGAACCTGAGCCGGGCCGAGCTTCTCGAGTTCGTGGCCTCCTTCGACAACGCCGAGCGCTTTCACTTCGGGGTATTCCTGAAGGATTCGGGTCTCCCCATTGGCTGGCTCAAGATCCTCTGCGACCTGCCGGATAAGCGCGGCATCATGACGACCGTGATCGGCGATCGCGATTATTGGGGCCGCGGGTTCGGTTTCGAAATGCGCACCGCCATCATCGACTTCATGTTCGACGTGCTCGGCCTGCACAAGGCGGTGAGCAAGGTCTACAGCGACAGCCTGCCCGCCCAGGGCCTCAACACCAAGCTCGGTTTCCGCCGCGAGGGGATTCTGCTCGAGCACGAGGTGGGCCGCGGCGGGGAGTGGCGCGACGTCCACGTCTTCGGCATCCTGGCCGACGAATGGCGGCGGAGGCGGAACACCCCGTGACGACCGACCGGCCAGTCCCTTTCGTCCGTGGCCATGCCTGCCGCGCCACTCCGGTCGCGTCCCGGTACCAGGGATTGGGGAACGGCAGCCTTTATCGGCGCGACGCCGGGCTAAGGGTCCAGTTCGACGCGGAAATCTTCGTACTTGCCGCTTGCCGATCGGGGAATTTCGTCCACGTAGGTGAAGCGGTAGTTGAAAGGATGCCCGAGGCGGGTGTCAAGGGCCTCGCGCAACCGCTCTTCCTGTTCCCCGCTTAGCGTCCCCTCCACCGCAAGCCTGACCTCGATCTCGTCCAGGCGGCGCTGGACGAGTTGGAACTGCCTGACCGGCGCGATGGCAAGGAACAGTTCGGAGGGGAAGCTTGGCCACAGTTGGTCGCCGTTGGGCAGGGTGAGCATGTTGCGGACCCGGCCCAGGATGCGGCTCAGGACCGGCAGGCCGCGCCCGCAGGAGCACGGCTCGCCGGCCTCGGCGTAGTCGCCGATCTCGTAGCGGATCAGCGGCGTCGCGAAATTATGCAAAGCCGTGACCACCAACCGGCCGGCTTCGCCCGGCGCGCAGGGCTTTCCGTCCTTGTCGAGAATCTCGACAAGCACATTCTCGGCCTGCACGTGGTAGTGCGGGTGCTCCGGGCACTGCAAAGCGATCATCCCGATTTCCTGGGACGAATAGGCGTCGACGACCGGTACCCGCCAGACCTTTTCACAGGCGGCCCGTACGCCGGGGTCAAGCACCTCGCCTAGGGTGAATACCTCACGCAGCCTCCCGGGCCGCCCGCCGGATGCCTGGCAATGGCGGACCAGGGCGCGGAGGTTGGAAGGATGGGTCACCAGATAGTCGGGATTCTGCCGCCGAAGCCAGTCAAACTGCTCCGCCACCGGCCGCGAAACGTCAAAGAGGACCAAGGGGCCGGAGTCGTATCCGGGAACCCATCCGACGGATTTACGGGCTTCCGCGGCCTTCGCCGCCGCACCCCTTAGCGTGTGGATGGACGCGGTCTTGGCGGAGAAGTCCCGGCCGTGCCAGACGTGGTATCTGAGGCTCGATGCCCGGAAAAACATCCCCGTGATCGCCGTCCCCTTGATCGTGATCGGACGTCCCGTCGAGCCCGAGGTGCGGATGTCGGACGTGCGTCCGTGGTCTTTGGGCAGGCGTCGGCTGACCAGCGCCGCGCCCGCCTCCTGGATGTCGGACCGGCGCAAAATGGGGATGCGCCGCACTGCGTCCAGTGTCAGTTCCCCCTTTCGCAAGCCCCGAAGCACCTCGAGGCGCGTGCCGTAGAACGCAACCGTCCGCGCCGCGTGGGCCAGCAGTATCTCGACCTGGCGCAATTGATGTTCGAGCAATGTCTCGGCGGGCCACCATTGGCTTTCCTCGAACTGGTACTGCAAGGCGAGCAGCTGGGCGTCGGCGTGTGAGGGCAGGGCCGGCCACCCGATCCCGGTGCGCCCGGATTTGGGGACGGGCGTGGCTTTCTTCGCACCCTTGGCGTCGCCGGGCGACGGGGCTGCCCGGCGTGCTTTCTTGCGCTTGGCGCGGGGGGGGTTGCGGCGGACCATGTGATGTTACGGGTCGATGCCCGAGTGTCGATCGTGAGATGACGCCATCGCGCACCACCACCGCAGGCAACCCAGGGTCATCGCCACGTCCGCCATATCGAACGTCACAAACCGCCCATGACCGACCACCTTTGCGCCGATCCCGACCAACGTTTCCCCCAGCGCCGTGATCGACGCGAGCCCAACGACATTTAACCATATCAGTGGATTTCAGCTCATGCGATGGCCCTTTTGGGGCATGTGTGGGCTTCGGGAAGCAGGCCCGAATCCCGATTGCAACACCCGTTTTCGAGGACACACCCCGGCCCGCCGCCAAAGGCGCGGCGGCGGCTGGTGAAACACCTGCCCTTCGGCTACATTTGGCGGGTTCGGGGCTTGCGAAGCCCGCGGCCGCGGAGGCGCCGCGTCGGAGGGAATTTTCATGGGGGGCCGAAAGCAGCGTCTTGGTTGGGCCTTGACCGGCTCCGGTCACTTCTTCGAGGAGTGCCTGGAGATCATGACCCGGCTCGATGATCTGGACCTTTTCGTCAGCAAGGCGGCGGCGGAGGTGGTGCGCATGTACGGCCAGGACACCCAGGGCCTTCCGAAAGGCGCCCGCACATACAGGGATACGACCGCCAGCGCCGCCCCCGTCGGCAAGTTCTATTACGACGAATATCACACGCTGGTGCTGGCGCCCGCCACCTCCAACACGATTGCCAAATGCGTCTACGGCATTTCCGACAACCTGGCCACCAACGTCTTCGCCCAGGCGGGGAAATGCCGTGTCCCGATCATCGTTTTCGCCTGTGATACCGCGCCCGAACTGGACACCAAGGCGCCGAAGGGAATGGTCAAGGTGTATCCGCGCCGCATCGATCTGGAAAACGTGGAACGGCTGAAGTCCTTCGAGGCCACCCAGGTGGTCGAAAGCGTCGACGAGCTGGAGGCCGCCATCCAGGCACGGCTGAAATGCCTGAGCGCGTCCTCTTCCTGACCGGCACCCTGGCCGAGGAACCCCTCGGCAAAGTCCTCGACGCCATGGCGCCGACGGACTTCACCTACCGGACCCACCCCGTCGGCGTGAAGGTGGCGGCGCTGATGACCGCGGCGTTGATCAAGCGGCGCCTGCCCGAGGCGGCCGGTTTCGACCGCGTCCTGGTGCCGGGCCGATTCCAGGGCGACCTGGAGGCGCTCGGCGCCCATTACCGGGTGCCCTTCGAACGCGGCCCGGACGACATCAAGGACCTGCCGGAATTCTTCGGCCGCCAAGGGGTGAAGCCCGATTTGTCCCGCCACGACGTGCGCATCTTCGCCGAGATCGTGGATGCGCCGAAAATGGACATCGACGCCATCCTCGAACAGGCGCGGCGCTACGCCGCCGACGGCGCCGACGTCATCGACATCGGCTGCCTGCCGGATGTGGCGTTTCCCCATCTTGAAGAAGCGGTGCGGGCGCTGGTCGCGGCGGGTTTCACGGTCAGCGTGGATTCGGCGGACAGCGACGAGCTCGCGCGCGGCGGGCGCGCCGGGGCCCGCTACCTGTTCAGCCTGAACGAGGGTACCCTGGGACTGGCCGATGGGATGGACGCCGTCCCCATCCTCGTCCCGACGCCGCACGACGATCTCGACTCCCTGTGCCGGGCGGTCGAGAAATACGCCGCCGGTGGACGGCCGTTCATCGCCGATCCCATCCTCGACCCCATCCACCACGGGTTCACCGAGTCGCTGGTGCGCTATCATGCGCTGCGCCGCCGCTTTCCCGACATCGAAATCCTCATGGGCATCGCCAACCTGACCGAGCTTACCGACGCCGACACGACGGGCATCACCGCCCTGATCATGGGCGTGATCTCGGAGTTGCGCATCGAAAACGTCCTCGTCGTCCAGGTCAGCCCCCATGCCCGGCGGGCCGTCAAGGAGGCCGATCTGGCCCGCCGCATCATGTACGCGGCGCGCCAGGCGGGCAGCCTGCCGGCGGGGGTGCATCCCGGCCTCATGTGCCTGCGCGACCGGCGCCCGTTTCCCAACACGGCGGAGGAAATCGCCGAAATGGCGGCCAGGATCACCGATCCCAGTTTCCGCGTCGAGGTCAGCGAGGCGGGAATCCACGTCTATAACCGGGCGGGCTACCATGTGGACGTCGACCCGTTCGGGCTGTTCCCCCACCTCGACGTGGCAGAGGACGGCGCCCATGCCTTTTACCTGGGCGTCGAAATGGCGCGCGCCGAGATCGCCTGGCGACTGGGCAAGCGGTACGTTCAGGACGAACCGCTCGACTGGGGCTGCGCCGTGGACAGCGGGGCCGGGGACAGCACGGCCTTCAAGGACGAAGGTTCGACCCTCAAGGCACGGCGCAGGAAACGGAAGCGCAAATGATCCGCGAGACCATCGTCACCACGGTGTCGGACCTGGATGAGGTCCACCTCGCCCCCATCGGCGTCATCGTCGAAGGCGACGCCCGCATCATCGCGCCGTTCCGGCCCTCGACCACCCTTGACAACCTGCGCGCCAATCCGTTCGCCGTCGTCAATTACACCGACGACGTCCGCGTCTTCGCCGGTTGCCTGACCGGCCGCCGCACCTGGAGCACCCGGCCGGCGACCCACACGCCGGGCGCGGTCCTCGAGCAAAGCCTCGCCCACGCCGAGGTGAAGGTGACCCATGTGGAAGAGGACGACGTTCGTCCCCGCTTCACCTGCGAGGTCGTGCACACCGAATCCCACGCCCCGTTCCAGGGCTTCAACCGCGCCCAGGCGGCGGTCGTCGAGGCGGCGATCCTGGTCAGCCGGCTGCACATGCTGCCCATGGAAAAGATCGACACCGAGATCGCCTACCTGGAGATCGCGGTGGCGAAGACGGCGGGTCCCGGCGAACGGGAGGCGTGGGGGTGGCTGATCGAGCGCATCGACGAGTTCAAGCGCCAAAGCGCCCGGGAGAAGCAGGCATGACAGGCATGCTGGCCAGCGTCGCATCCGTCGACGAGGCCGCCCTGGCCCTCGACGGCGGGGCCGATCTCATCGATCTCAAGGACCCCGCCGCCGGCGCCCTGGGGGCGTTGCCGTTGGGGACTATCCGGGCCGCCGTCCGCCTGGTTTCCGGGCGGCGCCGGCTGAGCGCCACCGTCGGCGACCGTGTGACCGACCCCGCCGCCCTTGCCGGCGCCGTCGCCAGGACCGCCGCCGCCGGGGTGGATTTCGTCAAGGTCGGCTTCGCCGCCGGCGCCGACCATCACGCCCTGGCCGGGGCGCTGGCCGGCGAGGCGGCGCGGGGCACGGCGATCGTGGCGGTACTGTTTGCCGACCGGGAGGCGGATTTCACGCTTCTTCCGCGGCTCGCCGCATGCGGCTTCGCCGGGGCAATGCTGGACACCGCCGACAAGAACGGCGTTTCCCTCTGCCGGTGCATGGACGAGGCGCGGCTCGGCCGCTTCGTCGACGGGGCCCGGTCGCTGGGCCTGCTGAGCGGCCTGGCCGGCTCCCTCGGGCCGCAAGACGTGGCGCCGCTGATGGCCCTCGGGCCCGACTATCTCGGCTTTCGCGGCGCGCTGTGCGGCGGCGGCGAGCGCTGCGCCGGGCTGGACCCGGACCGGCTGCGGGCGATGCGCGCCCTGGTCCGCCCATCGGCGCCGCCGGTCATCCCCGCCCGGCCGCCAGCAGCGCCACCGACGCCGCCGGGGCGCACCGCGCCGCCCATTCCCTAGCCTCTTTCCCGCCCCGCACCAGGGAGCCGAAATCCACGTACGGGCGGCCCAGGCCGCGGGCCAGGTCGCGCACCAGGAAGCGGCCGATCCCGGCGCCGACAAGGGGCGCGTCGTCGTCGAGGAGCCCCGGCGCCAGAACCCGCCCGCAGGCCGCGTCAAGGCGCCGCCGCTGGGCTTCGGCGAGGTGCAGGGCCAGGCGCTTCCACTCGGCCATGTCCGCCGTCTCCACGTCGCGGCCGAGCATGCGGGCCAGGCGGCGGGCGCTGTCGGCCTCGCCCTTGCCCTTGTTGTCCGCCGCCGGAAGCTGGTCGGCTTCTTCGGGCAGGCGGCCGCACAACCGGTGGACGTCGGCCATGGTGGCGAACAGCTCGGGGATGAGGGGCTGGTCATCGCCGCCGAACGGAACGCTCTCCGCCACGGCGAACACCGGGGTGCGGGTGACGCCCGTGTAGACCAGTTCGCAACGGGTCAGGCGCGCATGATCGGTATATCCCTTGCCCAGGACCTTGCCGTCGCGGAAGGGAACGATGTCGCTGGTGGTGCTGCCGATGTCCATGAACAATCCCTGGGAACGGGACTTCGCGGCAAAGGTCGCGCTGGCCAGCCAGTTGGCCGAGGCGACCCGGTGCGCCTGAAGGACCGCCTTTTCGGGCGGCAGGAAACCGGCCGCGCCGGCATAGACCAGAATTTTGCCGTCCGGCAGCATCCTCCGCATGGTCCCGATCAGGCGGCGGACGCCTTCGCCGCGGCTTTCGAACAGGTCCGTCATTTCCCCGGTCATGGTCACGGCGCTCAGGCCGATGGCGCCGAGCCGGCCGAGGGCCTCGGCGACGGCCGCCTCCAGGTGCGCAATCCCCTGCCACAGCGGACACGGAAGCTGCATCACCGTTTTCATCCGGCCTTCGCCGTCCACGTGCGCCACCTTCAGATGGGCGCCGCCCACGTCCCACCCGGCGATCCCTGTCTCAGGCATGGATCCCGGCCTCCCCGGCGTCGACGGCAACCTCCACCGGGGTCACGGCCGGCGTCCCGGCGGGCGGGGCGAACGGGGCGCCCCCGTCGTCCAGCAGATCGAGCACCAGACCGGCCGGATTGCACCCGGTCGCGGCGGCGAGGCCGGCGTAGGACGTGGTCAGGCGCGGATTGACGTCGACCACCAGCGGCCCCAGGGCGGTTTCCACGAGATCGATGCCGATATACCCCCACAGCCCCGGGATCGCCCCGGCGACCGCCGCGGCGATCGGGGCAAAGGCCCGGCGCTTTTCCTCGCGCCCCCCGACGATGCCGCCCACATACCGGAGCCGGCCGCCGTCAATGGCGATCTGCTGGCTGTTGCAACTGAGCAGCCGCGCATCGCCGTCCCTGGCGAGCACCGAAAGGCTCGCCGCGCGTCCCTCGGCGTACGGCTGGATGACGTGGGAGTCAGTCCGCCCGTCCTCGTTCAGCCAGCGCCGCATCTTGTCTGCATCGTGGAACAGGCGCGTGTCCTCGGCGCCGGCGCCGTCGTCGGGCTTGGCGACCCAGCCCCGGCGGGCGCGCGGCAGGGCACCCCGGGCCGGATGGGTGGGGACGACGGGCACGCCGCGCCCGGCCAGGATACGCGCCGTCGCGCTCTTGCTGGACGCAATATGAATGGCCTCGACGGACGGGCCGAGTAGGATGCGCCGATGGGCAACCACCATTTCACTCAACCGCTCGAGCCGGCCCCCGGTCTCCGGCGCGATCGGCCACACCGCGTCGGCGTCGGCGATGCAGCGCCGCCAGGACGGCCACACGTCGTCCGCATCCCGGGGCACGGACCAGCGGACCGGCAGACCGGACGGCGCCAGGTCGGACGCCGCGAGCCGCGCATCGCGGCTGGCGGCGATCCGCAAGGCGTCCAACCCGGCAAGGTCGCGCAGCAGGGCGCCGGTCATCATCGCGCCTTCGCGAAGAAGCGAAGGGGGCAGTGGCTCGCCATGAAGGCCGCCGCCGGTGACGTATTCGCAGACAAAGATTTTCAGGGCCGGTCTCCGTGATATTCGTACCCGTCATGGACCTCATGGGGGGCCGGGTGGTCCAGGCGCGGGGCGGCGCGCGCGAGCGCTACCGGCCGGTGACCTCAGGGCTGTGTCCGGGCAGCGAGCCCGCCGACGTGGTCCGTGGCTTTCTCGGACTTTACCCGTTCTCGACCCTCTATGTTGCCGATCTCGACGCCATCGAAGGCCATGGGGACAACGGCGCGGTCATAGAACGCCTGGGGGAACGGTTCCCGGCCCTCGATCTTTGGGTGGACGCGGGTCTTACCGGGCGGGCCGCCTGTCTCCGTTGGCTGGCACTGGGGTGCGGGACCCTGGTGCTGGGCAGCGAATCCCAGGACGATCCGGAGACCCTGGAGGGGCTGCACGGCAGCGCCGACGGCGGCCGGCTCGTCCTGTCGCTCGATTTCCGCGGCGCCGATTTCCTCGGGCCCGCCGGCCTTCTTGAGCGGCCCGAAATCTGGCCCGGGCGCGTCATCGCCATGACCCTGGCCCGGATCGGCGGCGACCGGGGACCCGACCTCGACCGGCTGAAGCGGGTGATGGAGGCGGCGCCCGGCAAGCAAATCTTTGCCGCCGGCGGCGTGCGCGACGTGGACGACCTCGTGGACCTGGCGGCGCTCGGCGTCGGCGGCGTGCTGCTGGCAAGCGCCTTGCACGACGGCCGCATCGGCCGCTCCGAGATCGCGCAAATCGGGCGCACCGCGATCCCCTGAGGGGCCCCGGGTATCAAAGGCGGAGGCGGAACTCCGCCCCTACCCCTTGAACATATTAACCAGCTTCGCCAGCCAGCCGCCCTCGCTTTGGGTTTCCGTCGCCGGCGGCGTTCTGGGTTCCTTTCAGCCGGACGCGGCGAAGGGATGTTCGGCGGTGCCCTTCTGGGCGACCACGGTCGAAGCACGCGGCTCACCGGCGACCGCCCTTTGAATGGATTCCTTGGTGGCCTGGTAGTTGAAATCCTGGATCTTCTGGTCGTCCGTCGCCTCCCAGTGGATGAAGACGCCGACGCAGATGAACAGGTCGTCCGCCTCGTCCGCCGGGATCGTGCCGTCCTCGACGCAGTCCGCCACCGCCATGGCAACCGCCCGCTGCGCCGGTCCGAACATCTGCACCGCCTGGGTGGCGCCCTTGATGGTCACCTTGTTGAACATCACGGTGTTCGGCTTCGTCGCCAGATTCGGCGCGACGACGGCCAGCAGGCTGGTAAACCCGTCCTTGTTGTTGGTGAGGGCGTTGCAGAAAGCGGCTTCCACCGCCCCGCCCCGCGGTCCGATCATCAAATCAATGTGGGCGACTTCGTTGCCGTCGCCGACCAACGATTCACCGACACAAGTATTGGTGATTTTAGCCATCGATTACCTCCCCTCGAGACCTTTCCCGGGCGCAATCTTCTCGTTTACAGCGTCTGACGGGCATGACCTGCCAGACCGGTTGCCGGATGCACCATTCCATAGGACTTCACGGCGCCACCCGTCGCTTTGGAAGGCGCCGAGAGGCATGGTAGTCGCTTTAATCAAATGACGGCAAGGAGATATTCGTCTTGCCCAAGCGCGTGCTAACGCCTCGCCGGATCGTCCGCGCCCGCCAGGCGCCGGGCAAGCAGGGTGGCGACGGTGAGGTCGGCGCTGGTCCCGGGATTCTGCTCCGCCGCCTTGAGCTCGGCATCGAAATCCAGCAGCGCCCGGCGCATGTCCGGCGGCCGGCGGCAACGCTCGAACCGGCGATCCAGGACGGCGGCCTTGCGGCGCACGGTTTCGGCCGCCGCCGCCCCGCCGGTGCGCGCGATATGGCTGTCGGCGAATTGGCCGAGGAATCCCAGGTAGACCGACGTCGTCGCCCACGCGTCGCTGTTCCAGCGCCCCATGGCCTCTTCGAGGCGGGGCACGCCGAAGCCGAACACGTCCTCGAACGCGGTTGCGTACTGTCGGGCGATGCGGTCCCGGTCCCGGGCCTCGTTCATGGCGTCCAGCAGGGTGACCGTGGGGCGCTGGCGCACGTCGTGGCGGCCGCTGGACCCGAGGCCGGCCGGCGCCGCCAGGCGGATGGCGCGGTAGGCCAGCTCGGCGTCGGCGACGTCGAGGGCATCGAGAACGGTGCGTACCCCGGCCCTCAGCCCTGCGCCCGCGCCGCCGGCGAGCGCGGCGTGGGCCAGGGGGGCGCACAGTAGCACGATGCCCAGGTTGGTGTTGCACCCGACGGCGGCGCGGGTCGCCTCGACGGACCCCTGGATGCGCTCGCCGACGCTGAGCCCGGGCCGGCCCAGGACCTCGGCCGTCACCGCCGCGCTTTTTTGGAAATCCTCCACCGTCATGCCGTGGCCGTCGGCGTAGACGTGCACGTTGCCCGGCTTGAGGGCGGCCAGCTCGCCCAGACAGGCGTCCCGCACCGCTTCGCCAACCCGTGAAGCGCGCGCGCCCACGGCGTGCCCGGACATTTACCGGGCGCCCGCCCGCCGGGCCGCCACCGGCGCCGTGTCGGCGGTGGGCAGCCGGGCCAGGAAGTCATCGGCGATTTCCTGCGCCAGGTCGACGCGGGTGACGCCCTGGAGCCCCTGCCAGGCGGGCATGCTGTTGACCTCGAGGACCTGGGGCCGCCCGGCCCCATCGCGGATGATATCGACGCCGGCAAAACCGGCGCCCACGGCGTCGGCCGCCGCCACCGCCAGGGCGCCGACCTCGCCGTCGGGCGCGGCGCCCTCCCACCGGGCGCCCGGTCCGACGGTGGTGATACACCGCGCACCGTGGCGGATCATGGCGGCGACGGCGCGGCCGCCGACGACGAAAACGCGCCAGTCGCGAAAGGCGCCCGCGCCGCTGTCCACATAGCGCTGCAGATAATAGACACCCGCCACCTCGTCCGGCTCCGGCAGGCGCGAGGCATCGTCCAGGAAATGCAGGCCCCGCCCCTGGGCCCCGAACAGGGGCTTCAGGACCAGGGGCCTGCCGGCGCCGATCTCGCGCGCCGCCACGGCGCGTGCGTGTTCGGGGGATTCGCACACCCAGGTGGACGGTGTCGCAATGCCGGCCCTGGACAGCAGAAACGTCGTCGTCGACTTGTCGACGCAGCGCTCGATGGCGCGTGCGTCGTTGCACACAGGCACGCCGAGATCGTGCAGGGCATGGAGCAGGCCGAGCCTGAGCGTCACCTGTTCGAAGCTGCCGGCGGAGATGGCGCGCACGAGGGCGCCGTCGGGCAGTTCCCCCCGGAAGCCGGGCACATCGAGGCCATGCGCCCCGGCGCCGGTATCGATGGAACAGGCGCCGAGGGAGACGCACACCCCGTCGGCGCCGCGCGCCGCCAGCGCCGTGCGCAGCCGGTTGGCGTGCCATTGCGGCCGCTCGCCGAAGATCGCTATCCGCTTAATCGTCCGCATGCCCGAAGGAGATATCCACGAGCGCCGGGTCGATGCGCCCGGCGTGAAAGCTGCGGCCGCTTTCGGTGGCGGTCACGACCACCTCGGCGGGGCTGAACAACATGGGATCGATGGCGTAGAAGTCTCCGTCATAGGCCTTGAAGGTCTCGGCGAAGGGCCGGCCGTAGTCGCGCGACCGGCTGCTCGGCAGTTCGCTCGCCAGCCTCTCGGCGGCGTCGTCGTCGCCAAGGACGGAGATGCGGACCCGGCCGCCGTAAAGGATCGCGTCGTTGGTCCGCCCCATGGCCTCGACGAAGGAGGCGGCGGGCGGCGGCAGCGGAGCGCTGCCCTCGCCGTCGACGATCCGCGCCAGGGGAAACCCGAGGGTGTGGACCTTGTGCAACGCCACCTCGAGGACCCGGGCGACAATCTGCACCGTCCCGGCGACGCTGCGGGTGGGCGTCAGGATCAGCGTCAGGTCCCCGGCCTTGATGTTGCAGTCCCGCGCAATCTTCCCGATCAGCCCGTCCGGCGGCGGCGTATCCACTTCCAGCACCAGGCATGCGCTGTCGGCATGGTCCCGGTAGCCGAGCTCGGCGAACAGCTCCTCCTTGGCGGCCGCGGCGCGGCCCGGTCCCGACCCCAGGGCCTGATAGGCGTCCGCGCCTTCGCCGAAGGACAGGCTCCAGCCCGCATACTGGCTGGCAAGGCACGAAAGCACCGGATCGGCCGTCTGCACGGTCATCAGATTTGACCAGTGGGGCAGGGAGGCGTCGGGTGTCAGGCTGACGCGGCCCAACCCGGCCATGCAGATTCCGGCGATACGCAGCCCGGCGTCGATGCCGCCGGCCGCGGCGATCCCCGCGTCGACGATGGTGCAACCGCCCGCCCCCTGCTCGACCCCGAGGCCCAGCGTCGCGGCATCGTCGATGAGGCCCATGACCAGGGGCGCGGCAAGGGCGCCGACGCTGGGCCAGTCCCGCGCGCTATCCATGACCTGGTGGGACGGCTTCACGCCCGGAACTCCCCGCCGGGGCGCCGCTCAAGGACCGGGGCCGTGCCCTCATGGTGGCCGCGAGGGCCCGGTTCCAGGGCCGCCAATATGTCTTCGGCCCGCCGCAGCGCAGCGTCCTTTGCCGCTTCCACGTCCATTCCCGTGGCCAGCACCGTGCATACGGGCCCGCCCGCGCCGATGGGCGTGCCCGCCTCCGGCAGGTCCGCCGTCCACCGCGGCCACGAAAGCCAGGCGGGGACGACGAGGTCGCGGTCGGCATAAACGATGGCGCTGGCGAAAGCGGCGCCGGGCCGGCCCCCGGTCCGGGGAAGCTCGCCGGCGCAGGCCCTGACGTGCAGGTCGAACAGGCTGACCCCGAGCGCCCGGTCGAAAATGTCCACCGTGGCCCCCGGCCTGGGGTTGACCTCGAGCAGGTGGAACCCGCCGTCTTCGACCATCATGTCGGCGCTGTTGACGCCGAGCAGACCGGTTACCGCCACCAGGCGTTCGACGGCCCCGGTGATTTCGTCGGCGAGGGCCGCCGGCAAACGGGCCGGAAGCGCCGCGCCGCCGAAACGGAAGGGCTGGTCTCCCGGGCCGGCCGAGGACCACTGCTCGCTGAACCCGAGCACCCGCGCCGCCCGCCCGTCGGCGAGGAACAGCGCCGACACCGCCCGGCCCCGGACGCGGCGCTGAAAGTAGCCGGCCGCGGGCCCGGGGCTGCCGTCGGCGCGGCGGATGTGGGCGCCGCCCGCGGCGCCGGTCCTTTTCACCAGCCACCCCCGGCGATCGGGCGGCGCATCCAGGCGCGTCTCCGGATGGGGGATGGCGAGGCGCTTGAGGACCGGGAAGAAGCGCCGGGGGTCCTTGATCCGGGCAAGGGTGTCCGCCCGGTTGCCGAACAGGCGCCGCCCGGCGCTCAAGCGGGCGAGCAGCCGCGGCCGGCCCTCGAGGCCGGAGCCGTAGACGAGGCCGGCCGGCGGCGGGGCGAGGCGCCGGGACAGCGCGACCAGATCGTCCGCGTCGAAGCCCGTGCCCAGGGTTCCCCTGGCCTTCACGCTTTCGGCGGCGCAGGCCCGCGTATCCAGATCGTTGAAGAGATCGAGGACGACGGCGCGGTACCCGCCCCTGGATGCCGAGGCGGCGAGGGCCCGGCCGGACAGGGCGACGATGAGGAAATCCTTATCCAACGCGCGCTCGGGCATCTTTGAAGGCGTCGGAAAAGTCCAGGTAGGCGGCTTCGTCGGCCTCGATCATCAGGCGGAACATGGCCGATTCGACCTGATACTTGATGTTGCCGACGGCCATGGCGCCGATGCCGACGGCCGACGTTCCCTCCAGTTCGGCGCCATCGTCCATGATCCCGACGCCTTCGACGCCCGCCGGCGGGACCGCGTTGACGTCGGCGACGACCTTGAGGCCGGCCGCCGCGCGGAGCTGGGACTGGCTCAGGACCCGGGTTCCGGCGCGCCCGGCGCAGAAGATCACCTCGGTGTCGGCAAGCAGGCCGTCCTTCAGTCCGTCGCTGCTGGCGTCGGCGAAGGCCAGTTCCACGTCGAACCGTTCCTTGGCCTCGGCCGCCTTTTTCTCGACCCGGGCGACGCCGTCGTAGCCGGCCAGGGTGACCCGGGCGCCCTCTTGTCCGGCGATGACGCCGGCGGCGAAGCCGACGACGCCGGTGGCGCCGAAAACGCAGACGCGGCGCCCGGAAAGCGCGAGCCCGTGCGCCTTCGTGAGCTGGTTCCCGACGCAGGCGACCATGGCCGCGGCGGTGGTGAACGACCCGGCGGGATCGGCGAACACCGATACCTGGAACGGCGGAAACATCGCCTTCTTCGCCGCCGCCAGCATGTCCAGCGCCAGGATCGCGTCCTTCCCGCCGATGAAAAAGCCGGTTCGTTTCGCGCCCTTCGGCCCGCGCGAGAAGATGGCGTCCTGGATCAACCGGGTGACCTCGCCCAATGCGACGTCCGTGTAGGGCACGACGGCGTTGTATCCGGCATCGAGCGCCATGTTCACGTCGAAGGGGCTGACGTGTTTGAGCGGCGTGATCATATGGAGGATGAACGGTCGTTCCATGGTTCCGCCCCGGGTTAGGTATTATACAGGTTGATACAGGCGTTCGGCCGGGACCCCGGCGCCGGCCTCGATCTCGCCGCCCCTGTTGCGGCCCCTGCATACCATGAATTCCAGGTGGTCCGCCTGGGGCCAGCGGGCGCGCGCCGCCCGCGCCAGGCGGTCGGCCTCGGCCTCCCCGTCGATCAGGGCGAAGCCCGTGGGCCCCCACGAACTCTGGCCGACGCCGCGGATGCCTTCGCCCTCGAGCCAGGACAGCACCTCGGCGACGGCGGCGCTGGCGAAGCGGCCGCCCTGGACGGGAGCGAAGTAATCCCCCGTGGCGCGCTGAATCTCCGCCACCGCCCGCCCGAAACCGTCGATGTCGGTTTCCGCCAGCGCCGGCAGCGCCACCATCAGCACCAGGCGGCAGAAATGGGCCGACATCTCGGCCGGGAACGGCGGCAACGCGCGGAAGGCCTTTTCCTCCTCGGCGCCGTGCTTGCCCTGGCTGCGGTGATCGAAAATGATCAGGATCCGCCACGACGGCGGGAAGTCGAACCGGCACAGGACGGGCGGCGATTCGTTGTCCGCCCCGTGGCCGCCGTCGAGCAGAACCCCGCCGCCTTCGAAGGCGCCGATGCCGATGCCGGAGCGCCCGCCCCGGTCCAGCAGCCGGGCGATGTCCCTCGGCCCGATGTCGAGCCCGTAGAGCCGTGCCGTCCCGGCGCCCGCGGCGAGCGCCAGTTGGGTGCCCGAACCCAGGCCCACGTGCTCGGGCATGGCTTCGCCGACGGTGACCTTGACGCCGCCGCTCAAACCCAGCGCGCGGACCAGCCGGCCGACATAGTCCAGCGCCCGCTGCGCGGAAGGACCGTGGCCCGAAAGGTCCTCCGACGGCTCCAGGCGGAGACGGGTCTGGATGCCCTCGAGCGTCAGTCCCAGACCGCCGTACCGGCGGCCCAGACCGCCGTTCAGGTCGAGGAACCCCAGGTGAAGCCGGGCCGGAACCAACACGGAGACCCGGTCGTACGCCGGCGCGCGTACGGCCTCGCCCGCGGTCCCCGAGACCGTGTTGTTCGTCACCGTCAAACGGTTTATCCTCCCGTTTAGGACTCAAGGCGTCTCACCAGATGCCTGTCAAGTTGAAATCCTCGACCCATGGACACGCAAGCCAAAGAGAAAACCTACACCGACACCGAGGTCGAGGAGCGCCTGCGGAAGGACCTGCCCAAGTGGCACCTGGAGAAGGGGTGGATACGGCGCAAGTACAAGACGAACAGCTGGAAAGGCACGTTGATGGTCATCAACACGGTTGGCCATCTGGCCGAAGCCGCCTGGCATCATCCGGATATTACCGCGTCCTATGCCTGGGTCGAGGTCCGGCTCAAGAACCACGCCGCCAAGGGCATAACCGACAAGGACTTCGATCTGGCGAAGAAGATCGAAGACGTGGTGCAGTGGCAGCCCGGAGCCGAGGGCGGCGCGCTCGACGGCACGCCCGGTGACCAGCGCTTCGCCTATATCAAATACGACTGATTGACCTTAATGTCCGGAACGGCCGTCCCGAAAGGAACGGAGGAGGGTTTCCTTCCTGTCCCCGGCCGGGTCCGCGGAATTCATCCATGGCCGATACAATGATTCTGATCGCCGGCCGCACCGCCAAGCAGGGCGCCGCCATCAACGCCGGCAAGTTCAAGCGCGCCTACCGGGCGATCACCTCCACCGTGGAAATGAACATGGACGACATGGCGCGGCTGGGCCTCAAGGACGGCGACAAGGTCGAACTCAGCACGGCCGTCGGCAAGACCGTGGTGTCGTGCACCGGGCGCAAGGCCGAGGACCTGCCGTCCGGGGTCCTGTTCATGGCCTACGGCCCGCTGTCCAGCCGGTTGATGGGCAGCGACACGGCCGGCAGCGGCATGCCGATCTCCAAGCATCTGAAGGTGGAGGTGAAAGCGAAAACCGGTTAAGGATGACGAAGAACCAACCGGAATTGTAATTCCGCGGGGAGACGAACTGGTGGACGAAGGCCATTCTGCCGCAGCGCCCGACGCGAATTCCGCAAAAACGACGGCCATGGCGGAAGCCGGCGGCCTGGAAAAACGCACACGGATCATCAAAGACGCGACCTGCACCTTTTGCGGCTGCGTGTGCGACGACCAGATCCTGACCGTGGACCTGGACGAAAGGCGCATCACCAAGGTCAAGAATACCTGCGTGCTGGGCCGCGCCTGGTTCACCGGGCATGGCGGAGACGCAGACCGCCCCCAGGCGCTCATCGGCGGCAGGGAAGCGAGCACCGCCGAGGCCGTGGAGGAAGCGGCGCGCATACTGGCGGAGGCGCGGTTCCCGTTGATTTACGGCCTCAGCGACACGACGTGCGAGGCGCAGCGCGAGGCCGTCGCCATCGCCGACTTCATCGGCGGCACCGTCGATACGACGACGTCCGTCTGCCACGGCCCATCGGGTATCGCCTTCGAGGTCATGGGCGAGAGCACGTCCACCCTGGGCGAGATCAAGAACCGGGCCGACCTGGTCATCTTCTGGGGGGGCAACCCGGCCGAATCCCACCCGCGCCTGTTCTCGCGCTATACGGTGACGCCCAAGGGAATGTATGTGCCGGGCGGCAAAAAGGACCGCACGGTGGTCCTGGTGGACGTCCGGCGCACGCGCAGCGCGCCGGTGGCCGACATCTTCATCCAGGTCAAACCGGGCACGGATTTCGAGGTGTTGTGGGCGTTGCGGGCCCTGGTCAAGGGCCGCCGGGTCGATGCGTCGATCGAGCAGACCACGGGCGTGGCGCTGGCCACGCTGGAGGATCTGGCGCGGCGCATGAAGGAATGCCGCTTCGGCGCCCTGCTGTTCGGCATGGGACTGACCATGACGCCGGGCCGGCATTTCAACTCGGGCGCGATCCTGGCCCTGACCTCGGACCTGAACGCGTTTACCCATTTCGTCGCCAAGCCGGTGCGCGGCCATGGCAATGTCACCGGGGCCGACAACGTGGTCTCCTGGCAGACCGGGTATCCCTTCGGCGTCAACTTCGCCCGCGGCTATCCGCGCTTCAATCCCGGCGAGTTCACCAGCGTCGACGTGCTGGCCCGCGCCGAGGCGGATGCCGCGCTCATCATCGCCAGCGATCCGGCCGCCAATTTTCCCCGCGCCGCCATCCGCCATCTGCGGCGGATACCGGTGATCGTGCTCGACCCCAGTGTCACCCATACGACCCGGCTTGCCCGTGTCGCCTTCACCACGGCGCCCTACGGCATCAGTGCGCCGGGCACGGTCTATCGCATGGACGACGTGCCGATCACCCTGCGCCCGGCCATCGAGTCACCGTACCCGAGCGACGAAGAGGTGCTGCGGGCGATCAAGGTGAGGGTGCGCGCACTGCTCGCCGCCGGCGCGAAGGCCAAGCCAAGCGGCGGGCGGCGGCGCAACAAGAAGAGGCCGGTCCCTTAAGACGGCTCCCCGTTTCAGACAATTGCCGGAATTGGTCCGTAAATGGTGTCCGCGCTGCGTATCGTGAACGGGACGGTCCACGACCCCGCCAACGGGGTGGATGGCAAGGTGCGCGATATCTGCGTCAAGGACGGCAAGATCGTGCGTAGCGTGCCGGCCAACGCGAAGCGCATCGACGCCCGCGGCATGGTAGTCATGCCCGGCGGTGTCGATATCCACTGCCACATCGCCGGCCCCAAGGTCAACCTGGCGCGCAAGGTACAGCCCGAGGACCACCGCCTCGACGTCCATCCGCGCACGCCGTTCACCCGCTCGGGCACCGGCGGCATCGTGCCCTCGACGTTCGCCACCGGCTACCGCTATGCGACCCTCGGCTATACGTCGGCCATGGAAGCCGCCGTGCCCCCGATCGGCGCCCGCCACGCCCTGGAAGAGCTTCACGACACCCCGGTCATCGACAAGGGCTTTTTCGTCCTGCTCGGCAACAACGTGTTTCTCTACCGGCTTCTCGAGAAGGGGCGTCACCAGGAATTCCGCGATGCCGTGGCCTGGTGGCTCAACGCCAGCAAGGGCTACACGCCGAAGCTGGTCAACCCGGGCAGCGACGAGCCGTGGAAGGGGCGCCGCAACGCCGTCATCGCGGACCTGGACCAAAGCATCGCCGGCTTCGACCTCACGCCGCGCCAGGTCATCAAGGCGCTGGTCGACGCCGCCGATGACCTGGACCTGCCCCATCCGGCGCACATCCACTGCAACAACCTGGGCCACAGCGGCAACGTCGAGACCACGCTCGAGACCATGCGCGCGACGGAGGGGCGCCGCGCCCACTTCGCCCACGTCCAGTTTCACAGCTATGGCGGCGAGCCGGACGGCGGCGGCAAGGGGGGAGGGAACCCCACCTCGGAAGCGCCGAGGATCGTGGAATACGTCAACACCCATCCCAACATCAGCGTCGACGTCGGCCAGGTGATGTTCGGCCGCTCCACGGTGATGACCGCCGACGCGCCGCTGGCGTACCTGCTGCGCCGGTTCAGCAAGGACAAACGGTGGATCAACGCCGATACGGAATGCGAAAGCGGCTGCGGCATCATCCCCTTCGCCTACCAGGAGCACGTCTATACCCACGCCCTGCAGTGGGCGGTCGGGCTGGAGCTGCTTTTGCTGTCGGAGGACCCGTGGCGCATCGTCTTTTCCACCGATCACCCCAACGGCGCCTCGTTCATGAGCTATCCGCGCCTGATCCGCCTGCTCATGGACCGCGAATTCCGCAAGCAGCAGATCGGCCTGGTCAACAAGAGGGCGATCGCCAGGATCAAGCGCGCCCATCTGCTGGAGCGCGAGTACACCTTGCACGAGATCGCCATCATCACCCGCGCCGGGCCGGCGCGGCTTCTCGGCCTTCGCGACAAGGGCCACCTGGGCGTCGGCGCCGACGCCGACATCACGATCTACGAGGAAGACGACGACAAGGAGATGATGTTCAGCGCCCCGCGCTTCGTGATCAAGGACGGGCGGTGCATCATCGAGGATCACGAGTTCCGCACCGACCACGAGGGCCGCGTATTCCATGTGGCGCCCAAGTACGATCCGGCGATCGAGAAGGTCATCCGCCCCTTCTTCGAGGACTACTATTCGATCCAGTTCGACAACTACGCGGTTTCCGACGCCTATCTGCACCGCAACCAGTTGATCCCGCTCACCGATGGAACGACGGACCGCGGATGATGCGCCTCAATTCCACCGAGATCGTCGACACCTTCGCCGAGGCCTTCGAGATGTGGGCGGCGCGCGTCGTCATTACCGCCGACAGCGGCCGATGGGCGGCGGCGGCGGCGCACTCCATGACCGGCTTCGCCACCTCGGTCATCGGCTGCAAGTGCGAGGCCGGCGTCGAACGCGCGCTGCCCGCCGCCGGGACCCCCGACGGGCGCCCCGGTGTCGCCGTGCTGCTGTTCGCCACCGACGCCGTCGGGGTCGGAAAGCGCCTGGTCGAGCGCATCGGCCAGTGTGTCATGACGTGTCCGACGACCGCCTGCTTCAACGGCCTCGACGCCGACGCCAGCGTCGTCGTCGGCGGCCAGTTGCGCTATTTCGGCGACGGCTACCAGATCGCCAAGCGGATCGACGGCCGCCGGTTCTGGCGCATCCCGGTGATGGACGGCGAGTTCGTCGTCGAGGACCGGTTCGCCGTCCGGCCCGGCGTCGGCGGCGGCAACCTGATTATCCTGGGCAGGGACGCGCCGGCGGCCCTGGGCGCGGCGCGGGCGGCGGTCAAGGCGATGCGCCAGGTGCCGGGCGTCATCCTGCCCTTCCCCGACGGCATTGTCCGCAGCGGCTCCAAGGTCGGTTCCCGGTACAAGGGCCTCATCGCCTCCACCAACGACGCCTACTGCCCGACCCTCGGCGCCATCGCCCCGGCGACGGAACTGCCTCCCGGGGTCGGCTGTGTCCTCGAGATCGTGATCGACGGCCTCGACCTGGCGGCGGTCGAGGAAGCCACCCGGCGCGGCCTGCGGGCCGCCGCCCGCAGGGGGATCAAGCGGATAACCGCCGGCAACTATGGCGGCAAGCTGGGCCGGTATCACATCGCTCTCCACGGTGTGCTGAATGGTTGACCGCCGCCGCAGCCCGGGCCGGCCGGCGCCGCCGCGGCCCCTGCATCGCCGGGTCCCGGCCACGGAAATCGCGCCATGAGCCAAACGCTCTCGCTCCATACGGCCCCGGACGTGCCCCTGGAGGCGGAGGCGATCGGTCCCGACAGGCTGGCCGGCCTGAGCCCCTCCAGGGTCGCCGCGCTGCCGGTCCAGTCGGGCAACCGGCCGGCCCGCGTCGGCGATTTCTTCCGGGTTTCGGGCAGGGGCGACGGCGAGGTGCGCATGGAAGGCGACCTGTCGCGGGTCAAGCTCATCGGCGCCGGCATGGCGGGCGGCCGCATGGTGATCGGCGGCAGCGTCGGCGTGCACCTGGGCATGGCCATGTCCGGCGGCGAGATCGTGGTCGAAGGCGACGCCGGGGACTGGGTCGGCCCCGAGATGTCGGGCGGGCGGATCATCGTCAAGGGCCGCGCCGGCCACATGGTGGGCAGCGCCTACCGGGGCAGCCAGGTCGGCATGCGGGGCGGCGAGATCATCGTCCATGGCGATGCCGGCAACGAGGCCGGCAATACCCTGCGCGGCGGCCTGATCGCCATCGGCGGCGACTGCGGCGACTTCGCCGGCGTCAATATGCTGGCCGGCACGATCGTCGTCCTCGGGCGGCTCGGCGCCCGCGCCGGCGCCGGGATGCGGCGCGGGTCCATCGTCACCATGGGGGACGCGCCGATGCTGCCGACCTTCACCTATTCCTGCACCTACCGTCCGGTGTTCCTGCGCCTCTACCTGTTGCGTCTGCGCCGGCTCGGCCTGCCCGTCGGGGACGCCAAAATCCATGGCCGCTACCGGCGCTGGAGCGGCGATTCGGTGGCGCTTAACCGCGGCGAGGTGCTGATCTTCGACGGCTAGGACTTGCGTACCCGGTTCCGTGCCCGTTTGTGGAACCTTTCAAAATTGGCTTGATTCCAACGGCCGGACTCTGGATATTGAAAAAAGACCGCGTTTTTGGTTAAGGAACCGGGAGGGGCACCATGGCCTGGAAGTCACCGAAAGTCATCGAGATTGCCGTCGGTATGGAGATCAACTGTTACGCTTGCGCCGAGCTGTAAGCGCTAACCAAGTCTTCTTGCCGTCGGCGGCGGCCCGTGGGCCGGGTGTCGGGGATTCCCCGGCGCCCTTGTCGTGCTCCGGGGCCGGCCGCCGGCGTCGTTTTCCCGCACCGATGATACAGTGCTGCACGTCCTGGTATTAGGATCCGCCGCCGGCGGCGGTTTTCCCCAGTGGAACTGCAACTGCGAGGCCTGTCGGTGCGCCCGGGCGGGGGCGCCGGGCGCCGTGGCGCGCACGCAGTCGTCGCTCGCCGTCAGCGCCGACGACCGTCACTGGTTCCTGCTCAACGCCTCGCCGGACCTGCGCCAGCAGATCAACGCCAATCCCCTCCTTCACCCCGCCGAAGGCCTCCGCCACAGCCCCGTATCCGGGGTCGTGCTGACCAACGGCGACATCGACCACGTGGCCGGCCTTCTGACGCTGCGCGAAAGCTCCCCCCTGGTCGTCTACGCCACCGCCAGGGTGCTGGCGGTCCTCGACGGCAACAGCGTATTCCGGGTGTTGAACCCGGACCTGGTGCAGCGCCGGGAGATCGCACTGGGCACGCCCTTCGATGTGATCACCGCCGACGGCGAAGCGGCGGGCCTTACCGTGGAGCCCTTCGCGGTCCCCGGCAAGGTGGCGCTCTATCTGGAGGACGCGGGCGCCGGCCCCAACTTCGGCACCACGCCGGAAGATACGGTGGGGCTGCGCGTGACGGCGTCCGGGACGGGCGCGTATTTTTTCTACATTCCGGGGTGCGCGGCGATGCCCGGGGACCTGGCGGCGCGCCTCAAGGGGGCGCCGCTGGTCCTCTTCGACGGCACGCTTTGGCAGGACAACGAGATGACCGACGCCTGCCTCGGCGTGAAGACCGGCCAGCGCATGGGCCATATGAGCATGTCGGGCGCGGACGGAACCATGGCCGCCTTCGCCGACCTGGGGGTGGAGCGCAAGGTGTTCATCCACATCAACAACTCGAACCCCGCGTTGCTCGACGATTCGCCCGAGCGCGAGGCGATCCGGGCGGCGGACTGGGACGTCGCCTTCGACGGCATGGAGTTCAGCCTGTGAGCCAGCCCATGAGCGCCGACGCGCTGGAGCGGCGGCTGCGCGCCATCGGCGCCGAGCGCTACCACGACCGCCACCCGTTTCACAAGCTCCTGCACGGCGGCGGGCTGGACAAGGGCCAGGTGCAGGCCTGGGTGCTCAACCGGTATTACTACCAGAGCCGCATCCCGATGAAGGACGCGGCGCTGATATCGCGCGTCGAGGACCCGGCGCTCAGGCGGGAATGGCGCGGGCGCATTGTCGATCACGACGGCTCCGGCCCCGGAGACGGCGGCATCGAACGCTGGCTGGTGCTGGCCGAAGGGGTCGGGATGGACCGGGCCTACGTGATGTCGAGCGCCGGCGTGCTGGCGGCGACCCGGTTCGCCGTCGACGCCTATGTGCGGTTCGTGCGCGAACGGCCCCTGGTCGAGGCCGTGGCCTCGTCGCTGACGGAACTGTTCGCCCCCGCCATCCACCGCGAAAGGATCGCCGGCCTGCTCGCGCACTACGACTTCGCCAACGAGAAGACCATGGCGTACTTCAATAAGCGCCTGGAAGAGGCGCCCAAGGACGTGAAGTTCGGCCTCGACTACGTCAGGCGCGAGGCGCGGACGCCGGAGCAGCAGCAGGGCGTCATCGGGGCGCTTATCTTCAAGACCGACGTGCTGTGGGCGCAGCTCGACGCCCTGTACGCCGCCTACGTCGAGCCCGGCCACATCCCGCCGGGCGCCTTCGTGCCGGGGAAAGACCGATGAGCGCCGGCGTCGCCGTCGACGAAGGCTCGGTGCCGCGGTTCCAGCCGCACATGAAGCTCAGGTTCGACAGGAAACGCGACCGGTGGACGATCCTGGCGCCCGAGCGCCTGTTCCTGCCCGACGAGATCGCCCTGGAAATCCTGCGGCTCTGCGACGGCGTCGCGACGGTCGGGGCCATCGTCGACGCCCTGGCCGCCAGGTTCGAGGCGCCGCGCGATGTCATCATGGACGACGTGAAGAAACTGGTGCAGGATTTCGCCGAGAAGGGAGTGCTTAAGACATGAACGCCGCCGCCCCTCCGTTGGCGCTGTTGGCGGAACTGACCCACCGCTGTCCGCTGCGCTGCCCGTATTGCTCCAATCCCCTCGAGCTGGCGCGCGCCGGCGGCGAGCTGGACACGGATGCGTGGCTCAGGGTCTTCGGCGAGGCCGCCGACATGGGCGTGCTGCAGGTGCATTTCTCGGGCGGCGAGCCGACCGTCAGGAAGGATCTGGAACGCCTCGTGGCCGGGTGCGGCGCACTCGGGCTCTACACCAACCTGATCACGTCCGGCGTGCTGCTCGACGAAGGGCGCATCGCCGCCCTGGCCGGGGCCGGGCTGGAGCACGTGCAGCTGAGCTTCCAGGACAGCGAGGAGGCGGGCGGCGACCGCATCGGCGGCTACAAGGGCGGCCACGCGAAGAAGATCGAGGTCGCCCGCCTGGTGCGCAAGGCCGGGCTGGCCCTCACCCTCAACATGGTGGTCCACCGCCAGAACCTGCACAACCTCCCGGCCATGATCGAGTTGGCCGTCACGCTCGGCGCCCACCGGGTCGAGATCGCCCACGTCCAGTACTATGGCTGGGGGCTGATGAACCGGGCGGCGCTGATTCCCACCCGGGCGCAGCTCGACGACGCCACGGCGGTCGTCGAGGCGGCGCGGGAACGGCTCAAGGGCGTCCTCGTCTTCGATTACGTGGTTCCCGACTATTACGCGCGGCGGCCCAAGTCGTGCATGGGCGGCTGGGGGCGGCAGTTCCTCAACGTCACGCCCGCGGGCCGGGTGCTGCCGTGCCACGCCGCCGGGACCATCCCCGGTCTCCGCTGCGAGTCGGTGCGCGACCGCCCGCTGCAGCAGATCTGGGAGGAATCGGAGGCCTTCCGGCGTTTCCGCGGCACCGGGTGGATGCCCGAGCCCTGCCGGTCGTGCGACCGGCGCGAGATCGACTGGGGCGGCTGCCGGTGCCAGGCGTTCGCCATCACCGGGGACGCCGCCCGGACGGACCCGGCCTGCGAGCTGTCGCCCGATCACCGGCTGGTCGCGGAACTGGCGCAAGCGGAATCGGACCGGGCGCCGCCGCCGTTCGTCTACCGGCAACTCGGCGCCGGGGAGGCCCGGGCCGAACCCGCGCTTTCCGAGGAAGCCGTCCTCGGCGCCGGCCGGAACTGACGCCGGGCGCCGGGGGCGGCGCTGCCGCGCGGGCTTTCGCGGGGCCACGGGCCCCGCACCCCTATTAAGGGGACACCTTCACTACTGTCCCATCGTTTAAGGCCAATAGACCGTTAACGTGTTGTAATATGGTG
>JBHHXI010000011.1:0-34107 GCA_046756945.1 Rhodospirillales bacterium
ACGGCCTGATCACCCAGGGCGAGAAGTACAACAAGGTGGTCGACGCCTGGTCCCAATGCACCGACCGGGTGGCCGACGAGATGATGGAGGGCATCTCCGCCACCGCCCCCGGGGTGCCGGTGAATTCCGTATACATGATGGCCCATTCCGGTGCCCGCGGCTCTGTCGCCCAGATGCGGCAGTTGGCCGGCATGCGCGGCCTCATGGCCAAGCCTTCGGGCGAGATCATCGAAACCCCGATCATCTCCAACTTCAAGGAAGGCCTGAGCGTGCTCGAGTACTTCAATTCCACCCACGGGGCGCGCAAGGGCCTGGCGGACACGGCCTTGAAGACCGCCAATTCCGGGTACCTCACGCGGCGTCTGGTCGACGTGGCACAGGACTGCATCATCGTCGAGCACGACTGCGGGACGGAGCTGGGAATCACGGTGCGGACGGTGATCGAGGGGGGCGAGGAAATCTCGTCCCTGGGTGAACAGGTGCTCGGCCGCGCTGCGGCCCAGAAAGTCGTCCATCCCGTCACCGGCGAGGTGTTGGTGAAGGCCGGGGAGTTGATCGAGGAGGATTTGATCGCTGTCCTCGAGGAGGCCGACGTCGAATCCGTGAAAATCCGTTCCGTGCTCACCTGCGAGACCCGCGGCGGCGCGTGCGCCCTCTGCTACGGCCGTGATCTGGCCCGTGGCACCATGGTGAACGTGGGGGAGGCGGTCGGCGTCATTGCCGCCCAATCCATCGGCGAGCCGGGAACGCAGTTGACCATGCGCACCTTCCATATCGGCGGCGCCGTGCAGCGCGGCAGCGAGCAGTCCAAGGTGGAAGCCGCCTGTGAGGCGAAGGTGACTCTCAAGAACACCACGACGGTAAAGAACAGTTCCGGCGTTCAGGTCGTCATGAGCCGCAATTCCGAACTGGTGCTGATCGACGTCCAGGGCCGCGAGCGCGCCCGCCACCGCATCCCGTACGGCGCCAAGCTTCTGGTCAAGGATAAGGCGAAGGTCAAACGGGGCGATAAGATCGCCGAATGGGACCTGTACACGCTGCCCATCATTACGGAAAAAGAGGGCATCGCCAATTACATGGACCTGATGGAAGGCGTCTCCATGGTGGAAAGGATGGACGAGGCCACCGGAATCGCCCGGAAGGTGGTGATCGACTGGAAACAGCAGCCCAAGGGCGCCGACCTCAAGCCCCGGATCACGCTCAGGAACAAAAAAGGCAAGGTGCTGACCCTGGCCAACGAAATGGAGGCGCGCTACTTCCTGCCCGTCGACGCCGTCCTTTCGGTGGAGCCCGATCAGGTGGTCCATGCCGGTGACGTGCTTGCCCGCATCCCCCGCGAATCGGCCAAGACCCGCGACATCACCGGCGGCCTGCCGCGGGTGGCGGAGCTGTTCGAGGCCCGCAAACCCAAGGACCACGCCATCATCAGCGAGAGCACCGGGCGCGTCGAATTCGGCAAGGACTACAAGTCCAAACGCCGCATCGTCGTGGTGCCGACGGAGGACGGTCAGGAGCCCCACGAGTACCTGATCCCCAAGGGCAAGCACATCAGCGTCCAGGAAGGGGACTACGTGGAGGTGGGCGACGCGCTGATGGACGGCAATCCGGTGCCTCACGACATTCTCAGGGTGCTCGGCGTCGAGGCCCTGGCCACCTACCTGATCCAGGAGGTCCAGGACGTCTATCGCCTGCAGGGCGTGAAGATCAACGACAAGCACATCGAAGTCATCGTCCGCCAGATGCTGCAGAAGGTCGAGATCACCGACCCCGGCGACACCACTTTCCTTGTCGGCGAGTTGGTCGACCGGACCGAGTACGATGAAGTCAATGCCAAGGCGGAGGCCGAGGGCGGAAAGCCGGCGGGAAGCCTGCCCGTGCTCCAGGGCATCACCAAAGCCAGTCTGCAGACGAATTCCTTCATCTCCGCGGCGTCGTTCCAGGAGACCACGCGGGTGCTTACCGAGGCCGCGGTTTCGGGCAAGGTGGACCGCCTGGTCGGCCTCAAGGAAAACGTCATCGTCGGGCGCCTAATCCCGGCCGGCACCGGGGGCGAGATGAACCGGGTGCGGGTGATCGCCGCCGAGCGGGACCGTGAACTGTCGGAGATTGCGGCCAAGAAACGGGAGAAACTGGCCGCACAGGAACGGAAGGCACAGGAGGACCTGATTGCCGGGGCGCCGCCCGAGGTATCGGCAGGGGAGGTCATGGTCGGCGAGGCCGAGTGACGGCAGGGGGCCGGAACAGGGCCTCCGGCGGCCCCGTCCGACCCGGATTATTCGGCGGAAAACCGGGAAAAATCGACATGGTTTTGCTTGACGGCATAGGGGGGCTTAACTAGTATGCGGCCCTCTCCGCAGGGGGCTGGTGGTAGGCCGTCCGGCCTAGACGCAGTCCCCTTTGCGATTAGGAAAACAAGAATGATGCCCTTCGTGGCGTCGCAAATCGGCCCCCGGAAGGGCGTTTTTGTGCCTATCCGGAGGTTTTTTGCACCGGGTGCGTTGGTGCACGTGGGGATGAAACAAGCGCGATGCCGACCATTAACCAGCTGATACGCAAGCCGCGCAAGGTGCCGGTGGTCCGCAACAAGGTACCGGCGCTGGAAGCCTGTCCGCAGAAACGCGGCGTGTGCACGCGCGTCTATACGACGACGCCCAAAAAACCCAATTCGGCCATGCGCAAAGTGGCCCGGGTGCGCCTCACCAACGGCTTCGAGGTCACCAGCTACATCCCCGGCGAGGGTCACAATCTGCAGGAGCACTCCGTGGTCCTGATCCGCGGAGGGCGGGTCAAGGACCTGCCCGGCGTGCGCTATCACGTCATTCGCGGCACCCTGGACACCCAGGGGATCCCCGACCGCCGCCAACGCCGGTCCAAATACGGCGCCAAGCGCCCCAAATAAGGGTCATCGACAGATGTCACGTCGCCACGCCGCGGAAAAACGCGAGGTTCTGCCCGATCCCAAGTTCGGGGACGTGGTGCTGACCAAGTTCACCAATTCCCTGATGTTGAAGGGCAAGAAGTCGGTGGCCGAGAGGATCGTCTATGACGCCTTCGACATCATGGAAAAGAAGACCGGCCAGGATCCCCTGAAACTGTTTCACGAAGCCATCGACAACGTGAGGCCGGCGGTCGAGGTGCGGTCGCGCCGCGTCGGCGGCGCCACCTACCAGGTTCCCGTCGAAGTGCGCCACGATCGCCGCCAGGCCCTGGCCATCCGCTGGATCGTCGAATTGTCCCGCAAGCGCTCGGAGAACACGATGACCAAGCGCCTGTCAGGGGAACTGATGGATGCCGCCAACAACCGGGGCGCGGCGGTCAAGAAACGCGAAGACACACACCGTATGGCGGAGGCCAACAAAGCCTTCTCCCACTACCGCTGGTAGTGCAGGCGGACGGTCCGGACCATGGCTCGCACCACGCCACTCGAGCGCTACCGCAACATCGGCATCATGGCTCATATCGATGCCGGCAAGACGACGACGACCGAGCGCATCCTCTATTACACCGGCCGCTCCTATAAGATCGGCGAGGTCCATGACGGCAACGCGACCATGGACTGGATGGAGCAGGAGCAGGAACGGGGCATCACCATCACCTCGGCCGCGACGACCTGTTTCTGGAACGATCACCGCATCAACATCATCGATACCCCCGGGCACGTGGACTTCACCATCGAAGTGGAGCGCAGCCTGCGGGTCCTTGACGGGGCGGTGGCCGTTTTCGACAGCGTCGCCGGCGTCGAGCCCCAGTCGGAAACCGTGTGGCGCCAGGCCGACCGCTACAACGTGCCCAGGGTTTGTTTCGTCAACAAGATGGACCGCGTCGGCGCCGATTTCTTCCGCTGCGTCGACATGATCGCAGACCGGCTGGGCGCCCAGCCCCTGGTTATCGAGCTTCCCATCGGCTCGGAAGCCGACTTCGCCGGCGTCGTCGATCTCATCGCCATGGAGGCCGTGACCTGGAAGGATGAAACCCTGGGCGCCGAATTCGACCTGGGCGCGATTCCGGACGATCTCGCCGAACAGGCGGCCATGTACCGCGAGA
Source organism: Rhodospirillales bacterium (assembly GCA_046756945.1). Classification (GTDB taxonomy): domain Bacteria; phylum Pseudomonadota; class Alphaproteobacteria; order Rhodospirillales; family 2-02-FULL-58-16; genus JACZQZ01. Next base: position 4,045 of record JBHHXI010000011.1, read on the forward strand.
AGCTGGTCGAGTTGGCGATCGAGCAGGACGACGCGGCCATGGAGGCCTATCTGGAAGACGGAAAGCTCGATGTGACGACCCTTAAAAAGTGCGTGCGCGCGGGCACCGTCTCGGGCGCTTTCGTGCCCGTGATGTGCGGCTCCGCCTTCAAGAACAAGGGCGTGCAGACGCTTCTGGACGCCGTCGTCGATTACCTGCCCGCGCCCACCGACGTGCCCTCGATCAAAGGCGTGAAGGCCGGCTCGGACGAGGTGATCGAGCGCCACAACTCGGACGATGAGCCCTTCTCGGCGCTGGCGTTCAAGATCATGACCGACCCCTTCGTCGGCTCGCTGACGTTCGTTCGCATCTACTCCGGCATCGTCAACAGCGGCGGGCAGATTCTGAACGCGGTCAAGAACAAGCGCGATCGCGTGGGCCGCATGCTGTTGATGCACGCCAATTCCCGCGAAGAACTGACCGAGGCCCGCGCCGGGGACATCGTGGCCCTGGCCGGGCTGAAAGACACCACCACCGGGGATACCCTTTGCGATCCCAGACACGCGGTCGTGTTGGAGCGCATGGAATTCCCGGAACCCGTCATCGAGGTCGCCGTCGAGCCCAAGACCAAGGCCGATCAGGAGAAGATGGGCGTGGCGCTGGCCCGCCTCGCCGCCGAGGACCCTTCGTTTCGCATTTCCCTGGACACGGAGAGCGGTCAGACGGTGATCAAGGGCATGGGCGAGCTCCATCTGGAGATTCTGATCGACCGCATGCGGCGCGAGTTCAAGGTGGAGGCCAACGTGGGCCCGCCCCAGGTGGCCTACCGGGAAACCATTTCCCGCGTCAATGACGTGGACTATATCCACAAGAAACAAACCGGCGGCGCCGGCCAGTTCGCGCGGGTGAAAATCCGTTTCGAGCCCCTTCCCTCCGGATCCGGGTACCAGTTCGAAAGCAAGGTGACCGGCGGCAGTGTGCCGAGGGAGTTCATACCGAGCGTCGAGAAAGGGCTGAGACAGGCCTGTGAAACCGGCGTCTTGTCCGGATTTCCGGTCACCGATTTCAAGGCGACCCTACTGGACGGCGATTCCCACGACGTGGACTCCAGCGCCCTGGCCTTCGAGATCGCCGCCCGCGCCGCCTTCCGCGAGGGCATGGTGAACGCGGCGCCGAAAATGTTGGAGCCCATCATGCGCGTCGAGGTGGTGACGCCGGAGGAATACATGGGCGACATCATCGGCAATCTGAACGGCCGGCGTGGTCAGGTCAGCGACATGAGTCAACGCGGCAATGCGCGGGTGATCACGGCGTCCGTGCCGCTCGGCACCATGTTCGGCTACGTCAGCTCGCTGCGCTCCATGAGCCAGGGACGGGCCCAGTTCACCATGCACTTCGAACGCTACGCCGAGGTTCCCCGGCAGGTGTCCGAGGAAGTCCGGACCAAGCTGGCCGGGTGAGGAACAGGGAAAATAAAGGGTAGGCGGACATGGCGAAGGCGAAATTCGAGCGGACGAAGCCCCACTGCAACGTTGGCACGATCGGCCACGTTGACCACGGCAAGACGACGTTGACGGCGGCGATCACGAAGATCCTTGCGGAGGCGGGCGGGGCGGACTTCACGCCGTTTGACGAGATTGACAAGGCGCCGGAGGAGCGGGAGCGGGGGATCACGATTGCGACGGCGCACGTTGAGTACGAGACGGCGAACCGTCATTACGCGCACGTGGACTGTCCGGGCCATGCGGATTACGTGAAGAACATGATCACCGGCGCGGCGCAGATGGACGGTGCGGTATTGGTTGTTTCGGCGGCGGACGGCCCGATGCCGCAGACGCGGGAGCACATTCTTCTGGCGCGCCAGGTTGGAGTTCCGGCGATCGTCGTTTACCTGAACAAGGTTGACCAGGTTGACGATGCGGAGCTTCTGGAGCTTGTCGAGCTTGAGTTGCGTGAGTTGCTGAGCAGCTATGATTTTCCGGGGGACGACATCCCGATCATCAAGGGTTCGGCGCTGGCGGCGCTTGAGGGCAAAGACGAAGAGACGGGCAGGAAGTCGGTTATCGAGCTGATGGCGGCGGTGGACGACTACATTCCGCAGCCGGACCGTCCCAAGGACAAGCCGTTCCTGATGCCGATCGAGGACGTTTTCTCGATATCGGGCCGGGGCACGGTTGTGACGGGGCGCGTCGAGCGCGGTGTGATCAAGGTTGGCGAGGAGGTGGAGATCGTCGGCATCCGGGAGACGACGAAGACGGTGTGCACGGGCGTCGAGATGTTCCGCAAGCTGCTCGACCAGGGCGAGGCGGGGGACAACATCGGTGTCCTGCTGCGCGGCACCAAGCGCGAAGACGTCGAGCGCGGCCAGGTCCTGGCGGCGCCGGGCTCGATCACGCCGCACACCAAGTTCACGTGCGAGGCCTACATCCTGACCAAGGACGAGGGCGGGCGTCACACGCCGTTTTTCGGCAACTACCGTCCACAGTTTTACTTCCGTACGACGGACGTGACGGGGACGGTGGCGTTGCCGGAGGGCACGGAGATGGTGATGCCGGGGGACAACGTGTCGATGGAGGTGACGCTGATCGCGCCGATCGCCATGGACGCGGGTCTCAGGTTTGCCATCCGCGAGGGCGGCCGCACCGTCGGTGCCGGCGTCGTCGCCTCGATTATCGAATAGGGCCGCGAAGGTCCGCCGGGGGCTGATGGAACGAACATGGAAAACCAGAACATACGCATCCGGCTGAAGGCCTTTGACCATCGCGTGCTCGATCAATCGGCCCGCGAGATCGTCAGCACCGCCCGCCGCACCGGCGCCCAGGTTCGCGGTCCCATTCCGCTGCCCACCCGGATCGAGCGGTTTACCGTGCTGCGCTCGCCGCACATCGACAAGAAATCGCGCGAGCAGTTCGAAATTCGCACCCACAAGCGGGTGCTCGACATCATCGATCCGACGCCGCAGACCGTCGACGCGCTGATGAAGCTCGATCTGGCCGCCGGCGTCGACGTCGAGATCAAGCTGTAAGGACGGGAGCCAATGATGCGAACCGGCCTGATTACGCGCAAACTTGGCATGAGCCGGTTGTTCGCCGGCGACGGCCGCCACGTGCCGGTCACGGTGCTGAAGGTGGACGCCTGTCAGGTGGTGGCCCAGCGCACCGAGGACAAGGACGGCTACAACGCCCTTCAGCTCGGCCACGGCGCGGCCAAGGTGAAGAACGTTTCCAAGGCCATGCGCGGCCACTTTGCCAGGGCCAAGGTCGAGCCCAAGCGCCGGCTGACGGAGTTCCGGGTCGGTCCCGACGCCCTTGTCGACGTGGGCGCCGAGCTCTCGGCCGAGCATTTCGTCGCCGGCCAGTTCGTCGACGTCCAGGGGACGTCCATCGGCAAGGGCTTTGCCGGCGCCATGAAGCGGCACGGCTTCTCCGGTCTGCGCGCCTCCCACGGTGTGTCCGTCAGCCACCGCAGCCATGGCTCGACCGGCCATTGCCAGGACCCGGGCAAGATCTTCAAGGGCAAGAAAATGGCCGGCCACATGGGTGACCGGCGGGTCACCGTGCACAATCTGGAAGTGGTGGCCACCGACGCCGGGCGGGGGATCATCATGGTCAAGGGCGCGGTGCCGGGAGCCAAGGGCGGCTTTGTGCTGGTGTTCGACGCGAAGAAGAAGCCGTTGCCGGACGGGGTTCCGTTCCCGGCGGCAATCCGCGGCGCCGGCGCGCCCGACGCCGACGCCTCCGGCGAGGCGGCGGCCGGGGAGGCTGCCGCGGACGAGAGCGCCGCCGCCGACGATGCCGCGGCAGACGTTGCCGCCGAAGAGTCGCCCGCCGGCGAGGCGGAACAGGAAGAGGCCAAGGAATAGACGCCATGCGGTGCGACGTCATCAGCCTCGAGAACAAGACGGTGGGCAAGATCGACCTCGACGAGTCGGTGTTCGGCGTGCCGGTCCGCGCCGATATCCTGGCCCGCGCCGTCAACTGGCAACTCGCCAAGCGCCGCGCCGGAACCCGCAAGACCAAGACCCACGGCGAGGTCAGCGGCAGCACCCGCAAGCCCTTCCGGCAGAAGGGGACCGGCCGGGCGCGGCAGGGGACGGCACGGGCGCCCCAGCATCGCGGCGGTGGCGTGGTCTTCGGCCCGGTGGTGCGCAGCCATGCCCACGGCCTGCCGAAGAGGGTGCGCCGGCTGGCCCTCAAGACGGCGCTGTCGGCCAAGCAGGCGGACGGCAAGCTGGTGGTTCTTGACTCCGCCAAGCTCAAGAAACCGAAGACCGGGGATCTGGCGAAGCGGATGGAAAAGCTGGGCTGGACCTCCGTCCTCGTCATCGACGGCGCCGAGGTGGACGCGAACTTCGCCCGCGCCGCCGCCAACATCGTCGGCCTGGACGTGCTGCCCAGCCCGGGGGCCAACGTGTACGACATCCTGCACAGCGATACCCTGGTGTTGACCAAGGACGCGGTCGGCAAGCTTGTGGAGCGGCTGAAATGAGCGCCGCCCGGGCCAACGCCGGCAGCTCCGGCAAGACGCGTGTGAGCAAGGAGCGCATGTACGAAATCATCCGCGCGCCCGTGGTGACGGAGAAGGCGACCCTGCTTTCGGAATTCAACCAGGTCAGCTTCCGGGTGCCGCTGGACGCCACCAAGCCCGAGATCAAGGTGGCGATCGAGGAGTTGTTCAAGGTCAAGGTCAAGGCCGTGAACACCCAGCGCCAACGGGGCAAGGTGAAATTGTTCCGCGGCCAGGCCGGCAAGCGGGTGGACACCAAGAAGGCCATCGTCACCCTGGCCGAGGGCCACTCGATCGACATCACGACGGGCGTGTAGGTAAGGCGGCCATGGCACTGAAACAGTTCAATCCGACGACGCCGGGACGCCGCGGCCTGGTCCTCGTCGACCGCTCGGGCCTGTGGAAAGGCAAGCCTGAGAAGTCCCTGACCGAAGGCCTGCGCAAGAAGGGTGGCCGCAACAACGCCGGCCGCATGACCGCGCGTCGGCGCGGCGGCGGCCACAAGCGGCGCTACCGCATCGTCGACTTCAAGCGCCGGAAATTCGACATGGCGGCCACCGTCGAACGGCTGGAATACGACCCCAACCGCACCGCCTTCATCGCCCTTGTGCGCTATGAGGACGGCGAAAGGGCCTACATCCTGGCGCCCCAGCGCCTGGTTCCCGGGGACAAGGTCGTTTCCGGGGAGACCGTGGACATCCGGCCCGGCAATGCCATGCCCATGCAGAACATTCCCGTCGGCACCATCATTCACAACGTCGAGATGAAGGTGGGCAAGGGTGGCCAGATCGCCCGCTCCGCCGGCACCTACGTGCAGCTCATCGGCAAGGACCAGGGATACGCCCAGCTTCGTCTCAGCTCGGGCGAGCTGCGCATGGTGCGGGCCGAATGCATGGCCACGATCGGCGCCGTCTCCAACGCCGACCAGCAGAACATCAAACTGGGCAAAGCGGGCCGCAATCGTTGGCTGGGCAAGCGCCCGTCGGTGCGCGGCGTCGCCATGAACCCCATCGACCATCCCCACGGGGGCGGCGAGGGGCGAAGCTCGGGCGGCCGCCATCCGGTGACCCCGTGGGGCAAGCCGACCAAGGGCAAGCGAACCCGCAGAAACAAGAAGACGGACAGGCTGATCATGCGCCGCCGTCGCAGCAAGAAATAAAGGAGGGCCGGCGTGGCGCGTTCCGTGTGGAAAGGTCCGTTCGTCGATGGCTACCTTCTCAAGAAGGCGGAGAACGCGCGCTCGTCCGGGCGCAGCGAGATCATCAAGACATGGTCCCGGCGTTCCACCATCCTGCCCCAGTTCGTCGGCCTGACCTTCGGTGTCTACAACGGCCGCAAGTTCATCCCCGTGCTGGTGACCGAGGACATGATCGGCCACAAGCTGGGTGAGTTCTCGCCGACCCGCACCTATTTCGGCCATTCCGCCGACAAGAGGGCGAAAAGGGACTGACCATGGGCAAACCATCCGCCCCGCGGCAACTGGCCGACAACGAAGCGATGGCGTTCGCCAAGCGCCTGCGCGTCAGCCCGCAGAAGCTGAACCTGGTCGCCGGCGCCATCCGCGGCATGCCGTGCGAGTCGGCGCTGGCCGAGCTCGAGTTCTCCAAGCGGCGCATCGCCGCGGATGTGAGAAAAGTGTTGGAATCGGCCATTGCCAACGCAGAGAACAACCATCAGTTGGATGTGGACCGGCTCTACGTGGCCGAAGCTTCGGTCGGCCGCAGCCTGGTCATGAAGCGGTGGCGTCCCCGTGCCCGGGGCCGCGCCGGGCGGATCATCAAGCCGTTCAGCAATCTCAGGCTGGTGGTCCGCGAGTCGGAGGAGAGCGAATAATGGGGCAAAAGGTCAATCCCATCGGCTTCCGCCTGGGGATCAACCGCACCTGGGATTCCCGGTGGTACGCCGAGGACGGCTACGCCGGTCTTCTCCATGAGGATCTCAGGATCCGCGATTTCCTCCGTGAGCGCCTGGCCCAGGCCGGCGTCTCGCGCATCGTCATCGAGCGTCCCGCCAAGAAGGCCCGGATCACCATCCACACGGCCCGGCCCGGGGTGGTGATCGGCAAGAAGGGCGCCGACATCGAGAGGCTGCGCACCGACATCGGAAAGATCACGGGCTCCGACGTGCACGTGAACATCGTCGAGATCCGCAAGCCCGAAATCGAGGCCCAGCTGGTGGCCGAGAACATCGCCCAGCAGATGGAACGGCGGGTCTCCATACGCCGCGCCATGAAGCGCGCCCTCCAGTCGGCCATGCGTCTCGGCGCGCTTGGCATCCGCATCAACTGCGGGGGCCGCCTGGGCGGCGCCGAGATCGCCCGCTCGGTTTCGTACCGCGAAGGCCGGGTGCCCCTGCACACCATGCGGGCCCATGTGGATTACGGCAGCGCCGCGGCCAAAACCACCTACGGCATCTGCGGCGTCAAGGTGTGGATTTTCAAGGGCGAGGTCATGGTCCACGACCCGATGGCCATGGACAAGCAGGCCATCGAGCAGCAGCCGACGCGCTAGCGGCGGACGCATTTGACCAGCGGCAATCAGGAATACGATGCTCAGTCCCAAACGAACCAAGTTCCGCAAGGCGCACAAAGGGCGTATCCACGGCGAAGCCAAGGGCGGCACCAAGCTCAACTTTGGCGCGTACGGCCTCAAGGCGACGAGCCCCGAGCGGGTCACGGCGCGCCAGATCGAAGCCGCCCGGCGGGCCATTACGCGCCACATGAAACGTTCCGGGCGGGTGTGGATTCGCATCTATCCGGACGTTCCGGTATCGCAGAAGCCGGCCGAGGTGCGCCAGGGAAAGGGCAAGGGATCGCCCGAATTCTGGGTCTGCCGCGTCAAGCCGGGCCGCATCATGTTCGAAGTCGACGGTGTGTCGCGGGACATTGCCACGCGGGCGTTCGAGCTGGGGGCCGCCAAGCTGCCGTTGCAGACGCGCTTCGTCGCGCGCCGGGACGAAGAGGAGTGAAGCCATGAAAGGGGCGGATTTGCGGGCCAAAAGCGATGACGAGTTGAAGGATCAGCTCCTCGACCTCAGGAAGGAGGCCTTCAACCTGCGCTTCCAGGCGGCGAGCGGCCAGCTGGAGAACACCGCCCGCGTCGGCCAGGTGAGCCGCGACATCGCGCGCATCAAGACCATCCAGGGCGAACGCGGCCGGGCGGCGTCCCGGGCCGGGTCTTAGGAAAGGGACTGAAGGTATGCCGAGGCGAGTACTGGGTGGGGTCTGCGTCAGCGACAAGCAGGACAAGACCGTGGTGGTCAAGGTGGAGCGTCGGATCATGCACCCGCTGTACAAGAAGTTCATCCGTCGCTCCAAGAAGTACGCCGCCCACGACGAAACCAACGCGGTCAAGGTGGGCGACGTGGTGAATATCCGGGAATGCCGGCCGCGGTCGAAGAACAAACATTGGGAGGTCGTGCCCGAAGGCGGCTGACCGCGCCGTGAAGGGACGGAACGAAGAAGATGATCCAGGCGGAAACCAACTTGTACGTCGCCGACAACTCGGGGGCGCGCCGGGTGCAGTGTATCAAGGTGCTGGGGGGGTCCAAGCGCCGATACGCATCCGTGGGCGACGTCGTCGTGGTCTCGGTCAAGGAGGCGATTCCGCGCGGACGGGTCAAGAAGGGGGAAGTCCTGAGGGCGGTGATCGTGCGCACAGCCAAGGATATCCGCCGTTCCGACGGCTCGGCCATCCGCTTCGACAAGAACGCGGCGGTGCTCATCGACAAGCAGGGCGAACCCATCGGAACCCGCATCTTCGGCCCCGTGACCCGCGAGTTGCGGGCGAAGCGGTACATGAAGATCATTTCCCTTGCGCCCGAGGTGCTGTGATGGCGGGCAAGCGGAAAATCAGGAAGGGCGACCGGGTCATCGTCAGGACCGGCAGGGACAAGGGCAAAACGGGCGAGATCCTGCATGTGCTTGCCAAGGGGGGACGCGTTGTCGTCCAGGGCGTGAATATGGTCAAGCGCCACACCCGGCCAAGCCAGACGTCGGCGGGCGGGATCGTGGAGAAAGAGGCGTCCATCCACATCTCCAACGTGGCCCACATCGATCCCAAGACCAGCCTCGCCACCCGCGTCGGCTACAAATTCCTCGAAGACGGCCGCAAGGTCCGCTATGCGAAGCGGTCCGGCGAAGTCATCGACACGTAAAATCAGGTCCACGGCCCATGGCACGCTTACACGAATTCTACGAAAAATCGGTGGTACCGGAGCTCGTCAGCGAGTTCGGCTACCAGAATGCCATGCGCGTGCCGAAGCTGGAGAAGATCGTCGTCAACATGGGGGTTGGCGAGGCGTCCCAGGATCGCAAGAAGATCGATGGCGCGGCAGAGGAACTGGCCCTGATCACCGGGCAACGGCCGGTGATCACCAAGGCCAAGAAGTCCATCGCCACGTTCAAACTTCGCGCCGGCATGATCGTCGGCTGCAAGGTCACCCTGCGCCGGACCCGCATGTACGAGTTCCTGGACCGCCTCATCACCGTGGCGCTGCCGCGGGTCCGTGACTTTCGCGGGCTGTCCGGCAAAAGCTTCGACGGGTGCGGCAATTTCGCCCTGGGATTGCGCGAGCAGATCATATTTCCGGAGATCGACTACGACAAGGTGGACCAGATTCGCGGCATGGACATCGTGATCTGTACCACCGCGTCCACCGACGCCGAGGCGAAGGCGATGCTCAGGGCATTCAACATGCCCTTCGCCGGTTAATGGGCCTCAGGAGGAAAGCCATATGGCCAAGAAAAGCATTGTCGAAAGGAACAAGAAGCGCATGCGGCTGGTCAAGAAGCATGCCGCCAGGCGGGCCAAGCTGAAGGCGATGGCAAAGGATTCCCTGCTGTCGCCGGAAGACCACTTCAGCGCGCGCATGAAGCTGTCCTTGCTGCCGCGCAACTCCTCGCCCGTGCGGGTGCGCCTGCGCTGCGAGATTACCGGCCGCCCGCGCGGCAATTACCGCAAGTTCCGACTGTCGCGTATCGCGCTGCGCGAGCTTGCGTCCCGGGGCCAGGTCCCGGGCATGGTCAAGTCAAGCTGGTAGGGGAGAAAACAGTGTCAATGTCCGATCCCTTGAGTGACATGCTGACCCGTATCCGCAATGGTCAGCGGGCGCGGAAACGCAGTGTTACCGCGCCGGCGTCCAAGCTGCGCAGCAACGTGCTCGAGGTCCTCAAACGGGAAGGGTTCATCCGGGGATATTCGCAATACGAGCTTCGACCGGGGCTGAACGAGTTCAAGATCGAGCTCAAATATCACGAAGGCGACCCGGTCATCCGCGAGATCAACCGCGTCTCCACCCCCGGCCGCCGGGTCTATTCCAAGATCAAGGACCTGTCGCGCATGTACGACGGCCTTGGTATCTCGATTCTGTCGACGCCGCGCGGCGTGCTGTCGGATAACGAAGCGCGCGCCGCCAACGTCGGCGGCGAAGTGCTGTGCCAGGTGTTTTAGGGCGCCGCCATGTCACGCATCGGCAAGCATCCGGTCCCCATTCCCGACGGCGTCGCGGTGGATATCTCCGGCCGGCAGGTCACCGCCAAGGGCAAGCTCGGCGAGCTTCACGTGACGCTGATGGAAGAGGTGGAGGTGAAGCGCGACGGCGACCAGATCGTGGTCCGGCCCCGGGACGACAGTGACCGCGCCCAAAAGATGTGGGGCACGGCGCGCAGCGTCGTCAACAACCTGGTCACCGGCGTCGCCGAAGGCTTCACCCGCGGCCTGGAGATCAACGGCGTCGGATACCGCGCCCAGATGCAGGGCAAGGATCTGGTGTTGCAACTCGGATTCAGCCACGAGGTGCGCTACCCGGTCCCCGAAGGCATCACCGTCCAGTGTGCGGACCAGACCCATATCGCGGTCAGCGGCGCGGACAAGCAGCGCGTCGGACAGACCGCCGCCGAGATTCGCGCATTCAGGCCGCCGGAACCGTACAAGGGCAAGGGCATCAAGTACGCCGACGAATACGTAATGCGCAAGGAAGGCAAGAAGAAGTAGACCATGGCGAAGACGAATCAACTCTTTGCGCGCCGCGTGCGGCGCACCCGCGACAAGGTCAAGCGGCGACTGGGCGACCGTTTGCGGCTGTCGGTGTTCCGCTCGTCCAAGCACATTTACGCCCAGGTCATCGACGACCGCCGTGGCGTCACGCTGGTGGCGGCGTCCAGTCTGGACAAGGCGCTCAAGGGCAGGCTCAGCACCGGCGCCGACGTGAAGTCGGCCGCCGAGGTGGGCAAGCTGATCGCCGAGCGGGCGCTGGCCGCGGGCGTCAAGGACGTGGTCTTCGACCGCGGCGGCTACAAATATCATGGCCGGGTCAAGGCCCTGGCCGCGGCGGCCCGCGAAGGCGGCCTTTCGTTTTAGCGGGCTAAGGAGCGCTCATTTATGGCACGGCCACCCACACACTCCAGGCAGGGCAGACAAGCGGATCGCGCGGGGCGCGAGGAAACGGACCTGCAGGAGAAGCTCGTCCACATCAACCGGGTCGCCAAGGTGGTGAAGGGGGGGCGCCGGTTTTCCTTCGCGGCGCTGGTGGTGGTCGGCGATGGACGCGGGCGCGTCGGGTTCGGCACCGGCAAGGCGCGCGAGGTCCCGGAGGCCATCCGCAAGGCCACCGATCGGGCCAAGCGCACCATGATCCGCGTGCCGTTGCGCGACGGCCGCACCCTTCACCATGACATGGAGGGCCGGTACGGCGCCGGCAAGGTGGTGGTGCGCAGCGCGCCTCCGGGTACCGGCATCATCGCCGGCGGTCCCATGCGCGCCGTGTTCGAGACCATGGGGGTGCAGGACGTGGTCGCCAAGTCCATCGGCACCGCCAATCCTCACAACATGATCAAGGCCACTTTCGTTGCCTTGACCAACAGTATGTCGCCCCGGACCGTGGCGGCCAGGCGCGGCAAGAAGGTCAGCGAGATCGTGTCGCGCCGCAGCGGCGCCGCGGCGGAGGCCAAGGCGCAAGCCCATGACCGATAAGAAGAAAGCCACGGTCAGGGTGACCCAGGTCGCAAGCCCCATCGGGCGGCGCAAGGATCAGCGGGCGACCCTGGTCGGCCTGGGGCTCAACAAGATGCACCGCACCCGGGAGCTGGAGGACACGCCGTCCGTGCGCGGCATGATCGCCAAGGTCCGCCATCTGGTGCGCATCGAGGAAAGCCATTGAGGCGCATTGGGCGTCGGGGGTGATCGAGACATGCGACTGAACGAGCTTCGTGATACGGCCGGCGCCCGCGACCGGCGCAAACGGTTGGGCCGTGGCGCCGGTTCCGGCAAGGGCGGCACGTCCGGGCGGGGCCACAAGGGCCAGAAATCGCGCAGCGGCGTTTCCCTCGCCGGGTTCGAGGGCGGCCAGATGCCGCTCTACAGGCGCCTGCCCAAGCGCGGGTTCCACAATCTCTTCCGCAAGAAGTACGCGGAGGTCAACCTGGGCCGCCTGCAAAAGGCCATCGATGCCGGCAAGATCGACGCCAAGAAGCCGGTCGACGAGAAGGCCTTGCGGACGGCCGGTTTGGTCAATAACTCTTGTGACGGGATCCGGCTGTTGGCCAAGGGGGAAATCAAGGCCAAGCTGACCATCGAGGTGGCCGGCGCGTCGAAGACCGCCGTCGCCGCGGTTGAAAAGGCCGGCGGCGCGGTGATCCTCCCCCAAGCCGCTCCCGGCGCCAAGGACGGCAAGGCCGAAGGCCAGGGCAAGGCCGCCAAGAAGAAGGCCGCCGGGGAGAAATCCGCCAAGGAGAAACCCGCCGGGGAGAAACCCGCCAAGAAGAAACCCGCCCCCCCGACGGCCGCCGACAAGGGCGAAAACGACAGCTGAGCGAGCGATATGGCTTCCGTAGCCGAACAAATTGCCGGTAGCATCAACTTCGGGGCGTTTTCCAAGGCCACCGAGCTGAAGAAGCGTGTCTGGTTCACGCTGCTCGCCCTGATCGTGTACCGGCTCGGCACCTACATTCCGCTGCCCGGCATCGACCCGGTGGTCCTGAAGGATATTTTCTCGCGCCAGGCGGGCGGCATCCTCGGCATGTTCGACATGTTCGCGGGCGGCGCACTCAGCCGCATGACCATCTTTGCCCTCAACATCATGCCGTACATTTCGGCGTCCATCATCATGCAGCTGATGACGACGGTCTCGCCCCAGCTAGAGGCGCTGAAGAAGGAAGGCGAGACCGGGCGCAAGAAAATCAACCAGTACACCCGCTACGGAACCGTGTTGATCACGGCGCTGCAGGCATACGGCATCGCCGTCGGCCTCGAGGGCATGACCTCCAGCGCCGGCTCCGCGGTCATCGCGGGCGGCTTGTTCTTCCGCTTCACCACGGTGGTGACCCTCGTCGGCGGCACCCTGTTCCTGATGTGGCTGGGCGAGCAGATCACGGCGCGGGGCGTCGGCAACGGAATCTCGCTGATCATTTTCTCGGGCATCGTCGCCAACCTGCCGACGGCCCTGGCGAGCACCCTGGAATTGGGACGCACCGGGGCGCTGTCGACGGCGTTTATCGTCTTCCTGCTGCTGATGGCCGTGGGCGTGATCTTTTTCATCGTCTTCGTCGAACGGGCCCAGCGGCGCATCGTGGTCCAGTATCCCAAGCGCCAGACGGGCAACCGGATGTACGGCGGCGAGGCTTCGCACCTGCCCCTGAAGGTCAACACCGCGGGCGTCATCCCGCCCATCTTCGCCAGTTCCATCCTGTTGATGCCGATCACGGTGATGGGTTTCTCGGCCGGTCAGGGGCCGGAGTGGTTGACCACGGTGACCGCCTATCTGGGACGCGGCCAACCGCTTTACCTGGCCATATACATCAGTCTCATCGTGTTCTTCGCCTTTTTCTATACGGCGGTCGTGTTCAACCCCACGGAGACGGCCGACAACCTGAAGAAATACGGCGGTTTCGTGCCCGGCATCCGCCCCGGCAAGAACACGGCGGAGTACCTGGACCGGGTGCTGACGCGGCTGACCGTGGTCGGCGCCGCGTACCTGGCCGCGGTCTGTCTGTTGCCGGAGATCCTGATCTCCCGGTTTTCCGTGCCGTTCTATTTCGGCGGCACCAGCCTGCTCATCGTGGTCACCGTGACCCTGGATACCGTGGCCCAGGTGCAGTCCCATCTGCTTGCCCACCAGTACGAGGGGCTGATCAAGAAGTCGAAACTGAGGGGCAGGCGGGGATGAAACTGGTTCTTCTCGGCGCGCCGGGTGCCGGGAAGGGCACCCAGGCAAAGCGCCTGCAGGAGAAATACGACATTGTCCAGCTTTCCACGGGCGATATGCTGCGCGCCGAAATCGCCTCGGGCGGCGAATTGGGCAGACACGCGAAGGAGTTGATTGATGCCGGCGCCCTGGTGCCAGACCAAATGATCATCGACATGATCGCGGGATGCATCGACGCGGACAACTGCGCGAACGGGTTCATCCTGGACGGCTTTCCGCGCACCACCCGCCAGGCCGAGGCCCTGGACGCCATGCTTGTCGAAAAAGGCCTGAAACTCGACCACGTGATCGAGATCAGGGTCGACGACGAGGCCATGGTCCAACGCATCACCGGCCGCTATACCTGTGCCGAATGCGGGGCCGGGTACCACGACACGTTCCAGCGGCCCAAGGTGGATGGGGTCTGCGACACCTGCGGCTGCACCCGGTTCACCCGCCGAAGCGACGACAATGCCGCGACGGTGCGGGCGCGCCTCAAGGCCTACCACGAGAAAACCGCGCCGATCCTCTCATACTACGGGAAAAAAGGCATGGTGCAGACCGTTGACGGCATGGCCTCCATCGACGAGGTGACGCGGCAATTGGACCGGATCGTGGGATAGCGGGAGCGTGTTGACTTGACGTTTATAGGCCCTATAATCGCGCCTCCTCGTATTCCCGGCGCCCATGATTTTCGTTTAAAACCAAAGGCTAAGGAGAACCCGCTTTGGCGCGAATCGCTGGCGTGAACATTCCCACCGGGAAACGGGTCGAGATCGCCCTGACCTATATCTTCGGCATCGGCCGCACCAAGGCACGGCGGATTTGCGAGATCGTCGGTGTTCCTCGTGAGCGGCGGGTCAACGAGCTCACCGACGACGAGGTCATGCGCATCCGCGAAAGCATCGACCGCGACCAACAAGTGGAAGGCGACCTGCGGCGCGAATTGGCCATGAATGTCAAGCGGCTGATGGATCTGGGGTGTTACCGGGGGCTGCGGCACCGGCGCGGACTGCCGGTACACGGCCAGCGCACCCACACCAACGCGCGCACGCGAAAGGGTCCGGCGAAGGCAATCGCCGGCAAGAAGAAGTCGGTGGGGAAGCACTAGGCCATGGCAAAGACATCCACCCACCGCCCGCGTCGCCGCGAACGCAAGAATATCGTCTCCGGCGTGGCACACGTGAGCGCCACGTTCAACAACACCATGATCACCATTACCGATGCCCAGGGCAACGTGATCGCCTGGTCGTCGGCGGGCAGCCAGGGGTTCAAGGGATCACGCAAATCAACGCCGTATGCGGCCCAGATGGCCGGCGAGAACGCCGGCCGCAAGGCCATGGAACACGGTATGAAGACCTTGGAAGTGGAGGTGAAGGGGCCGGGTTCGGGCCGCGAATCCGCACTGCGCGCACTGCAGGCGGTCGGATTCACCATTACCGCCATCCGCGACGTGACGGCCATCCCCCACAACGGCTGTCGCCCGCGGAAGCGCCGGCGGGTGTAGGCCGGCTCAAGGATTCCCGGATCTTTCGGGCCCGTGAGCGGGCCGGGATGTCCGCGTAAACGCTGTGTCCGAAGGATTATCATTTAACGTGTTGGGCGAAAGGCTTCTTTCGTGATTCAAAAAAATTGGCAGGAACTCATCAAACCCACCAAACTCGACGTGGTGGGAGGCACCGATCCGGCGCGCACGGCCACCATCGTCGCCGAGCCGCTGGAGCGGGGCTTCGGCCTGACGCTGGGCAACGCCCTGCGACGGGTCTTGTTGTCCACGCTTCAGGGGGCGGCCGTGACGTCGGTACAGATCGACGGCGTGCTCCATGAATTTTCGTCCATCCCCGGCGTGCGCGAGGACGTCACCGACATCGTGCTCAACGTCAAGTCCATGGCGCTGCGCGCCCACGGCGATGGGCCGAAGCGGATGACCCTCAAGGCCAACGGGCCGGGCGAGGTGACGGCGGGCATGATCGAGACCGGTCCCGACGTCGAGATCATGGATCCGTCCCTGGTCCTCTGTACCCTCGATCAGGGGGCGAAACTCTCCATGGAGCTGATGGTGGAGACCGGCAAGGGCTACATGGCGGCGTCGCAAAGCCGCCCCGAGGATTCGCCCATCGGGCTGATTCCCGTCGATGCGGTGTTCTCTCCCGTGCGCAAGGTCTCGTACCGGGTGGACAACACCCGTGTCGGCCAGGTCACGGACCACGACAAGCTGTCTCTGGATGTCACC
Source organism: Rhodospirillales bacterium (assembly GCA_046756945.1). Classification (GTDB taxonomy): domain Bacteria; phylum Pseudomonadota; class Alphaproteobacteria; order Rhodospirillales; family 2-02-FULL-58-16; genus JACZQZ01. The sequence continues at coordinate 19,943 of JBHHXI010000011.1, forward strand.
ACCAACGGTTCGGTGACGCCGGAAGATGCGGTGGCGCTGGCGGCCAGAATCCTCCAGGACCAGATGAACCTTTTCATCAACTTCGAGGAGCCGCAGGCGGCCCAAGCGGCGGAAAAGACGGAAGAACTGCCCTTCAACAAGAACCTGCTGCGCAAGGTGGACGAGCTGGAACTGTCGGTGCGCTCGGCCAACTGTCTGAAGAACGACAACATTATCTATATCGGCGATCTGGTCCAGAAAACCGAGGCCGACATGTTGCGCACGCCCAATTTCGGCCGCAAGTCCCTGAACGAGATCAAGGAGGTGCTTTCCCAGATGGGTCTGCACCTGGGCATGGATATTCCGAACTGGCCGCCGGAAAATATCGAGGAACTGGCCAAGAAGCTGGAAGACCCGTTTTGACGAGTCGGCGGCGCCACCCGGGCGCCGCCGCGAGCGGGCGGTAAGGAGATCCTGAGATGCGTCACCGGCGAAGCGGCCGCAAGCTGAACCGTACGAGCAGCCACCGCAAGGCCATGTTCACCAACATGGCGGTGGCGCTCTTGAAGCACGAGCAGATCAGGACCACCCTGCCCAAGGCCAAGGAGCTGCGCCGGGTGGCCGACAGGATGATCACGCTGGGCAAGCGCGGCAACCTGCACGCCCGCCGCCGGGCCCTCGCCACCCTTCGCGATGCGCAACTGGTGGGCAAGCTGTTCGGTGCCCTGGCCGAGCGCTACAAGGGGCGCAACGGGGGGTACACCCGGGTGCTCAGGGACGGCTTCCGCTATGGCGACAGCGCGCCCATGGCCGTCATCGAGCTGGTGGAGAGGAATCCCGAGGCCAAGGGCGCCGAGGACAAGGCCCGCGCCGCCGCCGAGGCCGCCGCCGCCGAAGCGGAAGCCGAATAACCGGCGCGCCCGCCGCCCGCCCGGGCCATCCGGATCGGCGGGGCCCGGCGTCCCGTATGGCAGCCTCGACGGCTGCCTTTTGCATTTACGTATTGTAAACTCGGCGTATCCCGGAGCGGCCGGGCTGCCGGTATTACGCGGATCGAGGAGGGCATGAGCGTAACGAAGCCTTGGATTTCGGCGGTCGTGTTTGCCGTGGTGGCGCTTCTTGTGGCGCCGGCCGCGGGCGGGAAGCGGGTGCCCGCGTCGAAAGATCAGGTTCAAATGTCCTTCGCCCCCCTGGTCAAGAAGGCGGCCCCGGCGGTGGTCAACATCTTCACCCGCAAGGTCATGCGCCGGCGCGCGATGGCGCCGCTTTTCGACGACCCCTTCTTCCGCCGCTTCTTCGGCGAGGGGTTCGGGTTCGGTATCGAAAAACCCCGCGCGCCGGTACAGAATTCCCTCGGTTCCGGGGTCATCGTCCGCGCCGACGGCCTTGTCATCACCAATCACCATGTCATCGAGGGCGCCGACGAGATCACCGTGGTCCTCGCCGACCGGCGCGAGTTCGAGGCCCGGATCGTCGGCACCGACAAGCGCACGGACCTGGCCGTTCTGCGCCTGGACACCGGCGGCGAGGCGCTGCCGCACCTGGAGCTGCACGATTCGGACGACCTGGAGGTGGGCGACCTGGTGCTCGCCATCGGCAATCCCTTCGGCGTCGGCCAGACGGTGACCAGCGGCATCGTCTCGGCCCTGGCGCGCACCCAGGTTGGCAAATCGGACCTCAGGTCCTTCATCCAGACCGATGCCGCCATCAACCCGGGCAATTCCGGCGGCGCCCTGATCGGCATGGACGGCAAGCTGGTCGGCATCAACAGCGCGATCTTTTCGAAAAGCGGCGGGTCCCTTGGCATCGGCTTCGCCATTCCGTCGAACATGGTGCGCACGGTGATCGCCGGCATCACCGACGGCGGCCGGCTGGTGCGGCCCTGGCTCGGCGCCTGGGGCCAGGGGGTGGACGCCGATATCGCCGCGTCGCTGGGCCTGGCGCGGCCCGCCGGGGTGCTGGTCAACGGCGTCCACCCGGCCGGCCCCGCCGACCGGGCGGGAGTCAGGGTCGGCGACGTGCTGCTCGCCATCAACGGCCACGGGGTCGACGACCCGGAATCCCTCAAATACCGTATCGCCACCCTGGCCGTCGGCGGCACCGCGGAACTGACCGTGTGGCGGCGCGGCAAATCATCGAAAATCCGCGTCGCCCTGGCGCCGCCGCCGGAGGACCCGCCCCGCGCGCTCACCGAACTCAGGGGTCCGCACCCCCTTTCCGGCGCCACGGTGGCCAACATGTCGCCGGCGCTGGCCGACGAGCTGGGCCTGGAAACCATCGAGGCCGGCGTCATCGTCATGGGATTGCGCCCAGGCAGCAGCGCCAGCCGCCTGGGCTTCCGCACCGGCGACATGGTGCGGGCGGTCAACGGCGAACACGTGGACTCGGTGCGCCGGCTCAGGACCCTGGTCGCGGCGCCGGCGGACCGGTGGCGCATCACCCTGCAGCGCGACGGCAGGACGCTCAACATGGTCGTCAACCGGTGAGCACCCTGTTCGAGGCCCAGGCGCCGCGGCCCCTGGCGGACCGCCTGCGTCCGCGCACCCTGGGCGAGGTGGTCGGCCAGGACCCCCTTGTCGGCGCCGACGGCCCCATCGGGCGCATGGTGGAGAAGGGCCGGCTGTCCTCGATCATCCTGTGGGGACCGCCGGGGTCCGGAAAGACGACGATTGCGCGGCTTCTGGCCGAGCACACGGACCTTCACTTCGAGCCCCTGTCGGCCGTGTTCTCCGGCGTCGCCGACCTCAGGAAGGTGTTCGACGCGGCGCGCCAGCGGCGCGAGGCGGGCCGCGGCACGCTGCTCTTCGTCGACGAGATTCACCGCTTCAACCGCCTCCAGCAGGACGGCTTCCTTCCCTGGGTGGAGGACGGCACGGTGATCCTGGTCGGCGCCACCACCGAGAACCCGTCCTTCGAGCTGACCTCGCCGCTGCTGTCGCGCTGCCAGGTGCTGGTGCTCGACCGCCTCGACGACGCGGCGCTGGAGGTGTTGGCGAAGCGGGCCGAACAGGCGGACGGCAGGGACCTGCCCCTCGACGGCTCGGGCCGCGCCGCCTTGCGCGCCATGGCCGACGGCGACGGGCGCTATCTTCTGAACATGATCGAGGCCCTCTCCGATCTGCCGCCCAGGCCGCTCCTCGACCGGGCGGCGCTCCTGCAGGCGGTGCAGCAGCGCCTGCCGCTCTACGACAAGCACCAGGACGGCCACTTCAACCTGATCAGCGCCCTGCACAAGTCGCTGCGCGGGTCCGACACCGACGCGGCGCTCTATTGGTTCGCCCGCATGATGGCGGGCGGCGAGGAGCCCCGCTACATCGCCCGGCGGCTGGTGCGCTTCGCCGTCGAGGACGTCGGCCTGGCCGACCCCGACGCGCTGGCCCATGCGATCGCCGCCTGGGAGGCCTACGAGCGCCTGGGCTCTCCCGAGGGCGAGCTGGCCCTGGTCCAGTGCATCATCTATCTGGGCTCCGCGCCCAAGTCCAACGCCGCCTACCGGGCGCACGGCGCGGCCCAGCGGGCGGCCCGGGAGACCGGCTCGCTGATGCCGCCGAAACACATCCTCAATGCGCCGACGCGGCTGATGAAGGACCTGGGCTACGGCGACGGCTATGTCTACGACCACGCCACCGACGAAGGCTTTTCCGGCCAGGACTACTTCCCCGAGGGCATGGAGCGCCGCCGCTTCTATGAGCCCGGCGACCGGGGCTTCGAGCGCGAGATCGCCAAGAGACTGGCCTACTGGAACAAGCTGCGGGGGTCCAAAAACGAAAGCGGAGGCGGGGATTGACCCCCTTCGCGCTTTTCGCCGACGGCGGACGGAGGCCTCTCCGGCGGCTCCCGCCATGAGCGGCGTCCGGACCATTCCCGTCGCCGCCGACGAGGCGGACCTCAGGCTGGACCGCTGGTTCAGGCGCCACTTTCCCGGCGTCACCCACGCCCGCCTGCAAAAGTGGCTGCGCACCGGCCAGGTGCGCGTCGACGGCCGGCGGGCCAAGGCCGGCGCTAGGCTGGCGGCCGGACAGAGCGTGCGCGTGCCGCCGCTGGCTGCGGAGACGGCGCCGCCGGCGAAAGGACCGCCGCCCGCCCCGCCGGCGGGCGCGGCCGAGGCGCTCAGGGCCCGGGTCATCCACCGGGACGCCCATGTCATCGCCATCGACAAGGCGCCCGGCCTGGCGGTGCAGGGCGGGACGAAGACGCGCCACCACCTGGACGCCATGCTGGATGCGCTGCGCTACGAGTCGACGGAAAGGCCGCGGCTGGTGCACCGGCTGGACAAGGACACCTCGGGCGTGCTGCTGCTCGCCCGCAGCGCCGCCGCCGCGGCAAAGCTCGCCGCCGCCTTCCGCTCGAAGGCGGCGCGCAAGGTCTACTGGGCCGCCGTCGCCGGGGTGCCCAGGCCGTCCCGGGGGCGCATCGACCTGGCCCTGGCCAAGGTGCCGGGACGGGTTGGCGAACGGGTCGGCGCCGCCGCCGGGGGCGGGAAAAAGGCGGTCACGCGGTACCGGGTCGTGGACAAGGCCGGCAGGAAGACCGCCTGGCTGGTGCTCGAGCCCGAAACCGGGCGCACGCACCAGTTGCGCGCCCACTGCGCGGCGCTGGGCACGCCGATCCTGGGCGACGGCAAATACGGCGGCCGGGGCGCCTTCCTCGCCGGCGCGGAGATAAGCCGCAAGCTGCACCTGCACGCCCGCGCCATCCGCATCCCCCATCCGGCCGGCGGGGTCCTCGAAGTGACCGCGCCCCTGCCCGGCCACATGGCCGCGACGTGGAAATTCCTCGGTTTCGACGAGGCGGCGGCCGGGGACCCCTTCGCGGAGCCGGATAATTGGTGAACAACAGAGGACACGGAGAGCACAGCGAGTCTCACAGAGATAACCGGATGTGGCGCGACGCGCCGTTTATTATCTTCTTGTTTTCTCTGTGTTTATTACTCTGTGGGCTCTGTGGTTTTTCTTCTTTCGCACATGGCCCGCGCGGCGGATGTCAGGCGTGAGCCACCCTCCATTCCTCACCGCGTCTTCGGCTTCCATTTCCGGGCCAGCTCTTTGGCCTTCTTGACCTGGGCCGGGGTCATTTTTTTCGCCAGGCGATCCCGCTGGACCGCCGCCTGCAGGTCCGCCGCCGTGTCGCCGAAGCTGGCGCTCCCGGTGAGGGAGAGGAGCTGGGGAAAGGCCTCGCCCGGGGTCGCCTTGGAGCGCGGTTTCGCCGCCGAGGCGGCCAGGGCGTACCACTTGTAGGCGAGCACATAGTCCTTCGCCAATCCCCCGGCGCCGATCCGGTAATCGCTGCCGAGAGTCATCTGCGCGTACGCATCCCCGTGCTCGGCCGCGGAGCGGTGCCATTTCCGCGCCAGGGCGGCGTCCTTCGTGCCGCAGGTGCCGTTCCTGTACAGGTCGCTGAGGCTGTACATGGCGGCGGCGTCTCCGTCGTCGGCCAGGGCCGCCATCTCCTTGCACGCGGCCGCAACGTCGCCGCCGGACCTCAGCGCCGCCAGCGCGGAGTCGTAATCCGCCCACGCCGGCGCCGCCAACCCGGCGAGGACGGCAACCGCCAACGGGACAGCGGAATTCCTCACTTTCCAACGGATCATGTCGTTCCCTCCCCCGAATACCAGACACTTGAAACGTCTCCAGCATACCCCAATTTTATTCCGTGCCATAAGCCGCCCATCGACACGATGCGCGGCCCCGTTGCCGGGAACCGTGGTTCAAACCGGCGGCGGTACGGTATAAACTGGCGCCAAGCCGGTGGTATCCATCGGGCCGGCGAAAGGAAAGTTCCGGTGATCCCAGAGAGGTCTCAATCCGCGTCCGTGCGTCTGGCGGTCTTTGACTGCGACGGCACCCTGGTCGACAGCCAGCATTCCATCGTCGCCGCCATGCACGCGGCCTGCGACGAGCACGAAATCGCCAGGCCCGGGCCGGAGGCGGTGCGCCGCATGGTCGGCCTGCCGCTCCAGGAGGCCTTCGCCCGGCTGATGCCCGACGAGGGCGCCGACGCCCACGCCCGGCTCAGGGAAAGCTACAGGGAATTCTTCGGCGCCCTGCGCCGGGCCGGCGAAGTGAAAGAGCCCCTTTTTCCCGGAGTGATCGAGGGCTTGGGCGCGCTGGAGGATGCCGGGTGGCTGCTCGGCGTCGCCACCGGCAAGGCGCGGCGCGGGCTTTTGGCGACCCTCGAGAAACACGACCTCGCGGACCGCTTCGTCACCTTGCAGACCGCCGACGTCGCCCACGGCAAGCCCCATCCCGACATGCTGCTGCGCGCCATGGCCGACACCGGGGCCGAGGCCGACAGGACGGTCATGGTCGGCGACACCACCTTCGACATGGAAATGGCCCGCAACGCCGGCACCATGTCCATCGGCGTCGCCTGGGGCTATCATGGCGCCGAGGAATTGCGCTCGGCGGGCGCCCTTGCGGTGGTCGGCGATTTCGCCGACCTGGCGCGCGCCATGGACACCGTTGTGGAGGCCCAGGAATGAAACGCGCGTGGAAGATCCTCACCGTGATCGCGGTCCTCCTCGTCGCCGTGGTGGTGGCCGGCGTCGCCGTGCTCAAGTCCATGGATTTCAACGAGTACCGCGGCCTGATCGCGGAACAGGTGAAGGCCGCCACCGGCCGCGACCTGACCATCGCCGGCGACCTCAACCTGGATATCTCGCTCACGCCCGCCGTCGCCGTGGAAGGCGTCACCTTCGCCAACGCCCCCTGGGGATCGCGCCCCGAAATGGCGACGCTCAGGCGCCTGGAGGCGCAGGTGGAATTGCTGCCGCTGCTGAGCGGCGATGTGCGCGTCACCCGCGTCGTCCTGGTCGGCCTCGACACCCTGGTCGAGACCGACGCCAAGGGCCGCGGCAACTGGGAATTCGCGGCTCCCGAAGAGGCCGCCGGAAAGGCCGCCGCGGAGGACGGCGGGGCGCCGCCGCTGCCGGTGGTCCACGAGGTGCGCGTCCGGGACCTGAAGGTTACCTACCGGGATGGGCGCACGGGCCAGCGCACGGTGATCGGCCTCGACAGCCTGGAAGCCCGCGCCGAGGGCCCGGACAGCCCCCTCCACCTGGCCCTCAAGGGCGTCTACAACGGCGCCCCCTTCGAGGCGACCGGGCGCGTCGGGTCGGTCAACCGGGTGATCGAGGGCCGGCCGTTGCCCGTGTTCGTCGAGGGGATAGCGTTTGGCGCCTCGCTGCGCGCCGAGGGCGACATCGGCCAGCCCCGGGAGGTCACGGGCCTGAACCTGACGGTCTCGGTGCGTGGCGAAGACCTGGCCCGCGCCGTGGAAGCGGTCCGCGCCCAGGTGCCGGCGCTCAAGGACATCGAAGTGCCGCCCGTCGGTCCCTACAGCCTTTCCGCCCGCATCAAGGGCTCGGCGGACAAGCTTGCGGTTTCCGATCTTGATCTTTCCGTCGGTCGCGCCGGGCTGGTGCTGGTCACGGCCACCGGCGGTGTCGCGGACGCGGTCCAGGCCCGGGGCCTGAACGTGACCGTCTCGGTGCGGGGCGAGGAACTGGCCCGCGTCGTGGAGACGGTCAGGGCCCAGGTGCCGGCGCTCACGGACATCAAGGTCCCGCCCGTCGGGCCGTACGGCCTGTCCGCCCGCCTCAAGGGCTCGGCGGACAAGCTTTCGGTTTCCGATATCGACGTCGCCATCGGCGGCGCCGAACAGGTGCTGGTCAAGGCCACCGGCACGGTGACGGACGCGGTTCGGGCCACCGGCCTGAACCTGCGTGTCGCCATCGAAGGCCGGGACCTGTCGCCGCTCATCGAAGCCGCCGGCGTGACCCTGCCCAAGGCGCCGCCCTTCCGCATCGCCGGGCGGGTCACGGACGGGAGCGGCGGCTACGCCGTGGACGACCTCACGGCGAAGCTCGGGGCCAGCGACCTGGCGGGCCGCGTCGCGGTCGCCCTTGGCGGCCAGCGCCCGCGCCTCGAGGCGCGGTTGTCCTCGAAACAGATCGATCTCGACGAACTCCTGCCCCCCGCCGCCGGCGAGCCTGCGGCCGGGACGGGAACGGAAAAGACGGAGACGGAAAAGGAAAATGGGAAAGAGGGCGGTGCTGCGCGGCTCTTTTCCGCCGACCCGCTGCCCGTGGACGGCCTCAAGGCCGCCGATGCGACGCTCGCGTTCCGCGCCGAACGGCTGAAGGTCCGGGGCCTGGTCCTGAGCGACGTCTCCGTCGAGGTCGGCCTTGATGGCGGAAGGCTGGTGATCACGCCCCTCACGGCCTCGGTGGCCGGCGGACGGGTGAGCGGCGGCGTCACCCTGGATGCCGGCGGGGAGACGCCCAGGCTGGCGGTGAACCTGGACGCCCGCAAGGTGGACCTGGGCAAGATCCTCAAGGACATGGAGATCACCGACGTCCTCGAAACCCACCTCGACGCAAAAATCGGGGTAAAAGGCGGCGGCCAATCGGTGCGCGCCATCATGGCCGGCCTCAACGGCGATATCCTGGCCACCCTGGGCGAGGGCCGGATCAACAACAAGGCGGTGGACCTTGCCGGCGCCGACCTGGTGACGGAGGCGTTCACCAGCCTCAATCCGCTGGCCAGGAAGGACGACTACACGCACCTCACCTGCGCCGTCGTCCGCATGCCGGTCACGAACGGGGTGGCCACCGCCGACAAGGGCATCGCGGTGGAAACGACGAAGATGAACATCGTCGGCAGCGGGACGGTGAACCTGAAGACCGAGGAGCTGGACCTCGCCGTCCGTCCGCGGCCCAAGGAGGGCCTGGGCCTCAGCCTCGGCGGGCTGGCCGGCCTGGTGCGCATCAAGGGCACCCTGGCCAACCCCGGGGTCGGGGTCGATGAAATGGAAGTGGCGAAGACCGGGGTGCGCGTCGGCGCGGCGCTGGCGACGGGCGGGCTGTCGATGGTCGCCCAGGGCCTGTTCGACACGGCGACGGAAGGCGCGCCGCCCTGCCAGGTGGCGCTGGGCAAGGTTTCCCCGGCCACGGCGTCCACGGCCCCGGCGCAACAGCCCGCGCCTCCGCCCGCCGCCAGGACAGAGGAGAAGGGCGTCGTCGAATCCGTCACCAAGGGAGTGAGCGAGGGCATCGGCGGCGTCGTCAAGGGCGTCGGCGGGATGCTCGAGGGCCTCTTCGGCGGCAAGAAGTAATAGGAACGATTTGCCGGCCATGGCCAAGCGCTCCTCCGGCGCGGTACGCGTGGCGCCCCGTGGGGACGGTTTCACGGTCACCCTGGACGGCCGCACGGTGCGCACGCCGGCGGGGCGGGAGCTGGCCCTGCCCACCGAGGCCCTGGCGCGGGCCGTCGCCGGCGAATGGGAGGCCCAGGAGGACGAGGTCCGCGCCCATACCATGCCGATCATGCGGCTCGCCAACGCCGCCATCGACCGGGTGGAGCCGCACCGCCACGAGATCGTCGACCAAACCGTCGCCTACGCCAGGACCGACCTGTTGTGCTACCGGGCGGACTCGCCGCCCGAGCTCGCGGACCGTCAGGCGGCGTCCTGGCAGCCGCTCCTGGATTGGGCGGCGGAAACCCACGGGGCGCGGCTCAACGTGACATGCGGGGTGACGCCCGCGGACCAGCCCGCGGCGGCGCTGGAGGCGCTGCGCGCCGCCGTCGAGGCCGTGGACGACCTGGAACTCGCCGCCCTGGCCAGCGTCACCGGCGCCTCGGGCTCGCTGATCGTCGCCCTGGCCCTCGCCGCCGGGCGCATCGACGCCGACGAGGCCCATGAGATTTCGCAACTGGACGAGAGCTACCAGATGGAGAAATGGGGCGAGGACGCCGACGCCCAGGCCCGCCGCCGGCGGCTCCATGCGGACATCCGCGCGGCGGCCGCCTTCCTCGCCCTGGCCCGGGGTTAGGCTGGCATCTCGCGCGCCTCAGTCAGGCCAGGCGATTGAAAATGCACCTGGCGACCATCAGCGAGTAAGCGCGATTTCGCAGTAAATCCGATTAATGTGACAATGCCGGGCGGGTCACAATTCGCTGAAAAAGTTGAAAGGTGCACGATTATCCCTAACTACAAGGGCGCCATCAGGAGGACAGACACATGACTGTGCGATGTTTGCGGAACGGGTTGGCGGTCGCCCTTTTCATCGGGGGCGCCGCGCTTGCCGCGCAGGCAGCCGCGCCGGGGGACGTTTCGACGGCGGCGGTCCCGAAAGGTGAGGCGGTGGCGACGTTCGCGGGCGGATGTTTCTGGTGCGTGGAAGCCGACTTCGACAAAGTGCCAGGCGTCGTGCGCACCGTTTCGGGCTATACCGGCGGCCTGGTGAAAAACCCGACTTACGAGAAGGTCTCTGCCGGCGGTACCGGGCACCGTGAGGCCGTGCAGATCTTCTACGATCCCGAAATGGTGTCCTACGAGAAACTGCTCGACATTTTCTGGCGTAGCGTCGATCCGACCGATGCCGGCGGGCAGTTCTGCGACCGGGGTCGAAGCTACGAGACCGCCATTTTCGCGAACTCGCCGGCGCAGGAGCGTCTCGCGCAAGCCTCCAAGCGAAAGCTTAAGAAATCGGGAGTCCTGAAGAAGCCCATCGTCACGCCGGTCGAGACCGCCGGGGCGTTCTACCCGGCGGAGGGCTACCATCAGGACTATTACAAAAAGAGTCCGCTGCGGTACAAATTTTACCGCTATGGCTGCGGCCGCGACGCACGGATCAGAGAGGTTTGGGGCGAGGACGCCCATCGCGGGATCGCCACGCACTGACCCTTCGAGCATCGGCCTGGGCGGAAGCCTTCAACCGCAAAAGATTTCTCTTCGTGGTCACGTCGAACCATTTTGCCTTGAATCGAGGTCGCGCGTTTAACATCTTCACCGGTAGCGAAAGCGTGGTGACTGGTTGAAAGGGTACAAACATGCTGCGGCGCCTCTTCACCGCGACGGTCGGTGGCTTGATTCTGGCGGCTGGACTGCTGTTGGCAATTCCGGCTACTGCGCTCGCCAAGTCGGAGATCAACACGTCCTTCATCGGTAGCGTCGCAATCGAGGGCACGGACCCGGTCGCCTATTTCGCCGAGGGGAGAGCCGTCGAGGGCTCGTCCCACTACACCCATCGGTGGAAGGGCGCCCAGTGGCGTTTCAAGAGCGCGGCCAATCGTGACGCCTTCGTTGCCGACCCGGAGAAATACGCGCCGCAATTCGGCGGGTACTGTGCCTGGGCGGTAAGCCAGGGCTATACCGCCAGCATCGACCCCGAGGCATGGACGATCCACGGGGGCAAGCTCTACCTCAACTATAGCAAGGGGGTGCAGGCGCAATGGAGCGAGGACATCCCCGGAAATATCGCCAAGGGCGAGCGGAACTGGCCAAAGGTCCTTGGCAACTGACCCGCCGTAAGGCCGGCGGGTCGGCTGTGGCGACGAAATCAATCTTACATCGCGCTGGCCCGGGGTTAGGCTGGCGGTTGCGGGCGCGCCTTCCCGTATGACCCGGCTCTGTCCCTTGCCTTCTGCGGAAAGCGAGGGGTCGGCGTACAGCGGCGTACAGTACCGATTCGGTGGCGTTGAAAATTCTATGAAACCGGGGTTCTCCGGCGCATGATCCTCGCACCGTCATCGACATGCTCGGCGGGCGATATCTTCCATGCTATGGTCGACAGGGAGCGGGTGTTTCCGGTTCGGAAATTTTGGGGGGTAATCATGAGCACAGCTGAAGCGCCTGCGGGCAGTAACGAGTTCGTCGATTTCTGGAACGAAATCCTCTTTCCCAAATTCACCAAGTACCGTCACATCCTGGTCGACGGCCTGACCCACCACAGCGCGAAAATCTTTCCATCGCTCGAAGTCGGCACGGGCGACAGGGTGACGGACGTGGGCTGCGGTTTTGGCGACACGGCGATCCAGTTCGCTCAGCGTGTCGGTCCGTCCGGCTCGGTGCTGGGCATCGACTGCTGCGATGGGTTCCTCGAGTTCGGCCGCGAGGACGCCAAGGCCGCCGGGGTCGAGAACGTCACCTTCGTCGAGGGCGACGTCCAGACCTATCCGTTCGAGCCCGTCCACGACTTCTGCTTCTCGCGCTTCGGCACACAGTTTTTCGAGAACCCGGTCGCCGGGCTCAGGAACATGCGGACGTCGCTCAAGCCGGGCGGCGTGATGACGATGATCGTCTGGCGCACCATCGACGACAACCCCTGGCTCGGCCTGCCGAAAGAGATCGTGCTCCAGTACCTGCCGCCGCCGGGTGAGGACGCCAGGACCTGCGGCCCGGGCCCGTTCTCCATGGCCGACCAGGACATGGTCACCAAGCAGCTCGAGGTCTCGGGCTACACGGACATCGAATTCGAGCGCGTGGATGCGCCTCTGCTGGTGGGGAGGACACCGGAAGACGCCGTCGGGTTCCAGATCGCCCTCGGGCCGGCGGGCGAGGTCTACCGCGAGGCAGGCGACGAGGCCGAGCGGCGGCACGACGAAATCGACGCGGCGCTCAAGGCCGAGTTGAGCAAGTACGAGACGCCCGAGGGCATCGTCATGGACTCGAGCTCGTGGAAGATCAGCGCCCGTAATCCGGAGTAGAACGCCCATTGGCCTTGGTTTTTTTGGAACCATTGGCCGAATATCCGTTATTATCCATCGAAGGGAAAAAATCGTCTCACAGCCGGGGAGACGGCATGAACATGATGTGGCCCCCGGCCCCCTCGGACTGCGGCGCCGTGGTGTGCGCGGCCGAGGCGCTGGGCATTCGCGAATACGATTTCTTCCGCCTGGCTTTTCGGCGCTGGTCGGGGGGCGAGCCCGACGGGAAAGCGCTGGAACGGACCTTCGTCGCCTATATGTTCCACCAGCGCGTGCCGCCCTGTGTCCGCCATCTCAGCCGCGAAGTCCTGCAACTGAAGGGATCCGGCACCCTCAGACCCGGCGCCTTCGGTGTCGCGGCGTTCGAGCGGCGCCAGCCGCTGCCGCGATTGGGCCGGTTTTCCTGGCGTCTTTTCGCGGGGGCGATCGTTATCCTTTTTCTGATGTCCCTGGACGTGAGTTATATGCGGGACCGGTCCATTCCCCTGGGATGCCCGGGCGCTACGGGGTCCATGTTCTTCGACCGTCTGGCCGGCTTTTTCAAGGGCGGGGCGGAGCGCGCCTGCCCGGATTTCGCCTATCCCGGCACCGGGGACGCGCCGAAGCCTTGAGCAGGGAGCGGTATGGGTTTAATCGAGGCCAAGATTCCCGATGACTGCACTGCGGTGCTCGACGCCGCGGCGGTCCTGGACATGCGCGAGATCGACTTTTTCCGCCTCGCCTTCCGCCGCTGGTTCGGCCGGGACATCCGGGACTCCGAGATCGAGCGCGTCTTTGCCGCGTATATGTTCCGAAATATCGTGCCCTCATGGGCGCGCCATTTCAGCCGCCACGTTCTGGCCCGGGCCACCGACGGCCGGTTGGACGCGGCCGAACTCGGCGCCCTGAAGTACACGCGCCCACCGCCGCCACCCCGTCATGGCCGGTTTTACGTCGGTATCACGGCGGCGCTGATGGTGCTCTATTGCGTGGCGTTGCTGAACGTCAGCTACGACCCCGGGACGTCGGCGCCGATGCCCTGTTACGGCGGGCCGGGGTTCCGGTTCATCTCGGAGCTGGCGCACGCCGTCAGCGGCAAGGAGCCGCCGTCCTGCGAGGCCGTGAAGGACCTTCGCTGATCCCCGCCGGGCACCCGGGCCATGGAGGGCGGCTGTTTCCGGCTCGCGGGCCGAGGAGGGTAGAATGATACAGGGTCTTCACCACAACGCGTATCGTTGTCGGGATTCGGAGGAAACCAGGAAATTCTTTGAAGATTTCCTGGAGTTGCGCCTCGCCGGCGCACTGGAAATCGATGAAACGATGACGGGACGGAAAGCAAGGGTCCTCCACACATTTTACGAAATGGGTGACGGATCATATCTCGCATTTTTCGAGGCGCCGGACCAACCGTTCGAGTTCAAAAAGCAGCATGACTTCGACCTTCACATTGCGCTCGAAGTTGATATGGACACCCTGCAAAGAATGTTCGAACGCGGTAACGCCCTGAACATCGAAACACGGGGGATAACCGACCACGGTTTCCTCAATTCGATTTACTTCAGAGACCCCAACGGATACGTCATCGAGCTCACCGCGAAAACAGCGGACCATGACGCGCGGATGGATCCTGACAAGAATAACGCGCGACAAATCCTCGATAGTTGGCAGTCGTCGAAATCCGCCTGAATTTCCTGCCTCCGTCTCCCGTGCGCGTTCGCC
>JBHHXI010000012.1:0-34016 GCA_046756945.1 Rhodospirillales bacterium
AGTTGCCCTTGCGGCGCGGGATGTAGCCGTCTTCGCCGAGGCCCTCGAAATAGAATTCGACCCCCGGATGGTTGATCGGCGCGCCCGAGTCGTCGGGTTCCATGTTGCGCTCCGCCACGTAGGTCTGGATTTCGCCGCCGTCGACCAGGACGTGATACCAGGGCGCGTCCTTGGGCGGCCGGCTGCGGGCCACGGTCTCGTACCACTCCTCGGGGCCGTGGAATTCCGGGTCGACGTCGACGATGACCCCCCGGTAATCGAACATCCTGTGATGGACGAGTTGCCCGACGGCGAATTTGGCGGTGGTCGTACCCATGGCCTTGCGCCTCCGGCGGTTACCGTGCCGCTATGATGGCCACCGGGGACGCGCCGGGTCAAGGGGCGGCGAGCGCGGCGACGCCCTGTCGCCACGCCGTTGATTGCCACGGTTAGCGGTTTCGCCGGAATCCCTTTTGTGCCACTTTCGGCCGCCTGGACAACGGACTGGACAAGGAGGCGAACCGTGGGCAAGGGAAGTCATGCATAATCGCGCCGCGCCGCGCACCGGCGGGCGGCTGATCGCCGACGCGCTGCGCGTGCACGGGGTCGACACCGTGTTCTGCGTGCCCGGCGAGAGCTATCTGGAGATCATGGACGCGCTGTACGACGTGTCCGCGGACATTGCGCTCATAAGCTGCCGCCACGAGCACGGCGCCGCCAACATGGCCGAGGCCTACGGCAAGCTCACCGGGCGGCCGGGCGTGTGCATGGTCACCCGCGGCCCCGGCGCCTGCAACGCCAGCATCGGGGCGCACACCGCCTTTCAGGATTCGACGCCGATGGTGCTGCTCGTCGGCCAGGTGCGGCGCGGCCATATGGGGCGCGAAGCCTTCCAGGAAGTGGAGTTCCGGCACATGTACGCGCCGCTTGCCAAGTGGGTGACCCAGGTGGAGCGGGCCGAACAGTTGCCCGAGGTCATGGCCCGCGCCTTCCGCACCGCGGTTTCGGGGCGCCCCGGCCCGGTGGTCCTGGCGTTGCCCGAGGACATGCTCAGGGAGGCCGCGGACGTTGCCGACGGGGCCGCCTATCGGTGCGTGCGCGCCCATCCCGACGCCGCCGACCTGGAGCGCCTGCGGGGCCTGCGGGCCGGAGCCGAACGGCCGGTGATGGTTGTCGGCGGCGGCGGCTGGAGCGACGAGGCGCGGGACGGGATCGTCGCCTTCGCCGGGGCCAACGGCCTGCCCACCTGTTGTTCGTTCCGCCGCCACGACCTGTTCGACAATACCCACGCCTGCTTCGTCGGCGAATTGGGCCTCGGCCCCAACCCGGCGCTGGTCAAGCGGGTCAAGGAGGCCGACGTGCTGCTCGTGGTCGGGGCGCGCCTGGGCGAAATGACGACCCAGGGCTACACCATCGTCGAGGCGCCAAGGCCGCGCCAGAGCCTGATCCACGTCCATGCCAGCGCCGAGGAACTGGGCCGGGTGTTTGAGCCCGCCCTGGCCATCCAGTCGGGCATGGCCGAATTCGCCGACGCCGCCCGGGGGTTGGCGGCGGTGGACGGGAGCAGGTGGCGGGACTGGGCGGCCGCGGCACGGCGGGACTACGAAGACAGCCGGAGGCCGCCGGCGTTCGACGGCGCGCTGGACCTGGGCCGGGTGCTGACCGGGCTCAGCGAAATGCTGTCCGAAGACGCCATCGTCACCGTCGACGCCGGCAATTTCAGCGGCTGGGCCCAGCGCTACCTGTCCTTTGGCCGTGGCCGCCGCTTCCTGGGGCCGACCAGCGGCGCCATGGGCTATGCCGTTCCGGCGGCGGTGGCGGCGAAGATTGCGCGGCCCGAGCGCATGGTGGTGGGCTGCGTCGGCGACGGCGGCTTCGGCATGACCGGCCAGGAGGTGCTGACCGCCGTGTTGTACGGCGTCAACCCGGTGATCCTGGTCTTCAACAACGCCATGTACGGCACCATCCGCATGCACCAGGAACGGGACCATCCGGGACGGGTCATCGGCACCGATCTCGCCAGTCCCGACTTCGCGGCCCTCGCCGTCGCCTACGGCGCCCATGGCGAGGTGGTGGCGCGGACCGACGACTTCGCGCCGGCCTTCGAACGCGCCCTGGGGTCGGGCAAGGCGGCGGTGATCGAGCTGCGCATGGACCCGGACGTCGTCAACACCCGGACCACGCTCACCGCGTTGCGCGAGGCGGCGGCGAAAAATACGAAGTAGCCGGGCACGGCGCGGCGGGCGAAATGTGTTGACCGGGCGCCGCCGGCGTCCGTTTACTCCCGCTTCATGGATAGGGACGATCCTCCCGCCGGGGACCCGGCGGTCTGGCTGCTCATCGACGACCGCGCCGGCAACCGCAGCCAGTGCCTGGGCGTCGCCGAGGCGCTGGGCCTGAAGTTCGAGGTCCGCGGCCTGGAATACACGGCCGCCGGGGCGCTGCCCCACGGTTTCCTCGGCGCCTCGTTTTTCGGGCTGACCCGCAAAAGCCGGGCCGAGCTGGCGCCGCCCTGGCCCGACCTGGTCATCGCGGCGGGCCGGCGGACGGCGCCGGTTGCCCGCAGGATCAAGCGTCTCAACGGCGGGGCGACCTATCTGGTGCAGATCATGGACCCCGGGTCGACGGGGATCGACGAGTTCGACCTCATCGCCGCGCCGCGCCACGACAGGATCGCGGAGCGGCCCAACGTGATGCGGATCACCGGGGCGCCGCACCGGATCACGCCGGCGCGGCTGGCGGCGGCGGAGGCGGAATGGCGCGGCCGGCTCGCCGGCCTGCCGCGTCCCTGGATCGCCCTCATCGTCGGCGGCAGCACCCGGCGCCGGACGTTCACCGACGCCATGGCGCGGGACCTCGGCCGCACGGCGTCGGCGATGGCGGCGGACGCCGGCGGCGCGTTGCTGGTCACCACCAGCCGGCGCACGGGCGCCGCCGCCCAGGCCCTGCTCGGCGAGATCGCCGTTCCCAACCACGTCTATACGTGGGGCGACGAGGGCGAGAACCCCTATTACGGATACCTGGCCGTGGCCGACGCCGTCATCGTGACCGGCGATTCGGTCTCCATGTGCTCCGAGGCCTGCGCCACCACCGGGCCCGTTTACATATACGCGCCCAAGGCGCTGAGCACCGCCAAGCACGCCCGCCTGCACAGGGAGCTGTTCGAAAAGGGGTATGCGCGGCCCCTCGCCGGCCGGCTGGAGACGTGGACCCATGCGCCGCTGAATCCGGCCGGGGACGTGGCCCGGGCCGTCCGCGAACGGATGCCGGGATAAAGGGGGTTGTTGCCGTGGCCAAGCGCACGATCACGCTTTCCGATGCACTGTATGATTACCTGCTGGATGTCTCCCTGAGGGAGGCCGACGTGCTGCGCCGGCTCAGGGAGGAGACGGCGAAGATTCCCGACGCGGCCATGCAGATCGCGCCCGAGCAGGGACAGTTCATGGCCCTGCTCGTCGAAGTGATGGGTGCGCGCAACGCCATCGAGGTCGGCACGTTTACCGGCTACAGCAGCCTCAGCGTCGCCCTTGCCCTGCCGCCCGGCGGGCGCCTCGTCACCTGCGACGTGAGCGCGGAATGGACCGACATGGCCCGGCGCTACTGGGCCGACGCCGGGGTCGCGGACCGCATAGACCTGCGCCTGGGCCCGGCGCTGGAAACCCTGGACGGACTCGTCGCCGACGGCCAGGCGGGACGTTTCGACTTCGCCTTCATCGACGCCGACAAGAAATCCTACGACGCCTACTACGAGCGCATCCTCACCCTGCTCAGGCCCGGCGGACTGGTCAGCATCGACAACGTGCTGTGGAACGGCAGCGTCATCGACACCGCCAAACAGGACACCGCCACCCGCGCCATCCGCGCCCTCAACGAGAAGATCCACGCCGACCCGCGGGTCAGCCTCAGCCTGGTTCCCATCGGCGACGGGCTGACCCTGGCGCGCAAGAAACCTTAACGAGAGGCGGACGTTCTAAATTCTTCTGCTACACCGCCCGGGAATGGCGCTGCTCGCCCGCCATCAGGTAGGCGTCGAAAACGGCGGCCACCAGGCGCACGAAGGGCCGCCCCTTTTCGGTGACGGTGACGCGGCCTTCCTCCACCGTGCAAATGCCGTCGTCGATCAGCGGCGCCAGCCGTTCCATTTCGGCGGCGAAGGCGCCTGCGGGCGCGCCGTGCCGGCGGGCGATGGCGCCCACGTCCGCCGTGAGATCGCACATGAGGCGCTCGATCACCTCGCCGCGCAGGCTGTCCTCGCCGCCAAACGCGATGCCGCGGGCGATCGGGAATTCACCGGCGGCGACGGTTGCCCGGTAGGCCTTCAGGGGCGCCGTGTTCTGGGCGTAGCCCTGGGGCAGGGAGCCGACGGCGGAGGCTCCGAAACCGAGCAGCACCGGCGCCTCGTCGGTGGTGTAGCCCTGGAAATTGCGGTGCAGCCGCCCTTCCGCGAGGGCCACCGCCAGCGGGTCGCCGGGGCGGGCGAAGTGGTCCAGGCCGACGGGCACATAGCCCTTTTCCACCAGGCGGGCGGACCCGGCGTTGTACTGCCGCCAGCGCTCCGCCGTGCCCGGAAGGGCGGCCTCGTCGATCATCTTCTGGTGGGCCTTCATCCACGGCACATGGGCGTAGCCGAACAGGGCGACGCGGTCCGGCTGCAGCCGGCAGGCCTGGTCCACCGTGTCGCGCACCCGCGCGGCGGTCTGGTGGGGCAGGCCGTACATGAGGTCCATGTTGATCCGCGCGATCCCGTGGCGGCGCAGCCAGCCGATTACCCGCTCCGTGACGGCGAAGGGCTGTATGCGGTTTATCGCCGCCTGGACCACGGGGTGGAAGTCCTGCACCCCGACGCTGGCCCGGTTGACCCCGGCGGCGGCGAGGGTGCGCACATAGTCCTCGGTAGCGGTCCGGGGGTCCATCTCGACCGCGATCTCGGCGTCCTCGCCGACGTGGAAGCGGGCACGCAGGCGGTCGAGGATCCGCCGCCAGTCCTCTCCCTCGAGGATGGTCGGGCTGCCGCCGCCCCAGTGCAGATGGCGCGCCCGGAAGCGGCCGGGCAGGGCGTCGGCGACGAGGTCGATTTCCCGGAGCAGGGCGTCGAGGTATGTCCGCACGGGCGCGTAGCGCCTGACGATCTTGGTGTGGCAGCCGCAGAACCAGCACAGGGAATCGCAGAACGGGATATGGAAATAGAGGGACAGGTCCGACCGGTTGCCGAGCTCGCCCAGCCACCGGCGATAGAGGGCCGCGTCCACGGTGCCGTCGAAGTGGGGCGCCGTGGGGTAGCTGGTGTAGCGGGGAACCTGTAGATCGTGCCTGGTCGATGCGTCCGCTTTCATCGGCCCATCAAAGCCCCCTTCGGCCGGCGCCGCTTTGACCTGGGTCAAAAGAGCCGGCGCACGATTCTCACCGAAGCAGCCCGGCGGCGACAAACGGGCCGTTACCGGGCCCGTTCACCGGCAAGGAGTTCCAGGTTATCCCAGGCGTAGATGAGCGTCGGCAGGACGGTCCCCGCGAAGGGATGCCGCGCCCGCGCCGCCAGGCGGCCGCCGATGGCCTCGTAGAAGAACCGGTTGGGGTTTCCCTCCAGCACTTCGACGCACATGGACGATACGCCGGCCTTCAGGAAATATTCGCCGACGGCGGCGCACAGGCGGCGCCCCAGGCCGCGGCCCTGGTGGTCCGGCAACAGGTAAAGCTCGAACAACTGGCCGCCGGACGCCAGGGTGTCCACGCGGCACGGTCCCCAGGTGGCGTAGCCGACGATGGGCCCGCGTGAATTCACGGCGCCGACGACGGTGCGCAGCGCCGAGCGGTTGCTCAACCTGTGCCGCCAGAATGCGGTCCGCCGTGCCATATCGAGCCCTCCCACCAGGTGGGCGCCGGGCAGCAGCGTCGGATAGGTGTCGCGCCAGGCTTCGATTTCGACCCCGGCGATACCGTGCGCGTCGGGCAATTCCGCCTCTCTCACGACCACGGACACGGGCGCCTCTCCCTTTCCCCCCCGAGCGTTACCCATAGATTAGCCGACAGACCGTGGGCTGTCTTGCCTTGCCGTCACCGTCCTGCATCGGCGCTCAACGGGCGGGCGGGATCTCGTCGAGGGCGCTCTCCAGGCCCCTGACCAGCTCCGCCATGAAGGCGAAGTCCAGCGTGTCCAAGGTGTCCCGGGCGGTGTGGTAGTTGGGGTTGCGGAAGAACGCGGTGTCCGTGATCATCAGCGCCGGCCAGCCGCGATCCCAGAACGGCGCGTGGTCGCTGAGTCGGGTGTCGGGAAGGACCCAGCCGTTGAGCGGGACGAACAGGGATTCCACGGGCAGGTTCGGGTTCTTGCGCAATCCCCTGAGCACGGCGCGGCCGAACCGGCGCGAACGCCAGTTGCCGACGACCCCGATGAAGTCGCCCTTTTCGGGGTAGCCGGCCCACTTCAGGAACACCGGATAGGCCTGCCTGGGCGTGGTGAAGCCGACCATCTCCAGGATGATGGCGCCGAGGACCCGCCCGCCGCTGGCCGCCAGCTCCTTGACGAAGACGCGGCTGCCCTGGAAACGGGTCGCGTGGGCCGGCGGTTCTTCCAGGGTGAAGGCGGCGAAGCGGAGCGGAATGGGCGGCGTCCGCGCCGCGATCCGGCGGGCGAGCTCAAGCACCACGGCGACGCCGCTTGCATTGTCGTCGGCGCCCGGCGTCCCGGGCACCGTATCGTAATGGGCGCCGATCAGGTAATAGGGCGCCGTCTTCTTGGCGCCGGCCGGCTCGGCGATCAGGTTGGCGACGCTGAGACCGTGGTAGTCGTAGGCCTGTTCCGTGACCGTGAGCCCGGCTTGCTCGAAAACGCCCCGGATGTAGTCGGCCGCCCGCGCCAGCTTCTCCGGCCGGAAGGGCGTGCGGTCGCCGATATCAACGCTCAGCGCCGCCGCGTGCCGGCGCAGGGCGTCCTCGAGGCGCACGGTGTCCGTCATCATGGGTTCCGTTCCGCCATGGCCCGCCGCCGGCGTGTCCGCGAAGGCTCCCTCGCACCCGACGGCGATTGCCACGGCGGCGATCGCCAGGGTAACGAAGCGCGACGGCTTCCCTGCCTGCGGACGCGCGTTCATTGTCGGGTCACGTGACACGGTTCCCGACATGGCGGTTCCTCTCGGGCGTCACGCACGGTAGCACAAAACCGCGTCCATGCCGATTCAACGGCGCGCCGGCTCGATTCCGGGGAAGGCCGCGTGCTACCCTCCGCAGGCAGAGACAAGGAGAGAGGCCCATGCCCAAGTTCGCCGCCAACCTGACGATGATGTTCAACGAGCTGGACTTCATGGACCGCTTCAAGGGAGCGGCGGATGCCGGCTTCAAGGGCGTGGAGTTCCTGTTTCCCTATGCCTATCCGGCGGAGGCGTTGAAGGACCGGCTGGCCCGACATGCCCTCGTCCAGGCGTTGTTCAACATGCCGCCCGGCGACTGGGACGCGGGCGATCGGGGCATCGGCGCCCTCCCCGGCCGGGAATCGGAGTTCCGCGAGGGGGTGGAGAAGGCCATCGAGTACGCCCGCGCCCTCGATTGCCCGCTGCTGCACGCCATGGCCGGACTGATGCCCGACGGCGCCGACGGGCAGAAGTACAGGGAAACCTACGTCGAGAACCTGCGCCTGGCGGCCCGGGCCTGCGCCGGGAACGGCATCCGGCTGGTGATCGAGGCGATCAACACCCGCGACATTCCCGGGTACTTCCTGAACCGGCCGGCCCAGGCGTTCGCCCTGATCGAGGAGGTGGCCAGCGACAACCTGTTCGTGCTCTACGACATCTACCACGCACAGATCACCGAGGGATACCTGGCCGAGACCATCCGCGCCCATATCGACCGCATCGCCCATTTCCAGATCGCCGGCGTGCCCGGCCGCCACGAGCCGGACGTCGGCGAAATCCACTACCCGTACCTGTTCGAGGTGGTGGATTCGCTTCCCTTTACCGGGTGGATCGGCTGCGAGTACCGGCCCAGGGCGGGCACCACCGACGGGCTCGGCTGGGCCAGGGGATACGGGATCGGATAGTATACGGGGGCCGCGGGGGCGTCCCCCGTATAACTAAACCGGGGGGACACCCCCCGTTTCCCCCCGGGGGCCGCGGGGGCGTCCCCCGCATACCGTAACCGGGGGGACACGGGGGCCGAATCACGCGTTGAGCAGGGCCTCCACGTCTTCCTGGGACAGATTGACGTCCCCGCCGTCCGCCACGGATTTGCGCCGTTCGGGACCCTTGTAGTCGGACCTGCGCCGCCGCCGGCGGTCGGGCCCGAAGTACCGCGTGGACCGCATGAAGGGTCGCGGATGCTCGATGACGGCGGTGACGCGCGTCATCAGGGTCTTGGCGGACAATGGCTTGGCGATGAATTCGGTAATGCCGGCGTCGCGGGCCTCGACGACCCTTTGCTTTTCCGAATACGCCGTCGTCATGATGACGGGGACGAAGGGGTTGGGGCTGTCCTTTCCGGTGCGCACCAGCCGTGTGAAATCGAGCCCGTCCAGGGGGTCCATCATCCATTCGGTAATAATGATGTCGGGGACAAGGTTCTGCATTGCCTTGAAGGCGTCGGCGCCGTCGCTGGCCTCGATGTACTTCTCGGCGCCGAACACGTGCAGCACGTTCTTGATCAACGAACGCATGAAGGCGTTCGGGTCGACGATGAGGAAGCTGACGCTCTCCAGACGCAGACCGTTCCGTATCATGGCCGCCGCCTCCGTTCAGCGCACCGTGGGATGGAGGGGGTGAGGCCGCGGGCCGCTGTCCGGGGCGGCGGCGTGGCAGCACGCCGGTGCCGCCTTCACGTCCGCCGAGGAATCCGGTTCCATGTCCATCACCCGGTCTAGTGTTTTTTCGTGCCGCGGTCAGGCCGACGCGAGGAGGTCTTCCGGTTCCGGCGCCTTGATCGACAGCGCCGCGATCTTTTCCATCAGGGTTTCGCGGTCGAAGGGAACGGTGATGTAGTCGTCGAAATGGGGCAGCTGTTCGGCGATCGAAGGGAGGTCCATGGACGACGGGACGAGAAGGATGATGGGAAAGTCGACTTCCTGCTTTGCCTTCAGGGTCTTCACCACGAGCGGCGCCTGAAGATCGATGGAGTTGTAGGACATCAGCACCAGATCGGGAGACAGCAGGTCGCCCACCGTGTCGAGGAACCTCCTGCCGCTGTGCATCACGATGACCGAGTACCCCCTGGCCTCCAGCGTCGCGGGAAGGTCGCCGAGATCGACTTCGTCGTTGGTGACGGTCACGATGGTCAGGGGTTCGGACGGTTGCGATGACGATTCGGTGCTTTCGGCGGACGCCGGGCCGCCGTCCCCGGCGGGCGGTTCCTGGCCGGTCAGGACGCGGTAGAGCTTGATCAGGTGGCGCTGCTTCCTCGCCTGCATCCGGGCGACCTGCCGCAACCGCGACTCCACCGTCGCCAGGAGCATCTCGAAGTCGACGGGTTTGGTCACATAGTCGTCTGCCCCCAGTTGCCGGCCGGCGATAATGTCCTTGCGGTCGGCGAGGGCGGAGAGGAACACGAACGGCAGGTCCTCGAACTCGGGATGTTTTTCGCGCAGCGCTGTCAGCAGCTCGTAGCCGTTCATCTCCGGCATGGTGATATCACACAGCACCAGGTCCGGTTTGTGTTCGGCGATCGCTTGCAGACCTTCCCTGCCGTTTGCGGCCTCCACGGTTTCGTAACCCGTATCCCGCAGCTCCTCGGTGATATCGCCGCGGATGTCGGCTTCGTCCTCGACACAAAGGATCAGGATCGTGGCCATGTGTCAGGTCTCCATGGTCTGGGCATTGCGCTCGGCATTCAGGTGGCGAGCGTGGCTTTGACGTCGGCGAGCACGGGCGTGGCCCGGTCGCCGGTCTCTTGGGCCGGCGCGCCGGCGGCGCGCAGGTCGACGGGCAGGCGCACGGTGAACACCGAACCCTGACCCTCGACGCTGTCGACCTCGATGGTGCCCTTGTGCATTTCCATCAGTTGCTTGACCAGGTTGAGGCCGATGCCGGTGCCGGTGATTCCGGTGGATGTGCGGGCGCGGAAGAAGCGTTCGCACAGGCGCGGGAGGTCGTCGGCGGGCACGCCTACGCCGTGGTCGCGCACCGACACCGCGGCAAGATCGCCGTCCGTCCACCCCTTCACTTCTATGCCGGGATCGTCGGGGGCATATTTGACCGCGTTCGACAGCAGGTTGGTGAACACCTGGTCCAGCAGCTTCGGATCGGCGTGGATGTTTTCGGGAAGCCCCGCCACGTCGACGCGGATGTCGTGGAATTGCGATATCTCGGCCTGCCGCGCGCAGACCTCGCCGATCAGTCCCTTCAGGTCACAGGCCTGGCGTTCCATCCGGATGGTGCCGGCGTCCAGGCGCGACGCATAAAGGGTGCCCTCGATCAGCCCCGTCATCCGTTGGACGGCGGCCCGGATCTTGTCGGTGCGCACAATCAGGTCCTCGGGCGTCACCTTGTCCTTGCGCCGGACCAGCCGTTGGGCGGCGCCGTCGATGATGGTCAGCGGGGTGCGGAACTCGTGGGACACGAGGGCGACGAAGTCGCGCTGGAGCGTGTTGAGTTCCTGTTCCTTTTCCAGCGCCTGGGCGAGCTGTTCGGCCTGCCGCTGAACCTCCGCCGTGCGCTCCGCCACCTTTTCCTCCAGATGGTCCCGGTGGGCGGCGACTTCCCGGCTCTTCTCTTCCAGGGCCTCCTGGGTATCGCGCAGTTCCGTGACGCGCTCCCGCAACGCCCGTTCCTTCGCCGTCAGCTCGGTCTCGGCGTGCTTGCGTTCGAATACCCGTCCGAGCTGTGCTCCGATGTTGACCAGGACCTGCAACAATGACTGATCGGACTGCAGAACCTGGCGGGAATAGAACTCCAGGACCGCCACCACCGCCGAACCCACCGGGACCGGCAGGGCGATACCGGTCCTGAGGCCGGCGTCATCGGCCGACTTGGCTCTCCGGAAGTCCGGGTCCTCGGTCACATCCATGACCCACACGGGTTCTCCATCGGCGAGCACGCGGCCCGGCAGTCCGCTGCCCCAGTTGCAGTCTGTTTGCTCGGTGACTTGCCGGAAGGCGGCAAACCGTTGGTCGTCCGCCAGGTGCCAAAGGTCGGTCGGCACCAACCGTTGGAAGGTGCCCGGGGCGCGGACATAGGCGTGCCCCACCGGCCATCCCATGGCGACGCAGATGTATTGAATTGACGTAGCCATCGCGTGCTCGGGGGTATTGGCCTCGTTGGCGATGGCCGCGACCCTGTACAGCAGGTCGAGGACGATGCTTTGCTGCCGCATTTCCTGCTCCGCCTGCTTGCGTTCGGTGATGTCGCGGGTAATGCCGACGAAGAACTGCTCGCCGTCTTCCTGGACCTCGGCATTGGCAATCACCAATTCCATGGGGAACGTGGAGCCGTCCTTGCGTTGGCCGACGACCTCGCGGGTGGCGCCGATGATCCTAGCCTTTCCCGTGCGCAGGTAGCTGCCGATGTAGCCGTCATGGGCGCTTCGGTACGGCTCGGGCATGAGCATGCTGACATTCCTGCCGACCGCCTCCATCACGCTGTAGTGGAACGTGCGCTCGGCCGCGGGGTTGAACGATTGGATGGTGCCGTTGCGGTCGATGGTGATGGTCGGATCCGCGGCGACGTTCATGAGCACATTGATCCGTCTGTTGACACGGCGCAGATCGCGCGTGCGTTCCTCGACGACATGCTCGATCACCTGCGCGCGGCGGTGCTGGCGAAGCATGTAGGCGGACAAGGCGCCGGTGAGGGCCAGCCCGGCGAGCAGTACGAACAGCGGAATGTTATGGTTGTGCAGGCTTGCGATAAGGGCTGGCGTCGGCCTGAAGACGGCGGTCCAATCGCGGCCGGCTACGCGTATGGGCACCACCGTTTCCAGTCCGTCATGGGCGCCGCCGCCCGTCGCCCGGTCGGCGCCGTCGGCGCCCGCCTTGGCCGGACGGTGGTGAAGGAGTCGGTCTTTCGGACCGGCGCTTTCGTCGAACAGGAAAAGGTTGAAATCCCTTGACAGCGGCACCTGCCGCAAGGCCGCCTCGACCATATCGCCGATCCCGAACACACCGAGCGCAAAGCCCGCGAGGTTGTCCCGGCGCTGTTCGGGCGTTGCCGCGGGTTGGCCGTTCCGGTAGATGGGCGCAAAGACGAGAACGGCATACTGATCGCCCGTTTTCTGCACCAGGCGGACGCGGGCGGTGGCGACCGGCCGTCCGCTGTCGCGCGCCCGCTCCAGGGCTTTCAGACGCTTCGGGTTCGATCCCAGGTCATAGCCGAGGGCCTTCTTGTTGCGGTCGTAAGGCTCGACAAAAAAAACCGGGAAATATTGTTCCCGCGGCCCGGCGGTAACCAGTTCTCCGTCGTCCGAGCGTTCCGTGAAGCGGAATCCGGGAAAGCCGTCCCTGCGCGCCGCCTTTTCGTAGGCAGTGCGGTCCGCGGCCCGGACCCGCGGGATCCACTCCAGCGCCTGAATGCCCGGATTGCGTTCCAGAATGCTCCGGGCGAAGACTCGAAACGCCCCGCGATCGACGACCCTGGACGCGGCATAGAACGCACCTATGGCGTGAAGTTCGTGGACGTGCATTTGCGGAATATGGGCCAGAACCGTGCCGTAGATGATGGCGTGATCTTCCATCTTGTAGCGAAGGCGGCCCTCTTCCTCTTGGCGGACGAGGCCGGACGTCGCCAGGGAAACGCCGATTCCGAGGATCGCGACGACGGCGGCAGGAAGGAGCCGGCCCACAAGAGCCATCATACCCGTTGCTCCGAAGACCGAAGTCTTTACCGCGCCCATACACCCGCTCCGCCGGGAAACCGCCGCCCTTCTGCCATGGCGCCGCGACCTCCTTCGCCCGCGGCGGCCACCGGCATCTTTTAGGACAGACGGTTGGCAAATTTTCTACTATTAGAAATAGTCCGGGATACGATGGAGTTTGTAGTATTCTAAGGTGTTACCCCTGCGGAGTAGCTATCCGGGAGGCGTGCGGCCGTCGGCGGGGCGATGGCACGGCGGGAACGGGGCAGGCCCGACCCTTACGGGGCGGCCGTAACCCATGCGCATAGTAAAATCGGCGCGGACGGGGTCCCATCTTGGTGGCATGACGGAAAGCATAAGAATCGCGGGGCGAAGGGCCGGGACCCGGAACCGGTTGCCGGTCGCTTGGGGTATGTCCGTTCCCCTTTCGGGGAGCACCCGACACCGCGCGAATGGCCCGTGGGCAACCCAGTTCCCCGGGGCGCACCCCTGACCCGGACAAGGACGGCCGGGACCCATGAACAAAACGGTGATGGCGAAACTGCTGGGCGCCGAGCCGTGCTCGGGCTGTCCCAACAAGGAGGGCATCGAGTCGCTGTTCTCCAATGTCACGGAGGTATTGAGCCACACGCAACATGAACTTTGGGCCGCCAATGGAGAGATCGCATTGCAGAAGAAGTACGTCGAGGAAATCGGGTCCACGTTGGACACGGCGCTGGAGGAACTGGAAAAAGGGCTGGAATACCGGGACACATTGGAAACGAAACTTGCG
Source organism: Rhodospirillales bacterium (assembly GCA_046756945.1). Taxonomy (GTDB): domain Bacteria; phylum Pseudomonadota; class Alphaproteobacteria; order Rhodospirillales; family 2-02-FULL-58-16; genus JACZQZ01. Next base: position 13,517 of record JBHHXI010000012.1, read on the forward strand.
AGCGCGCCTACGGACGAAGAGGTGGCTCACCTGCGGCGCAGACTGGAAGACGCCGAAACCGAGATTGCCCGGCTTTGGACGCACCTCGACACTGCGCGGGATCGTGTCCGTACGGCAAGGAACGGGGTGCGCGAGGCCGAGGCCGCGTTGGCGGTCCCGGTGGACACCGATGAGGTGGAGCCAAATGGCGGCCCGCGGAAAATCAGGGGAGGCCCGCTGGCCGACGAGATCGCGCGTTACAACATTGGACGGGAATCACCGCGGGGAAGGCTCGGTTGACGACCTCGTCTCCGCCGCGTCGCGGGGCCTCGCCAGTGACGCCCCCGGCGTCGCCTTGGCTCCGGCTGCCTGCGATCGCCGGCCCCGGGGTCAGTCCCCGTCCTTCCAGGCCGTGACCTCCTGGCGTTGTTCGCCCAGGCCCTCGATGCCGAGGCGCATGACGTCCCCGGGCTTGAGGAAAACCGCCGGATCGCAGCCCAGCCCCACGCCCGGCGGCGTCCCCGTGGCGATCACGTCGCCGGGCATCAGGGTGACGAAGCGGCTCAGGTAGCTGACCAGGAAGGCGACGCCGAACACCATGGTCGCGGTATTGCCGTCCTGGCGCCGCTCGCCGTTGAGGTCGAGCCACAGTTTCAGGTCCTGGGGGTCCGCAACCTCGTCCCTGGTGACCAGCCACGGGCCGAAGGGGGCGAAGGTGTCGAAGCTCTTGCCTTTCACGAACTGGCCGCCCCGCTCCAACTGGTATTCCCGTTCCGAGACGTCGTTGATCACCCCGTAGCCGGCGACATGGTCCAGGGCGTCCGTTTCCTCCACGTACAACGCGCGGCGGCCGATGACGACCGCCAGTTCCACCTCCCAGTCGCCCTTGCGCGAGCCCCTGGGCAGCACGACCGGGTCGTTGGGACCGCTGAGCGCGGTCACCGCCTTGGTGAACAGCAGCGGCTCGTCGGGCATGGGTTTTCCGGTTTCGGCGGCGTGTTCGGCGTAATTGAAGCCGATGGCCAGGATCTTGCCGACGCCGGCGACCGGGGGACCCAGGCGCGGCGATCCCTCGACCGGGGGCAGGGAATCGGTGTCGATCCTCCCGAGGGCGGCCAGCCGTTCCGGTGCCAGGGCGGCGCCGTCGACGTCCGGAATTTCGCCGGAAAGGTCGCGGATGCGTCCCCGCTCATCCACCAGCCCCGGCCTTTCGGCGCCGGGCGGCCCGTGGCGCAATAGTTTCATGATCCCCCCACCATCCGTGCCCTCGTGGCCGGAAATTCCCCCGCATTCAAGAACATTTGGGCAACAGTAGCCGTACCGGCTATCAGGTCAATGGGTAATCCGGCCCCGGCAAACGCCGCCGGCCGGCCCGGCGGCGGTTCGCTCAGGCTGCGCCCCGGCGCCGTCCGCACGGGCGCTGGAGGGCTCGCGCGGGGACGGCGGGACAATTTGCCTAAAATTATCATAAAATTTTCTTTAAATATAAATAAAACATCTATAAATATTGTATATATATAAATTTTTCCAAAAAAGTATTATGTGATCTAGAGTTCAGGATATATAATGATTGTGCGTACGGGAATGTTTGAATGCCACAGTATTTTACTTGTGTGGCCGGGGGCCGGGCCGGGGTCCGCCCCCAGGGTGCGCCACCCGGGTGTCCGGGCCTGCGAAAGGAGTCAAGTTGCGATGAGGGGTTTGATCCGGTTCCTGAGACGATTGCGCGACAGGGAGGACGGCTCTCCGGTGGCGGAGTTTGCCTTCGTGGCGCCGATCCTGGTCCTGATGGTGATCGGCACCATCGAATTCGGCATGATCATGTTCGTCAATATTCTCATGGAAAGCGGCCTCAGGGATGCGGCCCGCTACGGGATCACCGGCAGCCAGTTTGGCGGCTTGAGCCGCATGGAGCGGATCGTCCAGATCATCGACGACCGCACCATGGGCCTGGTGGACATCGCCCAGGCCGACATCCAGATCCTGGTCTATCCCGACTTCGGCCAGATCGGCAATGGCGAGGACTTCGTGGACGGCAACGGCAACGGCACCTATGACGTCGGCGAAACCTTCACCGATGCCAACGCCAACGGCGTCTGGGATTCCGATATCGGGCAGTCCGGGCCCGGTGCCTCCGGCCAGGTCGTGCTGTACCGCATCGATTACGACTGGAACCTGCTGACGCCATTGGCGGCGCCGCTCATCGGTCAAAACGGGAAATTCACGCTCAGCGCCAGCATCGCCGTGCGCAACGAGCCATGGAACCAGGGAGACGCCACATGATCGGCATGATCGGGCGCGTTCTCAGGCGCCTCAAGCGGGACAGACGCGGTACCCTGGCCGTCGAGATGGCGGTCGCGACGCCGGTGGTGGTCGGGCTGCTGCTGTCCGGAATCGAGGTCACCCGCTACGTGCTGCTCAACCAGAAGATCGAGCGCGCCTCGGCGACCATGGCCGACCTGGTGTCCCAGGCCGAGACGTTGAGCGAGGGTGGCCTCATTAACCTGTTTTCCGCCACCGCCTACGTCATGGACCCGTTCGACCTGGCGGCGGACGGACGGCTGGTGGTGTCGTCGATCAGCGGCGACGACGACAATCGGGCGCGGATCAACTGGCAGCGCTCCTTCGGCGGCGGCAGCGGCGGCAGCGCCTTCGGCGTCGAAGGGGGGCGCGCCACCCTGCCCGCGGGATTCGTCGTGCGCGACAAGGAGACCGTGGTCGTCACCGAGGTGTTCTACGATTACGTACCGGCGTTTCTGGGCACCCAACTGGTGGCCCGGAACCTTTACAACTACGCCGTCTTCCGGCCGCGCTTCTCGGCGCTGGCGACGCTCAATCCCTGATACCCTGTTGGTGTAACCCGGCGCGGCCGGGGCGGGGGCTCCGCGCACCCTGTCGGCCCGCTCACCCGCCGTTGCAGGCGGCAAGAAAACCGCGGAAGCGCTCGTCCAGCAGGCCGCACCCGTTGGCCACCTGGGGCAGGTTGAAATCGCCGCCGATGTTCATTTCCAAAAGGACGGGTCCGCTTGCGCACATGGCCACATCCCATGCCTGAAGCCTGAGTTTCGGGAAAGCGGAGGCGCCGGTCAGGCACAGGTCGGTGAGCCTTTTCCAGTCGGGAAGGGTCAGGCCCTGCACCGGCTTCGATGAATCGGGGTGGGTCCGCACTTCCACCTGATCGGGGCCCGTGCCCTGGACCACCCGTTGCACCCGCCCGCTTTCGATGGCCACGGCCCCCAGCATGTTGCCCGGCCGCCAGAAGTTGTCGGCCACGTTGTCGCCGGTCGGGATCTTCCACAGTGCGTGGAGGATTTCGGGGCCGCGGTCGGTGAGCGCCACGACGATGCGGGCCGTGGAGATGCGATCGCCGCAGACCTCCTCGATGACCGGGTGGGGCACGAGCAGTTCCTGAAACAGATATCCGTCCTCGTCGAAGGGCGCGATTTCGTCGGCGCATTGGCGCAGGGGAACCGCCTGTCCGCTCGTCAGTACAAGGCTGTCGCGGGCGGCATCGTATTCCCTGACCGCGGCGGCTCCGACGCTGTACATGCCGGTGACCGGCTTGGAGAAGAAGGGATAGGGCATGCCCGTGCGCAGAAAGTCCGTCAGCGCATCGCGGCACCTCAGGGCGGGCGCGCTGCCGAAGGTCCGGAAACAGTGGTAAATGGCGTAGATCTCCGGCGTCGGCAGGGCGAGGCCTTCCAACGCGGCGGCGAACATCAATTTGTCGTGGGCGACGGCCAGCCAGTCCACGGCGTTGCACTGGAAAAATATCTTGTTCTGCGCGTTCCTGCCGACGAACGCCCTTTTGTCGGAGAACGAGAAGCGGTCGTCGTCATAGAGCCTGAAGTAGAAATATTCGGCCGGCTGTATCTTGCGCGGACTGAACGCAAGCTTCGCCATCTCCGAAATCTGCGAGAACAGGGACTTGCCGTATTCCTTTTTGGCGATGACCATGCATCGCGCCAGGTCGGGCATCGGTTCCGTCTTTTGCGTGTCGAGAAAGCCGTTTGCCTTGGACATCGGTTGTGCTCCGGACATGCCTCCGGGCCGCTACCCCGGAGCGGGGTAGCGGCCCATGGTTTATTTGGACAGGCGCAGCTCGGAAAGGTGGTTGGCCACCTCGCGGAAAACCTGTTGCAGGGTCGCCGCGTCGGGGGCGAAGTAGTAATAGGGCGAACCGGGGCCGCTGGCGACTGTCTGCAGGAGCGTCTGAAGGCCGGTGCCGGCGAACGCGAACTGAACCACGTAGACGACGACGCCGTCGGCCTTGATGGCGTTGGCCACCTGCAGCAGCCGGGCGTTCATGGCGGGGCGCGCGGTCCCGCCACGGCCGAACGTGCCCTTGTAGCCGTCGCCGGAGCCGCCGTAGTTCTGGCCGTCGGTGAGCAGCACGATGGCCTGCTCGCGGTCATATTCGGGATTGGGAATGGCCTCGGTGAACGGTGCCGGGGGCTTGAGCACGCGCCAGGCCCAGCCCAGGCCGCCGGGGATGTTGGTGACGCCCCTGGGCCTGGTCAGGGCGTTGACCGCATCGAGGATGACCTGCTTCTGATTTTGCAGGGGCGTGATGCCGTGGCTGAGCGTCGGCGTGCACTCGCTAAAGCCGATGGCCAGGGCGCACCTGGCGCCGCCGGGTACCGGTTCGCCTTCCGGCCCGACGGGCTGCCAGGCCACCCAGTCGGCGCCGGGCAGGGTGACCGGCCCGTACAGGATGTCGGCGTCGTTGTTGGGGTCGCCGTCGTCGATGAAGCGGTTATACACGGCGCCCCGCCAGCCGGCCGGCGGCGCCTCGAGCAGCGGCACCGGCGAATTGTTGGCGAAGAATACCTGGTTCTGGGGGTTGGGCGGCGGTGGGCTCGCCGGGTTGGGCGACGGATTCTCCGGGTTGGTGAACGCGGGCTGGGCCACGGTCGTGGTCAGGGCGGGGTCGAAAACGGTGTTGTTGAGGGTCACGTTGACCTTGCCGTTCCACGGCACGAGACCGATGTTCAGCACCGCTTTCGAGGCGTCGCTGCCGAACAGGATGTCGATGAGTTCGGTGGCCGCGGCGCGGGCGGCCTCGATGCGCGTGCCGCCGCTGCTTGTGCGGCTGCGCATGGACCCCGACATGTCGATCGCCAGGACCACGTCCAGGGCCTTCATTTTCCGCGTCACCTCGGCGTCGGCGGTGACGGTTATGGTCTCGTAGCCGAACACCCGCATGAAGCTGGTGGGGATGGTGGCGCCGGCGGTCAGCGTGATGGTTTCGGCCGCCTCATCCACGGTGATCTGTGGTCCGCTGATGGTGGCGCCCAGGTAGCCGGTGGGGAAGTTGGCATTGAAGAACATCTGGATGTCGGCGTCGCGGGTGTTGAGGAAGAAACTGTACCCGCCGGCGAGCCCGGCGGCGTCCAGCGCCGACGACAGGCGCGACTTCACCAGATAGGCGCGCGCGGTGTCGGTGGCGATGCCGACGAAGCCGATCATGGGGATGATGGCGAAGGCCAGGAACACGGCAACCGCGCCCCGGCGGTCGAGGCGCAGGCGCCTTCCGGGGCGTACGATGGCGTTCCAAACCCGACGTGGGCCTGGGATTGAATGGGTCATGGCCGTACCTCCAGCAGCATCCAAAGATACCTGACCCATTATAGTAAATGACAGACCCCATCCAATAAAAATTATTTATGCTGAAAGCTTATTAATATAAATACAATATATATCTACTTTTTTACTAAAATTGTACCATCACCCATGAGCGGCAATAGCGCCGGGAGTCTCGTCGTCCCATGGACACTTTGTGGCGGCGCGATCGCGCCCGGAGTGGGGATCGTCCCGCGCCGGGACGAAGGCGATGGTGGATGCCCCGCTACTTGGACAGGCGCAGCGCGGAAAGGTGGTCGGCGATCTGGCGGAAGATGTGTCGCAGGGCGGTTGCGTCGGGGGCGAAGTGATAATAGGGCGAGCGCGGGCCGCTGGCGACTGTCTGCAGCAGTGTTTGCAGCGAGCTGTTGTTGTAGGCGAACTGGATGACGTAGATGATGACGCCGTCGGCCTTGATGTTGCCGGCGAGCTCCAGCAGCCGGGCGTTCATGTCGGGCCGCGCGGTGGAGCCCCGCCCAAAGGTGCCCTTGTAGCCGTCGCCGGAGCCGCCGTAGTTGGCGCCGTCGGTAAGCAGGACGATGGCCTGGTCGCGCTCGTAGTCGGGATTGGCCACGGCCTCGGTGAAAGGCGCCGCGGGTTTGAGGGCCCGCCAGGCCCAGCCCAGGCCGCCGGGGATGTTGGTCACGCCCCTGGGCCTGCGCAGCGCGGCGACCGCGTCCAGGATGACCTGCTTCTGGTTTTGCAGGGGCGTGATGCCGTGGCGCAGCGTCGGCGTGCACTCTCTATTACCTATGGCCAGGGCGCACCTGGCGCCGCCGGGTACCGGTTCGCCTTCCGGCCCGACGGGCTGCCAGGCCACCCAGTCGGCGCCCAGCAGGTTGACCGGCCCGTACAGGATGTCGGCGTCGTTATTGGGGTCGTTGTCGTCGATGAAGCGGTTATACACGGCGCCCCTCCACCCGGCCGGCGGCGCCTCGAGCAGGGGCACCGGGGAATTGTTGGCGAAAAACACCTGGCTTTGGGGGTTGGGCGGCGGCGGGCTCGCCGGATTGGGCGACGGGTCCTCGGGGTTGACGAAAGCGGGCACCGCCTGGGTCGTGGTCAGGGCGGGGTCGAAGACGGTGCCGTCGATGGTCACGTTGACCTTGCCGTTCCACGGCACCAGGCCGATATTCAGCCGCGCCTTGGAGGAATCGCTGCCGAACAGGATGTTGATGAGATCGGTGGCGGCGCGGCGGGCGGCCGCGATGCGGGTGCCGCCGCCGGCCGCCGACGAATTCATGGACCCCGACATGTCGATGGCCAGGACCACGTCCAGGGCCGTCATTTTCCGCGTCGCCTCGGCCATGCCGGTGACGGATATGGTTTCGTGGCCGAACACCCGCATGAAGCTGGTGGGGATGGTGGCGCTGGCGGTCAGGGTGATGGTTTCGGACGCCGGGTCGGCGGTGATCTGTGGTCCGCTGACGGTGGAGTCCATGTAGCCGGGCGGGAAATTGGCGTTGAAGTACATCTGAATGTCGGCGTCACGGGTGCGCTTGAACATCGCCAGACCGCCGGCCAATGCCGCCGCGTCCAGCGCCGACGACAGGCGTGACTTGACCAGATAGGCACGCGCCGTGTCGGTGGCGATGCCGACGAACCCGATCATGGGGACGATGGCGAAAGCCAGGAATACGGCGATGGCGCCCCGCCGGTCGACGCGAAGGCGCCGTGCGAGCCGTGTGATCCCGTTCCAAATCCTGTCCAGGCGCGATTTCATTTGCCTCACCTGCCTCAACGTTTTGTACAAATCGGTCAACGCCGATAATTACGAATAGAATTATAGTAATTTTTTTCGAAATAACAATAAAAAACCTTTTAGTTAAAGTATCATAAAACTTTATATTAATACATATAGATTTTAAATAAAATTTTACTAAAAGTTTACCTACACCACCGGTGCCGCCCGGCGGAGCGTTGGGGGGGTCGGCGAGGCATGGCGACGCAGATAGAGACGCGGACAGGGGCTGCGGGAGAGGCTGCCAGGGCGGCGCGAAGGGGCGCGGCCGGAGCCGATAATTTTAGAAAAATTTTATGTAATTTAAGTTAAAAATCATGGAAAATTCCTCGAAAATAATAAATAAAATTCAATAAAAAGTATAATGAAAGCAAAAATTAAATATAGGAAAATAAAAAGTTTGACACGACACGCCAAAACTCTCTATTTTGCATGTACCCCGGCCACGCAAAGGACGTGGCGCCTGATCAATAACGTGGAAACGGCGGAGATTGCTTTAATTACCCTCGTGTGCCTCCCTTGGACGTGAAGTCCAGTCTTCGGGCCAGCTTTGCGGGAGGCGGTCAAAAATGCCGCCTCCCCGGTCCGAAGGAGGGAGACAAGAGGAGACAGGACACAGGACAAGGAGAGAAAAACGGCAACGGATACGTTGCCTGACGATTCGACCCCAGGACCCCAATGTTTCGTCCCCTCGCCATCGATGGCATCAGCGTGACGGTGCGAATCGATAGCGATCGGTAAAGGAGGTAGTTATGAGGATCAATATTCTGAAGAAGATCCGCAAGGACGAATCGGGTGCCACGGCTATCGAGTATGGCTTGATCGCCGCCCTGGTGTCCGTTGCTGCTATTGGCGCGTTGACCGCCATGGGTGGATCGCTGAACACGATGTTCCAGACGGTCTCCAACGCGCTGACTGCCGCGGTCGGTGGTTAGGCCGGTCCGCGCACGTCGCTTTCTGCGTTCCTCCCATGGACGTAATTGTCCAACCTTCGGGCTGATTTTCTCTGGGAGGCGGTCAAAAGACTGCCTTCCAGGCCCGAAGGGGGGAGTAACGGAACCTGATAACGGGAGCAAATAAACACCAGGACGACACTATAGCCCCAACCCCGATACCCCGAGGCCCCAATGCTACAATTCTTGTCAGTCGATAACGGTATCATCACGGTGTTCCTGGGCCTTTTGGCCCTGGCCGCGTACTTTGACGTGCGAGAGTACCGGATTCCCAACCGGTTGAGTCTGTTTATCGCCGCCCTCTATCCGGTTCACGTTGTGGCCAGCGCGCACCCCGTCGACTGGGTGGGCGGCTTGGTCGTGGCCGCGGTCACCCTGGCCGTCCTGTTGGCGCTCTATGCATTCCGCGCCGTGGGCGGCGGCGACGTCAAGCTGATGACGGTTACCGCGATGTGGGCCGGCCCCGCCGCGATGGCCGAATTCATCGTGATAACCACCCTCACCGGCGGCCTGCTGGCGCTGCTCATGATTTCTTCGGCGCGCTTCGGCTTTGCCGTTGGGTTCGAGGGCATAGGTCGGCCGGGCACAAAGGACATGCTGTCCAAAGAGGCCCTGCCTTACGGCGTCGCCATCGCAGCCGGCGGATTTTTCGTCGGCAGCCAGTTGCTGATCCGCTGAGGCCGGCGAAGAGGAGTACGGTACCATGACCCTGCGCAGCATACTGTTGCTCGTGTTCGCTCTGGTGGCCGCCGGGCTCACGGCGTTCTACGCCCGCAGCTGGATCGCCGCCGAACGCGCCGCGTTCATGGCGACGATTCCCGAGGAGGCGCCACCGGCTCCGGCGACCTTCGTTCTCGTCGCCAGGGAAGAGCTGCCGGCCGGGACCTTCGTCAAGCCCGCCAACATGAAATGGCAGGCGTGGCCCGAAGACGGCCTGGTCGACGAGTATTGGATCCAGGGCAAGCGGGACATGAACGAACTGGAGGGCGCCGTGGTCCGCTCCCTTATCTCCGCCGGTCAGCCGATCACGGATTCGCGGGTCGTCCATCCCGGCGACCGCGGGTTCCTGGCCGCCGTGCTCAACCCCGGGATGCGCGGCGTGTCGGTTCCCGTGAACGCCACTTCGGGCATTGCCGGCTTCGTCTTCCCGGGCGACTGGGTGGACCTCCTCCTCACCATCCGCGTGAACCAAAAGAGCGAGGACACCGGCAATAACAGAACCCGCTATTTCAGCGAGACCCTGCTTACCGACGTGAGAGTCCTGGCCGTCGACCAGAACATCGAAAACGAGAAGGGCGAAGTCAACGTCGCCAAGACCGCGACCCTGGAGGTCACCACCAAGCAGGCCGAAATGATCGCCATCGCGCTCGAGATGGGGTCGATATCGCTCAGCCTCCACAGCCTGGCGCGTGAGCAGGACCGCTTCGCCCGGCTGGCCCGGGATATCGGCGCCGATCCGGGGGAGACGACCGAAGCGCGCAGCTACACCACCGACTTCGACATCTATTACATGCTCGGCGACCCGGACGGGATTTTGAAAGATGGCGGCAGGGGCCGCAAGAGAACCATCAACGTACTGCGCGGCGAAAAGGCCGATACGGCCAAGTTCTAGGGGGATAGGGGGAAAGACCATGAACGCACTTCTTGCGCGACTCCGCGGCCGCCTGGCCCGGCTGGCGCTGGCCTGCGTCCTTGGCCTCGGCCTGACGGCGGGCATGGCGACGCCGCCTGGCCCGGCGGGCGCCGTCGAGTTCGTGACCGGCGCCGGCACAGCCTTGCAACTGGAGGTCAACAAGGGACGCCTGGTGCGCCTGGACCGCCCGGCCAGCACGGTCTTCATCGCCGACCCCGAGATCGCCGACATCCAGGTCAAATCCCCCAGCCTGGTCTATCTGTTGGGCAAGAAGGCCGGCGAGACCACTCTCTACGCGGTGGACGAGGGCGAGAACGTTCTGGCCAGCGTCGCCATCAGGGTGAACCTCAACCTGAGCCGCCTGCGCGACGCCATCCGCAAGCTGGACCCGCGGGGCGACGTGGACGTCAGCAGCATCGACGACACCCTGGTTCTCGAGGGCGTCGTCAGGTCGTCCCTGGTCGCCGAGGACGTGCGCCGGCTGGCCGTGCGCATCGCCGGCGACGAGGAATCGGTCATCAACCGGCTGGGGGTCGACTCGCCCAACCAGGTCAACCTGCGCGTCCGCATCGCCGAGATCACCCGCGGCGTCGACAAGCAGCTGGGCTTCAACTGGCAGATCCTCGGCACCCTGGGCGGTTTGTCCCTCGGACTGGCGACGACCAATCCCTTCGCCAGCGCCGTCAGCGTCGTCAACAGCTTTGGCAGCCTGACACAGGGGGCCAGCGCCGCCTTCAACGCCGAGGGATGGGACTTCAACGCCGTCATCGACGCCCTCGAGGAGGAAGGGCTGGTGACCGTCCTCGCCGAGCCCAATCTCACCGCGCTCACCGGAGAAACCGCCAGCTTCCTGGCCGGCGGCGAGTTCCCCATCCTGGTGCCCGACGCCGACGGCCGGGTGACCATCGAGTTCAAGAAGTTCGGTGTCTCCCTGGCCTTCACGCCGACCATGATCGGGGAGGCGCGGGTCAACCTGCACGTGCGCCCCGAGGTGAGTCAGCTGTCGAGCAAAAACGCGGTCACGCTGAACAACTTTGTCGTGCCTTCGTTGACCACCCGGCGTGCCGAGACCACGGTGGAATTGGGCAGCGGACAGAGCTTCGCCATCGCCGGCCTGCTGCAGAACAACGTCAACCACGATATCCGGAAGTTCCCCGCCCTCGGCGATATTCCGGTGCTCGGCGCCCTGTTCCGCTCCGACCGCTTCCAGCGGGACGAGACCGAGCTGGTGATCATCGTCACCCCGTACGTCGTCCGTCCGTCGTCCCGAACGCGGCTGGCGGCGCCGACCGACGGCTTCGTGCCGCCCCATGACGTGGAGCGTCTCGTCACCGGGGGCACCAACAGGCGCAATCCCGTTGTCGGCAAGCCCCGGACCGTGGACAGCAGCGGCAAGGCGCTGATCGGGCCCGTCGGGTTTCAACTGAATTAACGGGAGAGTGCCATGATCTGCAAATCCCGGATAATCCGGCAGTTCCTCATCACATCCATGGTGGGCGGGGCGTTGATGGTTTCGGGCTGCGCCGAGACCGCCACCGGGGTCGTTTTGGGCACCGGCGTGTACTATGCCGCCAACCCCGATCAGCTTCCCCTCGAGGACTTTTCCGACGTGCCCGAGGCGCGCAAGCCGCGGGCCGATCTGGTCCAGTACAGCCACGACGTCGCCTTTGCCGCCGGCGAGGCGCGGCTGGCCAACGGCCAGCGCCAGAGCCTCGACGCCTTCCTGGCCCGCCTCGAAGCCGGCTACGGGGACAGGTTCTACGTGGTCGCGGGACGGGGCCGCAAGGGCGAGCCGAAGCAGGCGGCGGCGCGGCTTGGCGAACGCCGCCGCCAGGCGGTGATGGCGTTCCTCGAGCTTCGCAGGCTGCGCGTCCTGCCGCTGCGCATCGAATTCGGGATCGACGCGCCCGTCAGGGGCGGCGTGAAAGTGATCGTGCGGCGCTACGTGGTCACCCTGCCCGAATGTCCCGATTGGAGCGGACGGCCGGAAATCACCTACAACAACACCCCATCGAGCAACTTTGGCTGCGCCACCGCCACCAACCTGGGACTCATGGTGGCCGATCCCGGAGACATCGTGGCCGGACGCCATCCCGGCCTCATGGACGGTGAGTTCACCGCCCGTTCCATCGAGCGCTACCGCAAGGGCGAAACCACACCCCTCGAGGGCGACGACGCGAACACCGCCCCGGTCGACCCGACGGGTGGCGGAGATTCAGGAGCAGCGGCACCGCTGAATTAGCCATGGCAGAGCACGCACTTAAATCAACCGCGCGAATGGGCGAACGCCTCCCGTTCATGGCCTTTGTCCTTGACGATTCCACGCGCGCCACCCTTGTCCGCGTCGCCGAGAATCAGGGCTGGTCCGACGGCGAGGTACTGGACGGTGGCGTGCGCGAGGCCATCGACTCCCTTGCCGGCGTTTCCACGCCCCAGGTGCTGGTGATCGATCTCTCCGATTCCAGCGATCCCCTTACCGACATCGGCGCGCTGGCGGAGGTCTGCGACGCGGGCACGCGCGTCATTGCGGTGGGGAATATCAACGACGTCAACCTGTTCCGCACCCTTGTCACCCTGGGCGTCCAGGACTACCTGCTCAAGCCGGTGACGGCGGACGCCTTGAACGCGCTCCTCGTCAAGGCGGCCGAGGAGCCGGCCATGGCGGAGCCCGAGGAGGCCAGGCTCGGCCGGCTGATCGCCGTGATCGGCGCCCGCGGCGGGGTCGGCGCCAGCACGATCGCCGTCAACACCGCCTGGTTGATGGCCCATGAGCAGAAACTGCGGGTGGCCGTCGTCGATCTGGATCTCTATTTCGGCACGGTGGCGCTGTCGCTCGACCTGGAACCGGGGCGCGGCTTCCGCGAAGCCCTGGAAAACCCCAACCGCATCGACGGCCTGTTTATCGAGCGCGCCCTGGTGCGCGAGAGCGACAACCTGTTCATCCTGGGCGCCGAGGAAGCCCTGGAGAACGATTTCAGTTTCGATCCGGCGGCGGTCGAACTGCTGCTCGAGAAGCTGCGTCGCGACTTCGATTGCATCATCGTCGACTTCCCGCGCGCCGTGGTCACGGCCAACGCCTATATTCTGTCGGCGGCCTCGGCCGTGGCGGTGGTATCCGACGCCTCCCTCGCCGGAATGCGCGACACCCTTAGGTTGGTCGCCTTCACCAAGAGGGTGACGCCGGCGGCCGCCGTCAAGGTCGTCGTCAATCGAGTCGGCGCGGCCAAGAAGGGCGAGCTGTCGAAGGAGGACTTCGAGCACGGCGCCGGGCTGAAAATCGACCACGTGATTCCGCAGGAAGCCGGCGTGGCGGCGATCAGCGCGGGCGTCGGCAAGCCGCTGGTGGAGGTCGCCAAGCGCAGCCGGCTGGTGACGGCGCTGCGCAAGCTCAGCAGCGAACTTTCCGCGGTCGAGGATGAACCGGCAAAGGCTCCCTTCTGGCAGCGCTTTCTGAAACAGAGTGCGTAATGTTCGGTCGCCGCCAGACCAAGGGCGTCGTCTCGCTGAACGCCGAACGCACGGCCCGGCGCACGGCTCGAAAAAAGCCGGCTTCGCCCCCGCCCAAGAAAAAGCCGGAGGCAGCGCCCACGGCGGTGCCCTCGACGGAGGCGCCCGCCCAGGCCTCGCCCCAGGCGGACGGGACGTCGCCGGACGCTCCGGTGTTGGACGCTCCGGCGCCGGGGGCGAAACCGCCCCGTGATGACGTCATGGAGACGGTCATGGGTCGGGCGCAGGCGCTGATCGCCAAGAAGTTCGATCCGGAAAAGTTGTTGGGTATGGCGCGCGCCGATCTGGCTAAAATGATCGGCGATATCGTGGACGAGGTCACCCACGAAGAATTCCTCCTGCAGGAGCACGAACACCGGGACGTGGTCACTGCACTGATCAACGAATTCCTGCTTGAGGCGAAACGCACGGTTTCCCAATTCGAGCTGGCGCCCGATCCGGTGCCGGACTCCGACGGCAACACCATTGCCGCCAGTCGCGACAGCATCGAGGCGGCCAAAGAACGCATCCAGCCGATGCTCATGGAGCGCATCGACGTCACCAAGGCCTCCGAGTTGCCGCGCAGCGAGCTGGTCAGCCGGCTCGGTGAGATCATCGCCGAAATCCTGGGCGAGGAGAAGATTCACCTCAACCTGCTCGAGCAGCGGGACCTGGTGACCATGCTGTTGAACGACATGCTCGGCCTCGGCCCGCTGGAGCCGCTTCTGACCCGGGAAGAGATCACCGACATCATGGTCAACGGCCCCAAGCAGGTCTACGTGGAGTGCGCCGGCAAGCTGCAACTGTCCGACGTCACCTTCCGCGACAACGCCCATGTCATGAACATCGCCAGCCGCATCGTGACGCGGATCGGCCGGCGGGTGGACGAGTCGACGCCACTGGTGGACGCCCGGCTTGAAGACGGGTCGCGCGTCAACATCATCATTCCGCCGCTCGCCCTGGACGGCCCCACCATCTCGATCCGGAAATTCGCCAAGCAGAAGATCACCCTGGACATCATGGAGCGCCAGAGGAACCTGTCGCCGCAGATGGCCATGGTGCTGAAGATCGCCGCGCGGGCGCGCCTCAACATCCTGATTTCCGGCGGTACGGGTTCGGGCAAGACGACGCTGCTCAACGCCCTGTCGCGCATGATCGACGACGGCGAGAGGATCGTCACCATCGAGGACGCCGCCGAACTGCAGCTCCAGCAGCCCCACGTGGTCCGCCTGGAAACGCGCCCCCCCAACCTGGAAGGGTCTGGCGAGATCACCCAGCGGGACCTGGTCAGGAACGCCCTGCGCATGCGCCCCGACCGTATAATCCTGGGCGAGATCCGCGCCGGCGAGGCCCTGGACATGCTGCAGGCCATGAACACGGGCCACGACGGCTCCATGTGCACCATCCATGCCAACCGGCCACGCGAGGCCCTGACCCGGCTCGAAAACATGGTCGCCATGGCGGGCGTGAAACTGCCCAATGACGCGGTGCGCGCCCAGATCGCCGCCGCCGTCAACCTGATGGTCCAGATTTCGCGCATGCGCGACGGCGTCCGCCGCGTCACCCAGATCACGGAGGTGGTGGGCATGGAAGGCGAAATAATCACGACCCAGGACTTGTTCACCTTCGAATTCGAAGGCGAGGACGCCGACGGTAACCTGCACGGCTCCTTCAACTCGACGGGCCTGAGGCCCCATTTCCTGCCGCGCTCCCAGTACTTCGGTCTCGATCGCGCGCTGATGGAAGCCATGGGTTGAGCGGGGGAGTCTGAATCATGAGTACAGGAATTCTGGTCGTCTTCTTCGGTGTGTTGTTGACGCTCGGCTGCCTCGGGCTGGCCCTCAGGGTAAGTGTGCTGGGGCCGCGGCGCCATATGCGACGGCGCCTCGAAACCGTCAATCAGCGTTTCACCGGCGGGGCGCCGGGCGGCAAACACGGAACGGGGGCGGTCAACAGCGTTCGGCGGAAGGAGCAGACCAGCGGTATGCCGGTGCTGGACCGCATCGCTAAACGCTTCCTGCCCCGTCAATCGCTGTTGAGAGCCCGCCTGGCACGGACCGGCCGCAACATCCCCATCGGAACCTATGTGCTGGTCAACGTGATCGTGACGTTGGCCGTTGCACTCGTCGCGTTGGTGATTGTCGGCCTGCCGCCGTTTCTGGCCGCGCTGATCAGCTTCACCATCGGTATCGGCGTGCCCCATTTCGTCGTCGGCCGGCTGGCCGGCAACCGGGTGAAAAGGTTTACCGCCGTCTTTCCCGACGCCATCGACCTCATCGTGCGCGGCCTCAAGTCGGGCCTGCCGGTGGCCGAATCGATCAACGCCGTGGGCGCCGAGATGGCCGACCCGGTGGGCCACGAGTTCCGCCTCGTCTCCGACAACATCAAGTTCGGCATGCCCCTGGAGGAGGCCCTGTGGGACGTTTCGGCGCGTTTGGATATCCAGGAGTTCAAGTTCTTCATCATCAGCCTGTCGGTGCAGCGCGAAACCGGCGGCAACCTGGCTGAAACCCTGGCCAATCTGTCCGAAATCCTGCGCCGGCGCCGGCAGATGAGCCTCAAGGTCAAGGCCATGAGCTCGGAAGCGCGGGCCAGTGCCTACATCCTGGGGTCGCTGCCGTTCATCATGTTCGGGATCATCTTCATGCTCAATCCGGGCTACGAGACCGAGCTGTTCACCGATCCGCGCGGGCGGATGATGCTTGGCGCCGGTTTGGTCACCATGTTGATGGGCATCGCCGTGATGGCAAAAATGGTGAAGTTCGAGATATGAATATTTCCGATTATCTCCCCGCCGATCTGTCGTCCGAGAACCTCATTGCCGTCGTTGCCAGCGGCGTCGCCTTCGCCACGGTGTATGCGGTGTGGAACGCGCTGACGGCGCGCGATCCCCTGAGCGGCAGGGCCAAGGCCCTGCGCCAGCACCGGGAAAACCTGAAGGCCGGGTTGACCGCGCCCCGGCGCTCCGAGCGCCGGACGGTGGCCGCCATGGGC
Source organism: Rhodospirillales bacterium (assembly GCA_046756945.1). GTDB lineage: Bacteria > Pseudomonadota > Alphaproteobacteria > Rhodospirillales > 2-02-FULL-58-16 > JACZQZ01. Next base: position 29,925 of record JBHHXI010000012.1, read on the forward strand.
ATAATGCGCCGCGTCATCCAGCGCTTCAACCTGATGCGCACCGAACAGGCCACCAAGGTCATCGACCGCCTGGCCGAGGCCGGTTGGCGGTCCAAGGACGCGCTGGTGGCTTTCCTGTTCATGAAAATCTGCCTGCCGTTCGCCTTCGGCGCGGCCGCGGCGTTCGCCATCTACGGGCTCGGCGTTATCGATGTCCCGCCCATTATCCGGCTGCTGTTGGCGATGGTGTGCGTTGTCATCGGTGCCTATGTGCCCGAGGTGTTCGTGAAAAACGCCATCCAGAAGCGGCGCAAGCTCATCCAGAAGGGGCTGCCCGACACGCTGGACCTTCTGGTCATCTGCGCCGAGGCGGGCCTGGCGCTCGATTCCGCGCTGACCCGCGTATCCCGCGAGATGGAACGCTCCGCCCCGGAGGTGGCCGACGAGTTCGGCCTGACCGCGGTCGAGCTCGGATTCCTGCCCGACCGGAGGCAGGCGCTCGAAAACCTGATCAAGCGGGTACAGTTGCCCTCCGTCCACGGGGTCGTGAACACCCTGATGCAGACCGAGAAATACGGCACGCCGCTGTCCCAGTCGCTGCGCGTTCTGGCGGCCGAGTACCGCAGCGAACGCATGCTCAAAGCCGAGGAGAAGGCGACAAAACTACCCGCTCTCCTCACCGTGCCGCTTATTGTTTTCATCATGCCGACGCTGTTTATCGTGCTGCTCGGCCCGGCCATCCTCCGTGCCATCGACGGGCTGAGTAATTTGAATATGTAGGCGCGGTTCCGCAATTGGGGTGCCAGGTCGTGGATTGGGGTCCGGCGGCCTGGCGGCGCCGGGGGACGGTTATCGCCGTCCCCCGGCGTTTTTTTGCGCGCCCGATGGGGGAAATGCCTCGGCTGGGGGTATGGCGTTCGCGGCGCCCGGGTATCGCCCCGGCAGCGGTATTACGGATTACCGGTATTGGCCGGCGCGGGGATGCCCGTGCCTTGTCGGCGGAAGACGGCGGCGGCCTTGGCGTGGCCGCTCAGTGTGCGCAAGGTTTCGTAATAAGCCAGGTTGTTCCTGACCTCGGCCTCGCTCAGATCCATGCGGGCGATCTTGGCGGCCTTGGCCGGTTGCCCGGCGAGACCGTACACGAGGGCCAGGTTCTGCCTGTTGCGGACCGTCGCCAGGGGGTCGGCGGCGATTTCGCGCAGGATCCGGGCGGCCTCGTCGAAGTCGCCGGCAAGGGCCAGGGACAGCGCCAGGTTGTTGCGCAGCTTGAGCGTACTCGGGGCAAACTTCATCGCCGTCCTGTAATGGTGCTGGGCGGCCTTGTGCTCGCCCAATAGATCGCGCGCGATGCCGAGACCGTTGTGGGCCCTGTGATCGGCTGGGTCCAGGGCGATGGCGGCCTTGAACTGCTCGGCCGCCGGGCGCGGGCGGTCGAGCGCGAGCAGGGTGTTGCCGAAGCCCCGGCGGGCTTCTCCGTTGGCGGGATCGAGGTTGACCGCCTTGCGGTAGGCCGCCGCCGCCTGGCCGTAGGCGCCGAGCGCGAGGGTGGTTTCGCCGAGGGCGGCGAGGGGAGGCGCCGCCTCGGGCGCCAGTTTGATGGCGCGGCGGTAGAGCACCACTGCCGACCTCAGGTCTCCGCCCCGGCGCGTCGCGTTCGCCATGCGCATGATCTGCGCCACGCGGCTGGTGCGGTTTTCCTCTTTGATCTGTACCGCCGTCGGCACCTGGTCGGCGCACGCCTGGGCCAGTACAGCCAGGCCCATTCCGGCGGCCATGGCCAGGGCACGCAACGCGGGCCGCATGGTCCGCGGGTTGCCCGGCCGGGGGCGCGTTCGCAAATCCGTCCTCAATGCTCCTCCAGTGGCGTAATCTGACACGGCCGGCGGGCGCCGCGCCAGCGAAATTCCCGGCTGCGGATTTGCCCCTGTCCGCCGGTCCGTGGTAACCGTTTGCTGTCGCTTGCCGATTTCAAGCAAAACGCCTATAACGTCTCTAACTCAAGGGGGCACTTGGTGTGAAAAAAGAGTATTTGGAGTTAACGCGTCTCATTGAACGCCTGCACCGGCGTTTTCTCGATGTGCTCAGGGCCGAACTCAACCGGATGACCATCAAGGACATCAACGCGGTTCAGGCCCTGCTTCTCGCCAATATCGGAGAGGAAGAGATCGTCATCCGCGACCTGGTGGAGCGCGGTTACTACCAGGGCTCGAACGTCTCTTACAACATCAAGAAGCTGGTCGACATGGGGTATCTGGAACAGGAGCGGTCGACCCACGATCGCCGCTCCGTGCGCGTCCGCCTGACGGAAAAAGCCATGGGGGTCGTGCAAAGCGTCCGCGAACTCGAGGAAAACAATGCGCTGTCCCTCGCCCGGCAGGAGGTGAGCGGCGACGATATCGAAGTGGTCTGCGGGCTCCTCAGGCGGGTGGAGCGTACGTGGACGGACTACATCCACTACGGTAATCGCTGACACTTCGTTTGCGGCGCCTCAGGTGATCCCCGGGGATACGGGCCCCCGGCGGTGCCTTTCCCCTTGACATTCCCTCTCTGTGTCCTGCTGCCGCGGCGCGGGCGCCGGATCGGCGCCGACGGCGCGGCCGAATCCCTCAGGCCACTAGAGCAGCGGCACCAGCCGCGGGGCGTCGGCGATGGACGGCGCGGCCAATGCCCGGAATCCGTTCCCCGAGAGCGCCATCGCCGCCGCGCGCTCTCCGGCGCGGGCGCCGTGCCCGGTGAGGACGTGCACGCCTCCGGCGTGGCCGGCGTTGCGCGCCGCCTTCAGGTCGTCGGCCCGGTCCCCGACCATCCACGAGGCGGCGAGATCGAGGCTCAGCATCTCGGCGGCGCGCAGCAGCATACCCGGATTGGGCTTGCGCGCCGGGTGGTCGGGGTGGTCGTAGGGCGGCCTGCCCTCGGCGTGGTGGGGGCAGGCGAAGACACCGTCGAGGAAAGCCCCGTCCGCCGTCAGGTCGGCGAGAATCTTCTCCTGAACCCGAATGAACGCGTCCCAGCCGTAATGTCCATAGGCGATCCCGGCCTGGTTGGTGACGACGACCACGGGCACGCCGCCGGCGTTGGCCCGGGCGACGACACGCGCCGCCCCGGGGATCAGGCGGGCGTCCTCGACCCTCTGCAGGAAGCGGACCTCGTCGACGAGGACGCCGTCCCGGTCGAGGAACAGGGCGGCCCGCTTTCCCCGGGGCCTCTTCAGGATCTGCACCCACACGCCTTCGCCGTCGATGGAAGCCCCGTCGGGCAAAGGGCCGCTCGGCAACATGTCTCCGTCCTCCCGGCGGTTCACGGACGTGCTTCGGCCATCGGGCGCCCGGCCGGATGGGTGCTTGCATTGCCGCGCACGGAGGGAGAGATTACCACACCAAAGGATAGGTTGCGGAAAGGCGGTTAGCGACAAACATGGTGAGGCGGCACACGCGCAGGAAAGGGCGTCCGGATGGCGGTCACCGGTAAGGGCGGCGAAGGGCGGGACACGGTGCGCCGCTGCTGGGCGCGGCGGTTCCTGTTGGCGTTCGCCTGGCTCAACGTGGGCCTCGGGTTGGTCGGCGTGGTGGTGCCGGGCATGCCGACCACCATATTCCTGATCATCGCCACCTGGGCCTTTTCCAAGAGTTCCGAGCGGCTCCGTCTGTGGCTGTGGAACCATCCCAGGTTCGGGTCCTCCATCCGCGCCTGGCACCAGCACCGGGTCATCCCGCGCCGGGCCAAGGTCGCGGCCGCCGTCATGATGGCCGCGAGTTTCGCCTTCGTCACCCTGTTCGTCGCCGAAAGCTGGGTTTTGCCGGCGCTTCTCGGGGCGGTCCTGGTGCCCGCCGCCGCCTATGTGCTCACCCGCGCCAGTTCCGTTCCCCAGGGCGGAACCTAGCAGGCTGCTGAAAAAGGGCGTTGCTGGTGCCTTATGCTTCGAGACGGCGCTCCGCGCCTCCTCAGCATGAGGGGTAAGTGTTTGATTATATGAGAATCCTCATCCTGAGGAGCCGCCCAAAGGGCGGCGTCTCGAAGGATAGGACGGCACATGGGTGGTTTTTCAGCAGCCTGCTAGCACCCTCTATTCCCCCCGAGCCACCCGTGCGCGGCGCGGCAAATTGCCAGTAACGC
>JBHHXI010000013.1:0-33558 GCA_046756945.1 Rhodospirillales bacterium
CCCTGGTGCTCCAGGTGATCGCCGGATTCGATGCCCGCGACCCGGCAAGCGTGGCCGAACCGGTCCCGGATTTCCTGGGCGCCTGCGAACAGCCGGTCAAGGGGATGCGGATCGCGTGGAGCCCGACCCTTGGGTATGCCGAGCCGACCGGCAAGGTCGGGGCCGCGGTCTCCGACGCCGTCAAGGTATTCGAAGAGTTAGGGTGCGACGTCGATCTGGTCGACGGCGTATTCGACGATCCGTTCGACCTTTGGCTCGCCGAGTTTTATGCCGGGGTCGGCACCAGACTGAAGGGGCCGCTTTTTAGCAACCGCGACATCATCGACCCCAACCTGGTGGACATGCTTTCGGGCGCCCTCGATCAAACGATCGACGAATACTACGAGAAGGTCTTCGCCCGGTATGAGTTCCGCGAGAAGGTGCGGGTGTTCATGAGCGGATACGACCTGCTCGTCTCGCCCACCCTGCCGGTGACGGCATTCAAGGCCGGGTTGCAGATGCCGCCCGAGCTGCCGGACAAAAACCCCGTCGACTGGGTTTCATACACCTATCCCGCAAACCTGTGCGGCCTGCCGGCGGCATCGGTGCCGTGCGGATTTTCCGATGACGGCCTTCCCATCGGCATGCAGTTGGTCAGTCGCGTCAATCGCGAGACGGACATTTTCAGGGCCGCCGCGGCCTTCGAGGCAGCGCGCCCATGGGACGAAAAGAGGCCCGATCCGGGGCCTTGAGCGTGGCGTACGTGAGGAAAGTAACTTAAGTTTTTTGGAGGGAGGAGAATAAAGATGAAACGATCAATGATGAAGATGGCGATCCTGTTTGCGGCTTCTGGGGCCCTGTTGGGATTACCAGGCTCTTCGAAAGCGGCGGACGAAATCCGGCTCGGCCTTTCCGCCGCCTTGACCGGACCGGCCGCGTTCGTCGGCGTGTCCATCCGGCGCGGCGCCGAAATGGCCATCGATGCCGTAAACGCCAACGGCGGCGTGAACGGAAAGAAGATCGTCCTGATCGTTCGGGACGACGAACACAAGCCGGTGAAAACGGTTGCCAACCACCGTGAACTGGTCGAACGCGAAAAGGTCATCGCCTTGTTGGGCACGACCAACAGCGCCGCGATGCTCGCCACCGCGCCGATCATCAATGACGAACTAAAGGTTCCCATCGTCTGCCCGGCCACCGATGCGACCAAGATCACCGAAAACAAGGCTTGGGAAGAAAAGAGGGACAATTACGTTTTCCGCCTGGGCATGTTCGGGCGTGGTCAGGCGAATTTCCTGGTCAACTCCATGGTCAAGAAATTCGGCTACAAGAAGGTCGGCCTGCTGACCTGGACGGCCGGATGGGGCGTTACCGGACGGGGTGAACTGAACCGCCGCCTGAAGGAACTCGGCAAACCAGCGGTCGCCGATGAGACCTACGACACCGCCGACACGGACATGACGCCGCAAATCCTGAAGCTGCAAGGCGCCGGCGCCCAGGTCATCATCAACTACGGCCTGGCCCGGGAGAACTCGTTCGTGACCCGCACCAAACTGAAGCTGAAGAACAAGATCCCCTACGCTTCCGCCTGGGGCATCGCGGCACCGGCGTTCTGGAAGGCGGCGGGTCCGAGCGGCGAAGGCGTGCTGGTCAGCACCACGATTTCCATTGACGGCCCGCAGTCGCCGGAACGGCTGGCGGTCCTCAAGGAATACTCCCGCCGCTACAAAGGGGAGACGATCGATGGACCGCCGTTCTTCTTTGCCGCCTATGACGCGATTCACCTGCTCGCCAAGGTCATCGGCAAGGTCGGCACCGACCCGAAAGCGATACGGGCCGGTCTTGAGAACGTTCCCGAGTTCAAGGGCCTGATCACCCACTTCAAGCGGCCCGTATTCACCAGGAACCGCCACGATGCGCTGACGGAGAAGGACATGATCCTCGGCCGGTGGACGAACGGGCAGCTCCTGGAAGTCAAGTATGACGGAAAGGGTCCGTACGTCGTTCTCGACAGCGGCGAGCATAAGTACATCGATACCAAGACCCTGGCCCTGAAATAAGACCTGGATCAATGCGGGGGAACGCCGATTGTGCGTCCCCCGCATTTTTTCCCGATCGCCACACCGTCAGCGATGTGGGATAAGGGTTACCCGTGAATTTCTTTTTTCACATTCTGATTGGCGGCATCGCGACGGGCGCCATGTACAGCCTGATTGCCGTCGGCTACAGCATCACGTTTGCCACCATGCGGGTGCTGAACTTCGCCCTTGGCATGTGGGTGATGATGGGGGGAATGCTGACCCTCACGTTCCATGTGATGTTCGGCTTCAACCTGTTCATCACGTTGGCGGCAATCATCGTGATCATGGTCGCTCTGGGAATTGTCGGCGAAAGGGTGTCCGTCTATCCTTTTTTCCGAACCGGCAGCGACGTATGGATCATGAGCACCCTGGCGGTGGGGTTCCTTTTCATCAACGTCGCCGAATTGATATGGGGCCGGAATCCCGAGCCCGTTCCTTCGTTCTTCGGCAGCGGAATCATCACGTTCGGCTCTTTCGCCATATTCCCGCAACAGATTCTGGTCATTGTGACCGCCCTCGTCATCTTTCTTCTGCTGCACGCTTTCTATTACAAGACGCTTCTAGGCAAGGCCTTCCGCGCGACCGCCCATAGCAGCGACGTGACAAGCCTGATGGGCATCAACACGCGGCTGATATGCATTCTTTCCTACGTCTATACGAGCGTTCTTGCGGGCGTCGCTGGATTCATCATCGTGCCGATTACCTTTGCCGAAGCGCAGATGGGCACCGTCCTCGGCCTTAAGGCGTTCGCCATCGCCATTATCGCGGGGCTCGAGGCTCCCCGGGGGATCCTCTTTTGCGGGATCGCCTACGGGGCGTTGGAGGCGCTCGCCTCGGGATACTTCTTTACCGGGATCAGGGATATCCTGGGCTTTTCCTTCATGATCCTGGTCCTCGTCCTGCGGCCCCAGGGGTTGTTCGGCACGCCGACGCAGGAGCGGGCATGAGCACACGCATGGCAGGCCGATGGATGTGGTCCCTGGGCCTGCTGCTGCTGGTGATGGCGCCGATAGTGACGCCGGGAACCTACTACCTGTTCATGCTCATTCTCGTGTTCATCTACGCGGTCGTCGCCATAGGCCTCAACATCCTGGCCGGGTACGGGGGGCAGATATCGTTGGGACATGCGGCCCTTATGGCCATGGGCGCGTATACCTCGGCGTTGGTCAGCAAGGGCCTGGAAGCGAGCCCGATGATCGTCTCTACCGGACTGAATGTCTGGATCGGGATGGTCGCGGGCACGATCGTCGCGTCGGTTTTCGGGGCCTTGCTTGCCTATCCCTCGCTTCGCGTCAAAGGCCCATACCTGGCCATGGTGACCATCGCGTTCGGATGGGTCATCTGGAAGATCCTCCTCGAGTGGGTCAGCGTTACCGGAGGCGAACTGGGCATCACGGCCGTACCGAAGGCGCGGATCGGCTCGTTCATTTTCACCACGCCGTATTACTATTACATCGCCCTGGCGGTGGTCGTTATGGCGATCCTTTTCCAGCGCAACCTCATTCACTCCGAGTTCGGCCGCCGCCTGCAGGCCATCAAGCACAGCGAGACCGCCGCGGCCTCGGTGGGAATCGATGTCTATCGCGAGAAGGTAAAGGTCTTCATCATCAGCGCCGCCTTCGCCGGGCTCGGCGGCGCCCTGTTCGCCCACCAGCAGAACTTCGTCAACCCGGACAGTTTTGAGTTTTTCAACTCCGTATTCTTTCTTCTGGCGGTCCTGTTCGGCGGCGCCGGAACGCTGGTCGGCCCCCTGATCGGCGCCACTGTTCTGACCCTGCTGCCCGAACTTCTCCACGATTTCGACCGGATTCGCTTGATCGTCTACGGCGTTTTCATACTGGGTACGCTGTACGTTCTGCCGAATGGTGTCGCCGGGATCTTTCGGCGTCGCCCGGGTTCGGATGGCCCGGAAACTTCGGTCGAATCCGTCGATGAAACCCGTTCAGATCCGGCTCCGGTCGCCGGAATGGTCGTTCCCGCCGAGGGCTCGGATGCACAACCCTCGCCGCTTCTGGAGGTTCAGGGGCTGTCCAAGGCGTTCGGCGGCCTGACGGCCCTCGCGGACTTTTCCTTCACGATCATGCCGGGACAGGTTCACGCCGTTATCGGCCCCAACGGCGCGGGAAAAACGACGCTGATCAACCTTCTCTCGGGCTTCTACGGACGCGATGGCGGAACCATACGCGTACTCGGCAAGCCCCTGGAACTATCGTCTTTGCACGCCGCGGCCAATATCGGAATTTCCCGGACGTTTCAGACCGTCAAGTTGTTCGGCGATATGTCCGCCATCGAGAACGTCATGGTGGGGTTCGAGCTGCATTCAGAAACGCGCCTGTGGGATTCGCTGTTCAGAACGGGCCGCGGACGCAATCAAGAGCGGTTGAGATTCGCCGAAGCGAAATCCTTGATGGAGTTCGTCGGGTTGGGCGATCAAATACACACGTCCGCCGACGCCCTGTCCTACGGACATCGAAGACTATTGGAAATCGCCCGTGCGCTGGCGGTCCGGCCACGTCTTCTTTTTCTCGATGAACCGGCGGCGGGGCTGGTCTCCGAGGAAATCGACGCCCTCAAGAAATTGATCGAATCGTTGCGTCGACTGGGGATGGGCATCCTGTTGGTCGAGCATCATATGGACCTGGTGTCGACGATTTCAGACCACATAACCGTGATCGATTACGGGGAAGTCATCGCCCGCGGCGATCCGGCTTCGATTCAGAGGGATGAGCGGGTCATCGAAGCGTACCTTGGGACGGTGGGCGGCGATGCTTGAGGTGGAAAACCTGCGCGTCGGATACGGATCGCTCGAAGTGATCAAGGGCATTTCGTTCAATGTGCGCCAGGGCGAAATCGTCACGATCTTGGGCAGCAACGGCGCCGGCAAATCGACCACGCTGAGGACCGTTTCCGGACTGCACAGGGCGGATTCGGGGCGCATCGTATTCGACGGCAGGGATATAACCGGCCTGTCCGCCGCCAGGATCGCCGGGAGCGGTCTGTGCATGGTCCCCGAAGGGCGGCAGCTTTTCCCCGATCATACCGTGCTCGAGAACCTTGAACTGGGGGCGTTCCGGCGTCTGAGAGCCCGGCAGTCGCGCGCCGTCAGGCAGGACATGGACGAACTGCTCGAAATGTTTCCCCGTCTCCAGGACCGCCTCGGCCAGAAGGCGGGCCTGTTGAGCGGCGGCGAACAACAAATGGTCGCCATCGCCCGGGCCCTGATAAGCCGGCCGAAACTATTGATGCTGGACGAGCCGTCCCTGGGCCTTGCGCCGATCCTGGTACGGTCCCTTTTCGGGACTTTCGAGAAGCTTCGTGAGAATGGCGTCACGTTGCTTTTGGTCGAACAGATGGCGCGGATGGCGCTGAGCATCTGCGACCGCGCCTATGTCCTGGAATCAGGAACGGTCCTGACGTCGGGCTCGCGCAAGTATATTCTCGATCATCCAGGCGTTCTGGAAGCGTATCTCGGAAAGGCGGTCAACGCCTGATCAGGCGTGTTCCCGTTTTTCTCCGGCCGGCGAGACCGGAAGGTACCACTGGTCCATCGGCAGGCGCAGATTCGTTTCATCGAAAATCGTTTCAAAGACCTTTTCCACCGCCTTGGTCATGCGTTTCTGGCCGGAACGCGCGACGCACAGGGTTCTCTTGATTCCCGGCTTCGCAATCGGCGTTACGCAAAGCCGATGGGATTCGATCTCCTCCCGCACTTCTGACGGCGGCAGGAGCGCGAACACGTCCCCGCGTTCGACCTGGTCTTTGAGGATTCTCCAGACCTCGGCTTCGCTGACGACATTCGGCGACAATCCGTGTTTTGAAAACACCTTGTCGATAACAAGCCTGAGGCCGTGCGGACGCGGCGGCAGAACAAGGGGAAGCTGGGCGACCTGGGTAAGGGAGTAAACCGTTTGACAAGGTTTGTCCGTGGGCATTCCGATCACGCATACGTCTTCCGTGACCAAGGGCTCCCAAACCAGGTGCTCCGTAACCTGACTGCTGTAGATGATGCCCAGGTCGATGGTATGGCTGACGATCCAGTCATACAGAAACCCCGTCCACCCCTCGCTGACCTTGAGGCATATTCCCGGATATCGGGACCTGATAAGGTCGTCCACGTTCGTCGCGAAGTACGACGATAACGAAGGGGGCACGCCCAGGCGGACGACCCCCGTAGGACTTTCCTTGGAATTCAAGATCGCGGTCTTCGCGTCATCGAGTTGCGCAAATATCTTCTCGGCAGCCCGGCACAGTATTTTCGCCGCATTCGTCGGAACGGCGCCATGGCCATCCCGGTGGAACAGCTCGACGCCGAATTCGTCTTCAAGTGCGTGGATCTGTTTGCTGATGGCAGGCTGGGCAATGCGAAGCTTGGAAGCAGCCTTGCTGAAGCTTCCCAATCGGGTTACCCAGATGACGAATTCGAGCTGCCTGAGTTTCATGACCCAACCCCCTAGGCAAATGACGAATCAAAAGCCTTCGCAGCCGCTTGCATGGGCATCGGTATCGTCGGCACGGCCGGCGAGGGTCACGGTTGTTCTGCTTTTGGATGCCACGCGGCCCTATTGAGAGACCCCGCCGGATCTTCAACGCACCCTGAACGGCGCATTCTACCGTATGGGGCAGGGTGTGTCTAACCTGGGGCAATGTCTGAGCGAGGCCGGGGAAACGCCTTAAAAAAAAGGATTTTCCCCATGTGGCGCCCCCCGTTGAAAGAGACGGACCCGGCCAGCATTGACCCTCGGTTCGGGTTGCGGCTACAGGCGAAAGCGCCCAAATGCGCCGATTTGCGACCGGTGTTGGCTCGACATCGGCGCCCCGCCGCTGACCGAACGCGCGTTTACGAGCAGCGGCGCGGCTATGGGCCGACAGCCCGGTGGCCTGTAATACAGGCCACTAGTCTAGTCCGACGGCGCGACCCCGGCCGCCTTCAGGGCTTTTTCCTGGCGCCGGCCGAGGTCGGCTTCGTCGAAGCGGTCGATGAGGTCGTGGAACAGGCGGTGCCAGTTGACCTCGGCCTTCAGGTGCATGAACACCGATCCCAGGCCGATGGCGGCACGGTCCATGAGGACGAATTCCCGGGGCGGCGTGACCCCGCCGAGGCGCCGCAGCTCGGCGTGGACCTTGGCCGCCACCTCGGCGCCGTACATGGTCCCGGTCTTTTCCTGGATCGGCCGCACCTTGTCCTGCAGCAACGGCCCGTAGACATAGCGGGCCCATTGATTGAGCACGTCGATGACCTCGCGGTCCAGGCCGGTGAAGCCCCAGGTCTCGTATGCATGGACGGCCAGCGCCTCGTCACCGTCGCGCAGGGCCTTGTACAGGTCGATGACGGCGCGCATGAAATTCGGCTTGAACACGCGGATGCAGCCGAAGTCCAGCAGGTTGATGGTGGCGTCCGGCCTGATCGTGTAGTTGCCCAGATGCGGGTCGCCGTGGATGACGCCGTAGAAATAGAACGGCACGTACCAGGCACGGAACATGTTCTTGGCGACGGCATTGCGCCTGTCGCCGTGCTCTTCGACGAAACGGAGCAGGGGCGCGCCGTCCAGCCAGGTCATGGTGAGCAGCCGGTCGGTGGACAGCTCGGGCACGGGCTCGGGCACATGCACGCCGGCCTCGCCGGCGAGCATCCGGCTGTAGAGAACCATGGTGCCGGCCTCGCGCACGTAATCCAGCTCCTCGCGCAGGCGGGCCGAAAGCTCGGCGTGGACCTGGGTCGGGTCGATGGCGCGGTCGTAGCGGCGGTATATGGCGAAGATCAGCTTCAGTTGCGTGAGGTCCGCCTCCACCGCCGAGCGCATGTCCGGGTACTGGAGCTTGCAGGCAAGCGGGCGCCCCTTGAAGGCGCCGTCCCGGGCCTGGGCGCGGTGGACCTGGCCCAGGGAGGCGGCCTTGGCGGCCTGGTGCTCGAACGAGGCGAACCTGGATTGCCAGTCCGCTCCCAACTCGGCCGCCATGCGGCGCTTGACGAACGCCCATCCCATGGACGGGGCGCTGGTCTGAAGCTGCGCCAGCTCCAGGGTGTATTCCTTGGGCAGCACGTCGGGAACCGTGGACAGGATCTGCGCCACCTTCATCAGCGGCCCCTTCAGTCCGCCGAGGGCGTCCCTGAGCTCGGTCGCGTGCTCGCCCTTGTCCAGGGACATGCCGAAGAAGCGCCCGCCGGCGAACCGCGCCGCCAGGCCGCCCACGGTCGTGCCCACCCGGGCGTAGCGTTTCACCCTCCCCGAGAGCGTATCCGGTTCGTTGTCGTCGTTCCTGGCCATGCGTTTTTCCTAGCCCATCGCTTCCAGCTCGTCGATGAAGCCGGAGATGACGTCAAGGCCGCGCCGCCAGAAGGCCGGGTCGCCGGCGTCGAGGCCGAAAGGCGCCAGCAACTCCTTGTGTCTCAGCGTGCCGCCGGCACGCAGCATATCCAGGTACTTGGCCTGGAACCCCGGGTGCCCCTTCTGGAACACATCGTAGAGCGAATTCACCAGGCAGTCCCCGAAGGCATAGGCGTAAACGTAGAACGGCGTGTGCACGAAGTGGGGGATGTAGGCCCAGAAATTCCGGTACTCGTCGTCGAAACGGATGGCCGGACCCAGGCTTTCCCGCTGCACGTCCAGCCAGATCTCGCCCAGGCGTCCGGCGCTCAGCTCCCCGGCGCGGCGTTCGTCGTGGACCCGGCGCTCGAACTCATGGAAGGCGATCTGGCGCACCACCGTGTTCAGCATGTCCTCCACCTTGCCGGCGAGCAGGATGCGCCGGCGCGCAGGCGCCGTCTCGCCGTCGAGCATGGCGCGGAAGGTGAGCATCTCGCCGAACACCGACGCCGTCTCCGCCGTGGTCAGGGGGGTGTCCGCCATCAACGCCCCCTGGCCCGCCGACAGGACCTGATGCACCCCGTGTCCCAGCTCGTGCGCCAGGGTCATCACGTCGCGCGCCCGGCCGTGAAAGTTCATCAGGATATAGGGATGCGCCGACGGCACCGTGGGATGGGAAAAGGCGCCCGAATCCTTGCCCGGCCGCGGCGGCGCGTCGATCCAGCGGCGGTCGAAAAAGCGCCCGGCGATGTCCGCCATCTCGGGGGCGAAACCGCCGTAGGCGTCGAGCACCAGGGTCCGGGCCGCGTCCCAGGTGTAGGAACGGTCTTCGTCGTCGGGGAGCGGCGCGGTACGGTCCCAGTAGTCCAGCGTCTTGCGGCCGAACCAGCGGGCCTTGAGCCGGTAGTACCGGTGCGCGAGATCGGGAAAGGCGTCCCTGACCGAGGCCACCAGCGCCTCCACCACCGCGTCGTCCACCTGGTTCGACAGGTTGCGCTCGGAGACCGGAAAGGGGAACTTGCGCCACTGGTCCTCGATCTCCTTGTCCTTGGCGAGCATGTTGGTGATGAGCGAGAACAGGCGCAGGTTCCCGCCCAGCCCCCGGCCCAGGGCCTTGGCCGATTTGCGGCGGACGGCACGGTCGTGATCGGTCAGCGCGTTCAGGACATCGGCGAGCGTCAGGGCCTTGCCGTCCACCGGAAAACGCAGGTCGGCAATGGTTTCCTCGAACAGGCGCACCCACGCCGCGCGCCCGGTGACGGACTTCTCGTGCAGAAGCTGCTCCACCTCGTCGGAAAGCTGATGGGGACGAAAGGCGCGAAGGTCCCGGATCCACGGCGCGTACCGGCCGGCCGCCGGGCTTTCGAGCTGCCTGGCCAGCACGGCATCGTCCAGGCGGTTGAGCCCGAGGGTGAAAAACAGGGTTTCGGTCGAGATCGCCGTCGCCCGTTCCTGCACGGTCTGGTGAAAGCGCCCGGCCTCGGGATCGCCGACATTGGCGGCGAAGACGAGTTGGGCGTAGCCGGTGGCCTTGCCCAGGCGCTCGGCGATGCCTTCGTAGGCGGCGATGGCCTCGCCCAGGGCCGCCCCGTCAAGGTCCGCCAGGCGCCCCCGGTAGCGCCCGGCGAAGGCCTTCGATTGCGCCTCCGCCCACGCCAGGTCGGCCTCCAGTTCCGGGGCATCGGGACCGGAATAAAGGTCTTCCAGGGCCCATTCGGGAAGGGCCGGCTCGGGTTTTCGCGCGCCCGCGCGCGCCGTCTTGGCCATGGTCTGCTCCGTGCGCCCGGCCGATAGGGGTGGAACCGGCCTTGAGCGGCGACGATAATAGGGGCCGGACACCCCGAGGGAAATGGAAACCCGCGCCTTCGGCGGTCCGGGGGTCGCGGGGGCGCCCCCCGCATACGGTGTCGGGGGGACACCCCCCGGTGGCCCCCCGGAGGAGGAACAGGATGGACAAGGAACCCTGGCCCAACCTGGTGCTCATGTTCTTCGAGCAGGTGGAGCGCTACGGCGACCGGCCCTTCCTGTGGATGAAACGGGGCGGCGCCTACGCGCCCCTGACCTGGCGCGACACGGCGGCCAGGGTCAGCGCGCTGGCCCGCGGCCTCAAGACCCTGGGCGTGGCGCCGGGGGACCGCGTCGTCCTCGTCTCCGAGAACCGACCCCTATGGCTGGTGGCGGATCTGGCCATCATGGCGGTGGGCGCCATCACGGTCCCCGCGTACGTCACCAACACGCCCGAGGACCATCTCCACATTCTGCGCGACAGCGGCGCCAAGGGCGCCATCGTCTCCACCCGGCGGCTGGCCGAGACGGTGCTCCCCGCCGCCGACCAGGCGGACGGGATGGAGTTCGTCGCCGGCCTGGACCCGCCCGAGGCCGCCGGCGACCGGCGTGTGCGGGTGTTGCATCTGGACGACGTCCTGGAAGAGGGCCGGACGGGACCCGAAAACATCGTCGAACTGGCGCGCCGGTGGAAGCGCGGCGACACCGCCTGCATCATCTATACGTCCGGCACCGGCGGCGCGCCGAAGGGCGTGATGCTGCACCACGGGGCGATCCTGCACAACTGCGCCGGCGCCCGGGAGGCCTTCGCGGAGCTGGGGCTGGATGACGAGGTGTTCCTGTCCTTCCTGCCCCTTTCCCATTCCTACGAGCACACGGCGGGCCAGTTCTTTCCCATGTCCGTCGGCGCCCAGATCTACTACGCCGAGGGCGTCGAGACCCTGGCCACCAACATGCGGGAGGCCCGGCCGACCATCATGACGGCGGTGCCCCGGCTTTACGAAACCATGCACGGCCGAATCCTGAGGGGCGTCCACAAGGCCGGCGGCGTCAAGGAGAAGCTGTTCGGGAAGGCCCTGGAACTGGGCACCCGGCGGTACCAGCGCGCCGGCGGCCTGTCGCCGGGCCAGCGCCTGATCGACGCCGCGCTGGACAAGGTCGTGCGGGACAAGGTGCGGGCCGGCTTCGGCGGCCGGCTCAAGGCCCTGGTGTCGGGCGGGGCGCCGCTCAACGCCGACATCGGCCTCTTCTTCACGGCGTTGGGCCTGCGCATCCTGCAGGGCTACGGACAGACGGAAGCGGCGCCGGTGGTCACCGCCAACCGGCCCGACAAGGTCAAGATACACACCGTCGGTCCCCCCCTTCCCGGGGTCAAGGTGAAGATCGCCGCCGACGGCGAGATCCTGGTGCGCGGGGAACTGGTCATGCAGGGCTACTGGCGCAACCCGGAAGCCACCGCCGAGGCGATCAGGGACGGCTGGCTGCACACCGGCGACGTGGGCGTCATCGACTCCGACGGCTACCTCACCATCACCGACCGCAAGAAGGACATCATCGTCTGCTCCGGCGGCGACAACGTCTCGCCGCAGCGCATCGAGGGCATGCTGACCCTGGAGCCCGAGATCGCCCAGGCCATGGTCTACGGCGACCGCCGGGCCCATCTGGTCGGCCTTTTGGTGCCGGACACGGTGTGGATGCAGACCTGGGCGAAGGACCACAAGAAGCCCGCCGGGTTGCAGGCCCTGGCCGGGGACAAGGATTTCCGGCGCGCCCTCGACGCCGCCGTGAAGCGCGTGAATGCGCGCCTTTCCAAGCTCGAGCGGGTGCGCCGGTTCGCCGTCGCCGATGGCCCGTTCACCATCGAAAACGCCCAGATGACCCCGACCCTCAAAATCCGCCGCCACGAGATCACGGACGTCTACGGCGAACGCCTGGAGGCGCTGTACGGGTGAGGCGCGGCCTTAGATTGGTGATCCCGATGCCGGCCAGGATCACCGCCAGGGCGCCAAGGGCCGGCAGCGAGATCCGTTCGCCCAGAACCACCGCCCCCCAGATGACGCCGAGGGCCGGGATCAGGTAGTTGTTGAGGGCGACGAACGTCGCGCCGCGCGCGGAAATCAACTGGAAAAAGATGATCGTCGCCAGGGCCGTCGGCAACAGTCCCAGGTAAACGACAGCGGCGAGCGAGCCGGGCGACGGCGACAGCGTCCACGGCGCGTCCACCAACAGCGCGAAGGGAATCATCTGGACGGCGGCGCACATCATGACGGCGGCGCCGCGCACCGCCGGCGGCGAGGGCGGCAGGGAGCGGGCGATGGTGGCGGCGACGGCGTAGCATAGGGCGCCGCCGGCAACCGCGAGCTGCCGCCACACGGTGCCTCCGAGCCCGCCGAGGGCCTCGGGCCCGACCAGCAGGACGACGCCGGCGAAGCCGATGGCGACGCCGATCGCCTTGGGCGCCGTCAGGCGTTCGTCCTCGGTAAAGGCGTGGGTAAGCAACATTGTGGCCAGGGGCATCACCGCCATGAGGATGGCGGCGAGGCCGCTGTCGATGCGCTCCTCGCCCCAGGCGATCAGGGTGAAGGGAAGGCCGTTGCCGAGGATGCCGATGAGGAAGAACAGCGTCCACACGCGCCGCGAGCGGGGCAGCCTCTGCCCTTTGAGGGCAACGAAGGCGTAAAGGACGACCGCCGCAAGCCCGATGCGTCCCGCCGCCAGGGTCAGCGGCGGGATGGTCCCGACGCCGATCTTGATGGCCGCGAAGGACGAACTCCAGAGCGACGCCAGAAAGACCAGCAGAAGCAGATGCCGATAGGTGCCGGAGCTCGAAATGGCGGTTCTCCCGGGCCTCAGCCGGGCAACGGCGCGACGCTCACGCGCGGTTGCGGGCGACGATGAAGCCGGTGCACGCCCGGTCCGGCACCTCGGCGAACACCACCTCCTCCACGTCAAAACCCGCCTCGTCCAGGACCTTGTGAAATTCGTGCAGGATAATGAGCGTGCCACGGAGGATCGGGTAATCGCCGTCGGCGTTGAATATATCGTCGCAGACGACCAGCCAGTCGGCCCGTTCGCCGAGCAGCCCCATGATCTGGGCGACATCGCGCGGATGCAGCACCTGGAAAACCCGGCTGACAAGGCAGATGTCCAGCCTTTCGGGCAGCGGAACGGCCCCTGACATCATGTCCCTGTGGGTGCCCTGGTGTACGCGGATGAAGGGGTGGTGTTCGCGGCAATAGGCAACCGCCGTTTCGTTGGGCTCCAGCCCGTGAAACGAAACCGTGTCCTGGGCGTCGGCGCCGAGCGTCTCCTTCACCAGGTTGAGATTGAAACCGGCGAAGCAGCCGAGCTCGAAAACCGTGGTGTGGGCCGCATCCCGGCTTTCTATCAGGGCGCACACAAGGGCCGCGAACTGCTTGCGGTCCGGCGCGGCGGAGAAGGTTTCGACGCTGCGCAGCACGGCGTCCTCGTCCATGCCGTCCCAAAGGCCTGTCATGCCGCGGACGATTTGTTCCAGGGCCTGACCCATTCGTCCGATCTTCATCAGGTTCTCGGCCTGGGCGATACACGTCGCATGGTCGTCCAGGGCCGTCTGCTCCGGGTTCATGACGGCGCAAGCCTTCTGGATGAAACGATCGGCCCCGGGGTGGTCTCCCTGGCGCAGGAGGCGGTGGGCCTGATCCAGGTGCTCCCGGTGCAGGAACTCCACCCCCTTGCCCAGCTTTTCCATATAGGCGTCTAAGTCCCCGCCCTCGGATTCGAGGTACCCTTCCAATGCCTGGCGCGCGTCCGCGTACCCGGGCTCGATGAGCAGCGCCTGTCCACAGAACGCCTTGGCCGCCTCGGGGTTCCTGATGACGAATGCCACCAAGCCGGACAGATGGAACACCGCCGGGTCCTCGGGATGGGTGGACCGGAGTCCCCGGCACTTGGCGATGGCCTCCTTCCAAAGGGGGACCGGGATCGGATTTCCCTCCATGTACGATTTGCAGACAAGCAGGGGTATCGTCATGTCGGGATCGAAATCCTGGGGTACGGTGAAGTTGAACGCGACCATCGGGGTCCTCGGGCAATCCAACGAAGGTTACACGCCGAAAGCGGCGGCGCCTCACATCCCGTAATACTCCCGGTACCAGGCGACGAACCGGGGAAGGCCCTCGTCGATGGTCGTCGTCGGCGCGAATCCGAAGTCCCGCCGGGTGTCGGCGATGTCGGCATAGGTCTCCTTGACGTCGCCGGGCTGCATGGGCAGCAATTCGGTCTCCGCCTTTTGTCCGAGCGCGTCTTCGAGGACCGAGATGAACCGCATCAACGGCTCGGCGCGGTGGTGGCCGATGTTGTAGACGCGGGCCGGGGCGGCGCCGTCCGCCGGCGGCCGGTCGAGACAGGCCAGCACGCCGGCCACGATATCGTCGATGTAGGTGAAGTCGCGGCGCATGTCGCCGTGGTTGAAGACGGGGATCGGCTCGCCGGCCAGGATCTTGCGGGTGAAGATGAAGGCCGCCATGTCGGGGCGCCCCCAGGGCCCGTAGACGGTAAAGAAGCGCAGGCCGGTCAGGGGCATCGCGAACAGATGGCCGTAGGCGTGGCTGATCTCCTCCATGGTCTTCTTGGTCGCGCCGTAGAGCGAGGCCGGAGCGTCCACCCTGTCCCCGGTCGAAAACGGCAGCTTGGTGTTGAGGCCGTAAACCGAGGACGAGGACGCATAGACCAGGTGCTCCAGGCGCTCCAGCCTGCGGCAGGCCTCGAGCACCACGACGTGCCCCTCGACGTTGGTGCGGACGTAAACGTACGGATCGACCAGGGAATGGCGCACGCCGGCCTGGGCCGCCAGGTGCACGACCCCGGTGATGTCCGGGTGACGCCCGACAAGGGCCTCCATCTGGGCGCGGTCGGCGATGTCGGCGCGCTCGAAGACGAATTCATTTTTGGATTTCAGGGCCGCCAGGCGGGCCTCTTTCAGGGTCACGTCGTAGTAATCGTTGAGGTCGTCGACGGCGATGACCCGCTCGCCCCGCCCGAGCAACGCCAGCGACGTGTGGAACCCGATGAACCCGGCGCCGCCGGTGACCAGTACGGCCATGCCCGCGTCTCCCCCCTGCCGCCCCCGTATACCGGCTGGCGGCGGAGAAATCATCCCTTTCCGGTTGGCCGGCGCCGGAACCGGCGGCCCGCCGGGGGCAAAAACGCCGGGAAATCTTCGTGCGCCCGGCTGGTTCGCCCGGCACTTTTGCGCCCGGCGGGCGAAATTGTGCATTCGATCCTTGCGTATTGCCGGGCCGGATTCGGGATTTGTTGTCTGCAAGGCTCCCAGACATTACCTTTGCAACAGAAAATCGACGGGGACCTTCCTGCCCGGGAGATTGGCCATGGCGTTGGCTGCGGTCACGCTCGACGATAAATACTCCCTCGATTCCGGCCGGGTCTACCTGACGGGCACCCAGGCGCTGGTGCGCCTGTGCCTGATGCAGCGCCAGCGGGACCACCGGGCCGGACTGAACACGGCCTGCTTCGTCTCGGGCTACCGGGGCTCGCCGCTCGGCACCGTGGACCGGGAGTTCTGGCGGGCCGAAAAATTTCTTGAGAAACACCACATCCAATTCCAGCCCGGGGTGAACGAGGACCTGGCGGCCACCGCCATCTGGGGCAGCCAGCAGGTCAACCTGTTCCCGGGCGCCAGGTACGACGGCGTCTTCGCCATGTGGTACGGCAAGGGCCCCGGCGTCGACCGCTCGGGCGATGTGTTCCGCCACGCCAACTACGCCGGCACCGCGCCCCATGGCGGCGTCCTGGCGCTCGCCGGCGACGACCCGGCGTGCAAGTCCTCCACCGTGCCGAGCCAGAGCGAATACGCCTTCATGGACGCCCAGATGCCGGTGCTCAACCCGGCCAACGTGCAGGACATACTCGATCTGGGCCTCCTCGGCTGGGCCATGTCGCGCTATTCGGGCTGCTGGGTGGGCATGAAGACGATCACCGAGAACGTCGACTCCTCGGCCTCGGTGTCGGTCGACCCGGAGCGCCTGCGGATCGTCCTTCCCGACGATTTCGAGCCGCCGCCCGACGGGCTTCACATCCGCTGGCCCGACCGCCCCCTGGAGCAGGAGATGCGGCTGCAGAAGTACAAGCTTTACGCGGCGATTGCCTTTGCCCGGGCCAATGGGCTGAACCGCATCGTCATCGACAGCCCGAAGCCGCGCTTCGGCATCGTCTCCACCGGCAAGTCCTATCTCGACGTCCTGCAGGCGCTGGACGACCTCGGCATCGACGCCGGCCACGCCGCCGACATCGGGCTGCGCGTCTACAAGGTGGGCATGAGCTGGCCCCTGGAGCGCGAGGATATCCGCCATTTCGCCGAGGGACTGGAGGAAATCCTGGTGGTCGAGGAAAAGCGCGCCGTCATGGAGAACCAGCTCAAGGAGCAGCTCTACAACTGGCGCGAGGACGTGCGCCCGCGCGTCATCGGCAAGTTCGACGAGGACGGCGAATGGATCCTGCCCTCGGCCGGCGAGTTGACGCCGGCGCGCATCGCCCGCGCCATCGCCGGGCGCATCGGGCGCTTCTACACCAGCACCGAGATCACCGACCGGCTCGCCTTCCTCGAGGACAAGGAAAGGGCGCTCGAGGACCGGCTGCCCGGAATCGAGCGCATCCCGTACTTCTGCGCCGGCTGTCCCCACAACGTCTCGACCACCGTGCCCGAGGGTTCGCGCGCCGTGGCCGGCATCGGCTGCCACTACATGGCCATCTGGATGGACCGGGACACCGCCACCTTCACCCACATGGGGGGCGAGGGCGCCAACTGGATCGGCCAGGCGCCGTTCACCGAAACCGAGCACATCTTCGTCAACATCGGGGACGGCACCTATTTCCACTCGGGCCTGCTCGCCATCCGCGCCGCGGTGGCGGCGGGGGTCACCATGACCTACAAGATCCTGTACAACGATGCCGTCGCCATGACCGGCGGCCAGCCCGTGGACGGCCCCCTGAGCGTCTCCCTGATCACCCGCCAGGTGCGCGCCGAGGCGGTGGAACGCATCGCCGTGGTCACCGACGAGCCCGACAAGTACCCGTCCGACGCCGGCTTCGCGCCGGACGTCACCATCCATCACCGGGACGACCTGGATGCGCTGCAGCGGGATTTGCGCCGCCACAAGGGCGTCTCTGTCCTCATTTACGACCAGACCTGCGCCGCCGAGAAACGCCGCCGCCGCAAGCGCGGCCAGATGGCCGACCCGCCGAAGCGGGTCTTCATCAACGAGGCGGTGTGCGAGGGCTGCGGGGACTGCGGCGTGGTCTCCAACTGTGTCGCCATCGCCCCGGTGAAGACCGAGTTCGGGCGCAAGCGGGCCATCGACCAGTCGATGTGCAACAAGGACTACTCCTGCGTCGACGGCTTCTGCCCCAGCTTCGTCACCGTCCACGGGGGCCGTTTGCGCACCCGGGCCGCGGGCGGCGCCGGAGTTGGCCCCGCACATCCCTTCCCCGCCCTGCCCGATCCCCGACCGGCCGCCGTCGATTCCCCCTACGGCATCGTCATCACCGGCATCGGTGGCACCGGCGTGGTCACCGTGGGGGCGCTTCTGGGCATGGCGGCGCACCTGGAAGGCAAGGGCGTCTCGGTGCTCGACATTACCGGGCTGGCGCAGAAGAACGGCGCCGTGGTCAGCCACGTGCGCATCGCGGAAAGGCCCGACGACATCCACGCGGTGCGCATCGCCGCCGGCGGGGCGGCGCTGCTTCTCGGGTGCGACATGGTCACCGCCGGCGGCTTCGAGGCCCTGGCCAAGCTCAGGGCGGGCTATTCCCGCGCCGTGGTCAACAGCCACCGGACCATGACCGCCGACTTCACCCGCGACCCGGACCTGGCGTTCCCGGAACAGGGCCTGCGCGACGCTATCACCGCCGCCGCCGGGGCCGGGCGCGCCGATTTCGTCGACGGCACGAGGCTGGTGACGGCGCTTCTCGGCGATTCCATCGCGTCCAACCTGTTCATGGTCGGGTTCGCCTACCAACACGGCCTGCTGCCGGTCTCGGCCGCCGCCATCGAGCGCGCCATCGAGCTCAACGGCGTCGCCGTGGAGGCCAACAAAGGCGCCTTCCTGTGGGGCCGGAGGACGGCCCACGACGGCGCCAGGGTCGAAACCATCGCCTTCGCCGGGGACGCGGCGCCGGCCGCCGGCCGCGTGTCCGCCAGCCTGGACGAGCTCATCGCCCGGCGGACGACGAAGCTGACCGCCTACCAGAACGCGGCCTACGCGAAACGCTATACGGACCTGGTCGAGCGGGTGCGCGCGGTGGAGGCGGAGCGGGCCAAGGGCCGGACCGGTCTGGCCGAGGCGGTGGCCCGGTCGTACTTCAAGCTTCTCGCCTACAAGGACGAGTACGAGGTAGCGCGGCTGTTCACCGACGGCGCCTTCATGGAGCGGCTGAGGGACACCTTCGAGGGCGATTTCACGCTCACCTTCCACCTGGCGCCGCCCCTTGCCGCCGCACGGGACCCGGTCACCGGCGTGGCGAAGAAACGCGAATACGGCCCGTGGATGATGAGGGCGTTCAAGGTGCTGGCCAAATGCAAGGGCCTGCGCGGCACCCCCTTCGACGTCTTCGGCCGCTCGGCCGAACGGCGCCGGGAGCGCCAGTTGATTGCCGACTACGAAAAGACGGTGGAGGAGTTCCTGCGCCGGCTCGACACCGAGAACCACTGCCTGGCCGTGGCCCTCGCCGCCCTCCCCGAAACCATGCGCGGCTTCGGCCACGTCAAGGAGCGCAACGTGGCGCAGGCCAAGGCCCGCGAGGCGGAACTTTTGGACGCCCTGCGCCACCCGGCACCAAGCAAGACCGCCGCCGAGTAGGCCGCGGCCCGAACAGCCTCGGCCACAAGCGGACATCGGATACCCCAAACGCCCGACGACCCACAGTAGCGAACTTGCGCCTACATAGATCGGGACACGCCCGTTAAGCTGTTGTCCGGACGGACTTGGGACGCCGTCGTATGAGTGCCCTATGTTGGAGTCTATCCACCAGGAGGCCGGCCCCATGAGCGGACCCCGTTACATCAAGCCCGACACCCTGAGCCTGCATGCCGGCCAGCGCCCCGATCCGGTCCATGGGGCGCGGGCGGTGCCGATCTATCAGACCACGTCCTATGTGTTCGACGACACCGACCAGGCCGCCGCCCTGTTCAACCTGGAGCGCGCCGGGCATCTCTATTCGCGTATCTCGAACCCCACGGTGGCGGTGCTGGAGGAACGCATCGCGGCGCTCGAAGGGGGCGTCGGCGCGGTGTGCACGGCGAGCGGCCAGGCGGCGCTCTGCCTGGCGGTGATGACCCTGATGGACGCCGGCGGTCATATCGTCTCGTCGCAATCGATCTATGGCGGCTCGCATAATCTGTTCATCCATACCCTGCCGCGCTTCGGCATCGAGACCAGCCTGGTCGACCCGCGCCATCCGGCGGCCTTCAAGGCGGCGATCAGGCCCAACACCCGGCTGCTGTTCGCCGAGACCCTGGGCAATCCGGGATTGGAGGTGCCCGACATGCCGGCCATCGCCGGGATCGCCCATGACGCCGGCCTGCCGTTGATGATCGACAATACCTTCGCCACGCCCTGTCTGTGCCGGCCCCTCGAGTGGGGCGCCGATCTGGTGCACCATTCGATGACCAAATTCATGGGCGGCCACGGCATCGCCATCGGCGGGGTGATCGTCGACGGCGGGCGCTTCGACTGGGAGGCCTCGGGCAGGTTCCCGACGCTCACCGAACCCTATGCCGGCTATCACGGCATCGACTATGCGGAGGAATTCGGCCCCCAGGCCTTCATTATGCGCGCCCGCACCGAGGGCCTGCGCGATTTCGGCGCCTGCATCAGCCCGACCAACGCCTTCCACATCCTGCAGGGAATGGAGACCCTGCCGCTGCGCATGGCCCGTCACGTTGAAAACGCCCGGGCCATCGTCGAATTCCTGGTCGATCACGACGCGGTCGAATGGGTGACCTGGCCCGAACTGCCCGATCATCCCGACCGTGAACTGGCGGCCAGGATGCTGCCCAGGGGGCCGGGGGCGATCTTCAGCTTCGGCATCAAGGGCGGCCGCGCCGCGGGCAAGCGCTTCATCGAGGGCCTGCGCCTGTTCTCCCACCTCGCCAATGTGGGCGACGCGAAATCCCTGGTTATCCATCCCGGCTCGACCACCCACCAGCAGATGGACGCGGACGCCTTGAAGGCAGCGGGCATCAGCGAGGACCTGGTGCGGCTCTCGGTGGGTCTCGAGGATATCGACGATCTCCGCGACGACCTCGCCCGCGCCCTCAAGGCGTCCCAGAGAGCCTAGCCGCGCCATGGACATCACGGTCGACGGCAAACCGGCCTTCGCGGCGACCGGCGGCCAACCCTTCGAGGAAGGCCGGCCGACCATCGTGTTCATCCATGGCGGCGGCATGGATCATAGCGTCTGGGCCTTGCAGACGCGCTATTTCGCCTATCACGGGCGCAACGTACTGGCCGTCGACCTGCCCGGCCACGGCCGCACCTCGGGGCCGGCGCTGGCGACCATCGCCGCCATGGCCGATTGGGTCATGGCGCTGCTCGATGCCCTCGGCGTCGTGGAGGCGGCCCTGGTCGGCCACAGCATGGGCTCCCTGGTCGCCTTCGACGCCGCCGCAAGGTACCCGTCGCGGGCCACCGCATTGGCGTTGCTCGGCACCTCGGTCCCCATGCCGGTGACGGATATGCTGCTCGACGCGGCCAAGAACAACGACCATGCGGCGTTCGATATGGTGACCCTGTGGGGCCATAGCCGCGACGGCCAGACCGGGTCCAACCGGGCGCCGGGCCTGTGGATGACCGGCGGCGCGGTGAGCCTGCTGGAGCGCTCGGCGCCAGGGGTGCTGTATGCCGCTCTCAAGGCCGCCAACGAGTATCGCGACGGCCTCGATCTGGCCGGGAACATAGGATGCCCGACCCTGCTGCTGCTCGCCGAGCACGACGCCATGACTCCGGCCAGTGCCGCCAAGCCCCTGGCCGATGCGATCCCCGGCGCGCGGGTCACGACCCTTCCCGGCTGCGGCCATATGATGATGGCCGAACAGCCCGATGAAGTGCTGGACGCGCTGATCTCTATTTTGTGACGCCCTCGCCCTTGCGCCATGCGGCGCCGAGCAGGACCGCCGCGGAGCAGGCTGCGGCCGCAGAAAAGATGACCGTCCCCGTGATCCGCTAAGCGACGTCCGTGTCCGCCTTCTCGTCTTCGGTGGCGGCCCGGGAGACCTGGGGCAGGATCGTCCTTTCCGCCCTCAGCAGGTCGCTCGGGTAGTCGATCTCGATCCACGGCAGGCCGGTGATGTCCTCGTAGGCGAAGGTCCCGGGCGGCTCGCTGAGAACCACGTCCCGCATCGCCACCTCGTAGGTGACGTCCGACCGGCCGGCCTCCATGATGGCCTCGGCGGCGTCCGCCACCCGGGCGGCGATGGCGGGCGACATGCGCATGAATCCCGGCCACTCGCCGACCAGGTCGAAGCTGCCTTCGATGTTCTTGCCGAAATCGACCGGCGCGCCGTCCTGGATGCACAGGTGCACCGGGTCCTCGCCGGGCTCCAGGCCGCGGTCGAGCAGGAAGCAGTTGGCGTGGGGCGAGCGGATCAGGCGCTCGAGAACGCGCCGGTGGTACAGCACGTCCGCATCCATGAACAGGATGTCGTCGCCGCCGCGCAGGACCTCGCGCGCCGTCCACAGGGAAATTACGGGGCCGCCCTCGAACTCGGGATTGGTGATGGCGCGCACGTAGTCCCCGGCGCCCGCCGCCTCCACCTCGGCCATGAGCTCTTCGGCGCGGTAGCCGACCACCAGCACCAGCCGCTCGACGCCGTTCTCGCGCAGGATCTCGATGTGCCGGTGCAGCAGGGACTTGCCGTCGAACCGGAGCAGAGCCTTCGGCGGTTCGGCATGATTCTCGCCAAAAAGGCGCCTCCCCACGCCCGCGGCCAGCATGACCGCTATCATGGGCTTTTCCTCCCTTCGTCGGCGGATGCTGGCGGGCCCGGGCCGGGGCCGGGCAACGGCATCCTTCGAGTATTCATTGCGCGGCCATGTACCCACCGGCCGAGGGCCGGCGACAGTCATAATCGGCGCCGCCGGATCAGGCAAGGGCGATCAGGAACAGTACCCGTTCCGGCGAAACCACTGGACCGCATCGACCAGGGCCTCGCCGGCGGGGCGGGGCCGGTAGCCGAGCGCGTGGCCCGCCTTGTCCCAGGAGAAGAACATCTTTTTCCTGGCCATGCGCAGGCCGTCTACGGTGACGAAGGGCTCGCCGCCGCCGGTCAGGCGCGTCCACGCCTCGGCCGCGTAGGCCACCGGCAGGATCAGGTCATGGGGGATGCGCAGGCGGGGCGCCTTCTGGCCGGTGATCGCCGCGATGTCCCGGAGGATATCCTTCAGGGTCATGTTCTCGCCGCCCAGGACGTAGCGTTCCCCCACCGTGCCCTTGTCGAAGGCCAGCAGGTGCCCGGCCGCTACGTCGTCCACGTGGACCAGGTTGAGCCCGGTGTCCACGTAGGCCGGCATGCGCCCGGTGGCGGCCTCGACGATCATGCGCCCCGTGGGCGTCGGCTTGACGTCGCCAGGGCCGACGGGCGTGGACGGATTGACGATCACCACCGGCAGCCCCTCGGCCGCCACCAGACGGCGCACCTCCGCCTCGGCCAGGAACTTGGACTGCTTGTAGGGGCCGATCATGTCGGTGAAGGCGACCGGCGTATCCTCGTCGGCGGCAGCGCCGCCCGGCCGCAGCCCCAGGGTGGCGACGCTGCTGGTGTACACCATGCGGCCGACGCCGGCCTCGGCGGCGGCGGCGAGGACGTTTCGCGTGCCGTCCACGTTGGCCTTGAACATGGGCGCCGGATCGCGCACCCAAAGGCGGTAGTCGGCGGCGACGTGGAACAGACCCGTGCACCCCTTCACGGCGGGCGCCAGGGACGCCGGGTCCGTCACGTCGCCGACGGCCACCTCGACGGCGAGACCGTCGAGGTTGCGGCGGTCGCTCGTCGGCCGCACAAGGGCGCGCACCGCGTATCCCGCGTCCACAAGGCGGCGCACCACCGCCGATCCGACGAAACCGGAGGCTCCGGTCACCAGAATGGTCATGGCTGTTTTTTCACTGAGGTGGCCACCGTCCGCGGCCTGTTCTAGCAGGAATCCCCGGCCGGCGAAGAGCAAAATCGCGCCGCCGGGAGGCACCGCCGGGCGGCGCCCGCCGCCTCACAATGTGTTGAGAAGCGGGACATTACCCTTTCCCTTCAGCCAAAAGGTTCCTATTTTCCGGGTTGGCATGGTGCGGGCGCCGGCGGCCCCCACCCATGGCGAAGACGGTTAGGGACAATACCTTGGCGAAAAAGGCGGACAATGCCCTTCGGGTCTTGCTGGCGAAACCCCGTGGTTTCTGCGCCGGCGTCGAGCGCGCCATCGAAATCGTCGAGCGGGCCCTGGACATCTACGGCCCGCCGGTCTATGTGCGCCACGAAATCGTTCACAACCAGCGGGTTGTGGAGACCCTGCGCGCCAAGGGGGCGGTGTTCGTCGAGGAAGTGGAGGACATCCCCGACGGCGGCGTCACCGTGTTCAGCGCCCACGGCGTTTCCGAGGCGGTGGAGAATTCGGCCGAGGTGCGCAACCTGCCGATCATCGACGCCACCTGTCCCCTGGTTTCCAAGGTCCACAAGGAAGGCCAGAACCACGCCCGAAAGAACCGCGAAGTGATCCTCATCGGGCATGAGGGGCACCCGGAGGTGGAGGGAACCCAGGGCCGCATTCCGGGCGGCGTTCATATTGTGACCAGCCCGGAAGACGTCCCCAAATTGATGGTCCACGATCCCGCACAGCTCGCCTACATCACCCAGACCACGCTCAGCGTCGATGACACGCGCGACGTGATCGACGCCCTGAAAGAGCGTTTCCCGGACATCGTCGGGCCCGACGTCAAGGACATCTGCTACGCCACCCAGAACCGCCAGCAATCGGCCCGCGCCCTGGCCGCCCACGTCGACCTGCTGCTCGTGGTTGGCGCGCAAAACAGCTCGAATTCCAACCGTCTGCGCGATTTCGGCGCGGCGATGGGCGTCCCCAGCTACCTCATCGACGACGCCGGTTCCCTGAATCCCGCCTGGCTCGACGGCGTCTCCACCGTCGGCATCACCGCCGGCGCGTCGGCGCCGGAGGAACTGGTCCAGGAGCTGGTGACGCGGCTCGGGGACTTCGGCGAGGTTTCGGTGGAAGAACTGTCCGGGGTGGAAGAAAGCGTCATATTCAAGCTGCCCCGCGAACTGACCGAGGCAGCCCGCGCCGCCGAATAGGCAAGGCTAAGGAGTTCCGGTAAAGTGGCTGTCCCCCTCATCCAGCAAATTCGTGTCGGCGCCTACGTCGTCAGGCAGCGCCTTATGGGCGTCGACAAATACCCCCTGGTCCTGATGCTGGAACCCCTGTTCCGTTGCAATCTGGCGTGCCCGGGCTGCGGCAAGATCGACTATCCGGATCCCATCCTGAACAAGCGCCTGAGCGTCCGCGAATGCCTCGACGCGGTGGACGAGTGCGGCGCGCCGGTGGTCTCCATCCCCGGCGGCGAGCCCTTGCTGCACAAGGACATCGACCAGATCGTCAAGGGCATCGTGGCGCGCAAGAAATTCGTCTACCTGTGCACCAACGCGCTGCTCATGGAGAAGAAGCTCCATTTGTTCAGCCCCACCCCCTATCTCACGTTCTCGGTACACCTGGACGGGCTGGAGAAACACCACGACCATGCGGTCGCCCAGGAGGGCGTGTTCAAGCGCGCCGTCGCCGCCATCAAGTCGGCCTCGGCAAAGGGCTTCCGGGTCAACGTCAACTGCACGCTGTTCGACCAGATGACGGCCCCGGAAGCGGCCGAATTCTTCGATTTCGTCACCAATGACCTGGGCGTCGAGGGGATCACCGTCTCGCCCGGCTACGCCTACGAGCGCGCGCCGGATCAGGACCACTTCCTCAATCGCCGCAAGACCAAGCAGCTTTTCCGCGATATCTTGAAGCTCGGGCGCGGCAGGAAGTGGCGTTTCACCCAGTCGACGCTGTTCATGGACTTTCTCGCCGGCAACCAGGAATACCGGTGTACCCCCTGGGGCAACCCGACGCGCAACGTCTTCGGCTGGCAACGCCCGTGCTACCTGCTGAACGAGGGCTACGTGGCCTCGTTCGCGGAACTCCTGGAAGAGACCGAGTGGGACCTCTATGGCACCGGCAACTACGAAAAGTGCGCCAACTGCATGGTCCACTGCGGATACGAGGCGACCGCCGTTACCGACACCGTGGCCCACCCGCTGAAAGCCCTGAAGGTCGCCATGCGCGGCTTCGAGACCGACGCGCCCATGGCCCCGGACATCCCCCTGGACAACCAGCGGCCGGCCGAATTCGTCTTCGAGGACGTGGTTAAAGGCTTAAGCGAGGCCGAACCCGGCGCCGGCGCGCGCAGCGACGCGGCGTAAGGCGGCCAAGGCCCTTCCGTTCTCCCGCGCCAGACCGATCAATGCCCACACCGTCCACGGGCGCGCCAGCAGCGGCCGGATAATCGCTCCCGGCGCGATGCTGCCGTCGGCGAGGACGGCCTTCATCACCCACGGAGGGATGGCCCGCGCCGCCGGATCGGCGACCGCCCGCAATGCCAGGAAGGGAACGTCCGCTGCGGACGCGACCTCGGCGACGCCCAGGCTTTCCATGTCCACGGCCGCCGCGCCGGTGGTTTCCCGAAGGCGGCGCTTCGCCGCCGGGGTGCTCACCGCGTGCCCGCTTCCGGCAAGGGTCGCCACCGCCATGTCCGCCTCGCCCGAAAGGGCGGCGCGAAGCCGGTCCCGCCACCGGGCGTCGGTGGCGAGGCGCCCGCCGTCGGGGGCGACGACGGCCTCGGCCAGGACCAGCGCGCCGGGGCGCAGATCGGGGTCCAGGCCCCCCGCCGTACCGAAACTCAGCAGCCCGGTGCAGCCCCGGGACAGGAGGGCGCGCGCCACCCGGCGGGCGCCCTCGGGGCTGGCGCCGGCGCTCTCGACAAGGGGCCGGCGGTCAACGGGAATTTCGGACAGGCAATCGGCTTCGCTGGCCAGGCCTGTAATGATGCCCAGCCGGTTCAATCACATGCCAAACGCGGGCCGCTCGGCGCCGGCCGCGATCAAGTTGCGGTACCGGGCCAGCGTCCACAGCGGGAAGTACGCGCTGTAGCCGTGATAGCGAAGATAGAAGACCCGCGGGAAGCCCACGGCGTTGAAATATTCTTCCTTCCACTTGCCGTTGTCGCGCGGCGCATTGAGCAGGTATTCGATCCCGCGCCGGACGTTTTCGCTGTCCACCTCGCCCGCCGCCATCAGGCCCAGGAGCGCCCATGACGTCTGCGACGGCGTGCTCGTCTTCACGGCGTCCATGCGCCGCTGCTTGGCGGCCACCGATACGTACCATCTGCGGTGATCCAGGTAGGTGGAGCAGTCCTCCCCCCAGCCGCCGTCGGGGCGCTGACAGTATTTCAGCCATGCCGCCGCCTTGCGGATGTAGGGCGCCTGCATGTCCGCGCCCGCCGCCTTGAAGGCGCTCAACACGGACCATGTGCCGTAGACGTAGTTGTTGCCCCAGCGGCCGAACCAGGATCCGTCTTCCTCCTGCTCGCGCCTGAGGAATCCGAGCCCCCGCGCCACGGCCGGATGGTCTTGGCCGTACCCCAACTGGGCGAGCAGGGATATGCAGCGCGCGGTGACGTCGGCGGTGGGCGGATCGAGCAGCGCGCCGTGATCGGCAAAGGGAATGTTTTGCAGGAAGTAGTGATTGTTGTCCGCGTCGAAAGCGCCCCAACCGCCGTTCCGGCTCTGCATGCCGAGGATCCACTCGGCGCCGCGCTCGATGGCTTCGCCATAGGCGTCTTTGTCCGCCCGGTGCAGGGCCATGGCCACGACCGCGGTGTCGTCCACGTCGGGATAGAAATCGTTCCAGTACTGGAAGGCCCATCCCCCGGGGCGCACATGGCGGCGTTTGGCCGCCCAGTCGCCCTTGACGTCGAGGATCTGCCGCCCGACCAGCCACCGGCACGCCCGCCGCACGATCGGATCGTCGCCGTCCATCCCGGCCTCCATCAGGGCGTGAACGGCGAGGCCGGTGTCCCACACGGGCGACAGGCAGGGCTGGCAGTAGGCCATGCCGTTCCTGAACACCAGCATTTTGTCGACGGCACTGCGGGCGGTCACCACGTCCGGATGGTCGCCGGGATACCCCAGCGCGTCGAAGGCCATCAGGGAGTTGGCCATGGCCGGGAAAATGCCGCCCAGCCCGTCCTCGCCGTTGAGCCGTTCCTTGACGAAGGCGATGGCCCTGTCGATGGCTTTGCGCTCCAGGGCCTTGGGAAACAGGGGCTCGATCACGCGGGCGACGCGGTCGAGGAGAAGCAACACCGTGCCGAGCAACTGGCCGGTGGGGTTCCTCAGGTATTTCCTTTCCTCGTCCGCCGGCGTGACGAACAGCTCCTCGATTCCGACGTCGCGCGGATTGCGCGCCCGCGGCTTCAAGGCCGCCAGGACCAGAAGCGGCACCATCACCGTACGTGACCAGTATGAGACCTTGTCGATGTGGAAGGGCCCCCACTTGGGCAGGAGCAACGCCTCGACCCGCATCACCGGCACGGCGCGCCACGGCATCTGTCCGAACAAGGCCAGGGTGAAACGGGTGAACACGTTGCAGCGGGCCGCCCCGCCGTGTTCGCGGATGGCCTTGCGCGCCCACGCCATGTGGGGCGCCTCTATGTCCTCTCCCGTCAGCTTGAGGGCGTAGTAGGCCTTGACCGAAGCGCTCATGTCGAAGTCGCCGCCGTGATAGAGCGGCCAGCCGCCGTGTTCCCCCTGGATGGCGCGGATGTAGTTCGCCAGCTTGGCCTCGACGGCGTCGTCGATGCACCCCAGAAAATGGTTGAGCAGAATGTATTCGGACGGGATGGTGACGTCGGCTTCCAGCTCGTACGCCCAATGACCGTCGTCGGCCTGCCGGTCGGTGAGACCAACCGAGGCCCGCTCTATCGCCGCGTCTAGACGGTCTTCCTCCGGCACCGTCTCGTAATGCGGAGTCGCCAGTGTCTCCAACATGCCTGTCTAGCGTCCCCCCAAGGGACGGCGCCGCGAGGGTCGATACCGCCCTCGCAGTGTATTTCACGGCGCCTCTAATCTAAGGGGGTTTTTTTGTCAGAATTTCGGCATTTGTCAAGCGGATGATAGGCTCGCCAGGACCGCGTCGGCTGCCGCCCGCCCCGATCGCACGGCCCCTTCGATGGTCGCCGGCAGGCCGGTATCGGTCCAGTCCCCGGCAATACAGAGGTTTCTCCATGCCGTCCGCGTGCCCGGCCGGCGGGCCACTTCCTCGGGCGTCTGGGCGAAGGTGGCGCGCTTTTCCTTCACGATCCTGTGAGGCGGCAGCGGCGCGTCCCCGAGGCCCAGGGCGCGGGTGACATCGGCCCAAAATCGCCCGGCGATGGCGGCGGACGGTTCGTCGGCCAGGGCGTCGGCGGCGCTGACGGTCACCGATGCGATATCGTCGCGCACGAAGAGCCACTGGCAGGTGCCGCCGACCAGGCCGAGGAAACCCAACTCTTCGCGCCTGGCAGCGAGGCGGAAGTGCCCGTTGACGATGGCGCGGCTGGTCCCGGGCGTGACGATCCCGGGGACGAGGGCGGCGGCGCCCGCCGGCGGGACGGCCAGCACCACGCCGTCCCCCGGCGCGACGGCCACGGGGTCGCCGCCGAAATCCAGCCCCGCCACCCGGTCCGATTCGAAGCGCAAGGACCGTAGCCGGTGGTTGAACCGGGCCGGACAGGCGTTGCGGCCGAGGAACTGAAGCGCCGGATCTATGAAACTGTCGCTCAGGCCCCGGCGGGCGACCAGCGGGCGGCAGGCGGCCTCGCCCAGCCCGAACGTCTGGGCAATCATGGGCCACATCAGGCTGGCCGCGCCGTCGGCGGCGCTGGTGTTGAGGACGGCGACGGCAAGGGGTTCCCAGAACCGCCTGAAAAGGGCCCCGTCCGTGCCCAGGCACGCGGCAACGGTGGCCTCGCGCCCCGCCCAGGCCAGGCGCAGCCCGCGCAGGTAATCCGCCGGCCGGGTGTCCGGGACCCGCCGCCCGGCGGAAAATATCCACCACGGGAACGGCCCGGCGCTGGGCCGCACCACCCAGCGCCGGCCGCTTTGCAGGTCGAGAAAGGGGTACTCGGCGGGCACCGGGCCGATCAGGCTGTCGGCGCTGCCGATGTCTTCAAGGTAGCCGCGGACGGCGCGGTTGCCGCTCATCAGAAGGTGGTTGCCGTTGTCGATCAGCCGGTCCAGGGTGGCGTCGTGAAAGGACCGGCAGCGGCCGCCGGCCTGCCCCGCGGCTTCGTGGACCACCACGTGGCGCCCCGCCCGTGCCAGCCCGACGGCACAGGAAAGGCCGGCGACACCGGCCCCGACGACGTGAACGGTTGCGGTCATTCAGACCATCCCGTGGCGGAACGCGATCCAAAGTTTCTCCGCCCTGGACAGCTTCACCGGCTCGCCCAACCGCCGCCAGCCCCGCCGCACCAAAAGCCGAAAGACCTTCCGGTAGACCTCCATCATGACGATGGCGGGCCGCATCTTGTGGCGGTCGCAGGCGGCCAGGGCCGAGACCGCCTCGTCGAACCGGCGCTCTGCCATCCCGGCCACTTCCGCACACACGTCGGGCAGGGCGGGATGGGCCAGAACGGCGGCCGCGTCGGAGCCGGTGATGCCGTGGGCGCGCAGCAACTCGCCGGGCAGGTACAGGCGGTCGCGCCCGGCGTCTTCGTGCAGGTCGCGCAGGATATTGGTCAACTGCAGGGCCCGGCCCAGGGCGTGGGCGACCGGGTCCCCATGGGCCCCGTCGACGCCGAATACCCGGACGGACAACCGGCCCACGGCACACGCCACCCGGTCGCAGTACAGGTTCAACTCCTCCATATCGGCGATGCGCACGCTTGGCGCGGCGTCCATCTCCATGCCGTCGATCACCGACAGGAAGTCCTGCTTTCTCAGGCCGAAACGCGCCACCGCCCCGGCCACGGCGTGGGAAATGGCAAATCGCGGCCGGCCGGCGTAGATGCGCTCCACCTCGTCGCGCCATTGATCGAGACGGGTTCGCTTGTCCGCCTCCTCGCCCGGATCGTCGGCGATGTCATCGACCTCGCGGCAGAAGGCATACACCGCGAACATGGCGTCCCGTTTCGCCGCGGGCAGGGTGCGCATGGCCCAGAAAAACGAGGTTCCCGACCGTCTGACCAGGGACCTGACATGGTCCGTGGCCTCGGAGGCGGACACGGGGGGCTTGGGCGCCATCATGCGGATCATGGATACACCACGCGGGCCCGCGCGTCACCCGCCGCGCCCGCCGGGGCCGGCGTCCGGACCCTGTGTGAAACCGCCGCGGTTGCGCCCCTTCCAGGCGCCGCCCCGACCCGCCCAGTGGCGCTTCGCGGAATCGACCGTCATCAGGGTGAACAGCAACGCCGCCGCCGGCAGCAGCAGCGCCCGCCAGGATCCCTGTCCGTAGAGCCGCACGGTAGGCCGGTAGGCGAAGGCCATCAGGGACCAGCCGGCGAGACCGGCCAGCCCGGCCACGGGATCGCCCGTCACCGCTCCCGCCACCGCCGCCGCCGGCGGCGCCAGATAGATGACGGCCATCGCCAGCACGGTCCCCGCCAGGGCCGCCGCGGAATGGCGGAGCTGCTCGAATGCCGTGCGCGCCACCATGTCCCAGATGTCCTTCAGGCGGGGATAGTCGCGCAGGCTGCGCAGGTGCCGGGTGAGGCCGAGCCAGATGGGCCCGTTGCGCTTGAGGCTTGCCCCCAGGGCGCAGTCGTCGATGAGCCGGCCGCGGATCGCTTCCACGCCCCCGACGCGCCCCAGCGCGGCGCGGCGCACCAGCATGCAGCCCCCGGCGGCGGCGGCCTCGGGTCTCTTCGCATCGTTGACGAGGGGAAAGGGGTACAGTTTCTGGAAGAAAAAGACGAAGGCGGGGATGAGGAGGCGTTCCCACGCACCGCGGCAGTTGAGCAGCACCATCAGGGAAACGAGGTCCAGTCCCTCGGCCTCGGCCTTGCTCACCAGCCGGCGCAGGCTTTCGCGGTCATGGGCGATGTCGGCGTCGGTGAAAAGCACGAAGGGGGCCTCGGGCGCCGCCGTGTCGGCATGGGCGAGACCCTCGGCCACGGCCCACAGCTTGCCCGTCCACGCCGGGTCCGGCGGCCGCGCCCCGACGATGGACAGGCGCCCGGAACCGGCCGCCGCCGCGCGCGCCGCCGCCGCCGTGCCGTCGTCGCTTCCGTCATCCACCAGGATGACGGAGAACGGGCCCGGATACGCCTGGCCGAGGAGGGAATCGATGCACCGCCCCACGGTCGCCGCCTCGTTGCGGGCGGGAACGATGACCACCACGCCGGGCCAGGAGTCGGGGCCGGGAAGCGGCTCTTCCAGGCGCTGATCGGCGCGCCAGAAGGCACCGCGGAACAGAACCAGCGCCACCCACGCGGCGAGCGCGACGAGGCCCGCGAGGGCGGCGAAAGAGAGGCTCATGTCCGCGGAGCGCGAAACCCCGCTGCCAGGACACCCTGCAGGCAACACCACAGGTATCCGGGCTTGGACAGCTCGACGCGCCGCGCCAGCGGATCGCGGCGCCGCAAAAGCGCGGTCAACCGGTTCGCGATGGCCAGAATGCCGGCGGATTCCATGGCCAGGCGGCGATTGCGCACGCCGCCCGGCATCGGGCGGGCCTGGGCGAGCAGGGCCCCAACGCCGTCGAGCGTGCGATCGAGCACCTGGCGCAGGGCCGGGCTGGTGGTCGGGGTGTCCAGGTCCTCAACCACCGCGCCGGACTCCTCCATCCACGCGATCGGCAGGTAGACCCGGTCAAGGCGGCGGTAGTCATCCTGGCAGTCCTGGAGATGATTGATGATCTGCAGACCCATGCAAAGGGCGTCCGAGGGCCCGTAGCCGTGGCGCGACCCGCCGTGGAGATCCAGCATGTAGCGGCCCACGGACGCCGCCGAAAGGGTGCAGTATCCGATCAGGTCGTCCCAGTCCCGGTAGCGGAGTTTCGTCGCATCCTGTTTGAAGGCGGCCAGCAAATCCGCACAGTGGCGCGGCGCAACCCCCGTTTCGGCCAGGCTTTCGCGCATGCGGTGGGCCTTGCGGAAGGCGGGGTTTTCCCGATCGCGGCCGAGCAGCGCATCCTCGAACCCGTCCAGCCGCGCCACCTTCTCGTCGGGCGGCAGGTCCGGGTTATCCGCGATATCGTCGGCGCCGCGGGCGAAATCGTAGAAAATGGCCACATGGGGACGCAGCCGGGCCGGCAACAACCAGGACCCGACGGGGAAGTTCTCGTAGGCGACATCCTTGCCCGACGGTGTCTCTACGGAAAGCGGCGTGGCGACGGTCATGGGAGGTGTGTCGCGGCGGGCATGCCCGCGGTCAGGCGTTGCCGTTGGAGATTTTCTTGCGCATTTCGTCGAGGAGATTCTGAAT
The DNA here is from genome assembly GCA_046756945.1 of Rhodospirillales bacterium. Taxonomy (GTDB): domain Bacteria; phylum Pseudomonadota; class Alphaproteobacteria; order Rhodospirillales; family 2-02-FULL-58-16; genus JACZQZ01. The sequence continues at coordinate 32,706 of JBHHXI010000013.1, forward strand.
CCTGCCGCCGTTCTTGCGGATGACCGAGGCCACTTCGGACCGTTGGGTCTGGCCCAGGCTCACCCCTTCCACCATGACATCGATGACCTTGGGTTCGCCCTTGCGCTTGCGCACGCGCCAGTCGACCCGCACCAGCGGGCTGCCGTCGGGCTGCAGGATCTTCGAATACACGATGATATCGGCGGCGCCCTTGGCGGCCGTCTTGGTGACCGTCAGGGTCACGCCCGCATAATTGGCGAAGCGGTCGACGTAGATGGATACCAGCAGGTTCTCGAAAAGGTTCATGAACTCCATGCGCTCCCCATCGGTCGCCTTGCGCCAATAGCGGCCCATCACCCATCGGCCGATGGTCTTCACGGCAAAGTGCTGGTGCAGGAGAACGCGAAAGCGCTTCACCCGCTCCTCGCGGGGGACCTCTTTCACCGTCAGCGCCGCGATCGCCTTGTCGGCGAGAGACTCGATAAGGTGCCGCGCTTCCTCCTGGGCATTGGCCGCATGGGCGGGGAAGGCCGCAAGAACCAGCGCCAGGGTCATACAGCCCGCCAGGATGTCCCGTCGCGTCAACATTTTTTGCTCCCTGCAATCGTGTTCATTGCCGTTCCGCGCTTCTCCCGTGCGCGGTTCGCCTCCCCGCGCCAGCCCCGCCGGCTGGGCCACCATCAAGACTGCCTGAGGCCGCTCAGAAATCAAGGGAAGACTTCCCTGTCTCTCAAAAATATGAACGGGGCCGGCAGGTGTCAGGCGGTGGCAGGCGGCCCGCCCCCCCGCAATGGCCGCGGGGACGCGCCCGTGCCCACTTAGCAGGCTGCTGAAAAAGGGCGTTGCTGGCGCCTTATGCTTCGAGACGGCGCTC
>JBHHXI010000014.1:0-32909 GCA_046756945.1 Rhodospirillales bacterium
GGCGACCGGCCGGTCGGCCCGTAGCGTAGCGACCGGCCGCGCCGGCGGCGCAATCAATACCGCCTAAAACGGACGCACCGTATGGGCGTGGTTCAGCGGCCCGTGGCCGTGGCCCAGTCCGGGGGCGGTCAGGATCGCCTGGTGGACGTAGCGCCGCGCCCGGGCCACGGCGTCGCGCACCGCCATCCCCTGAGCCAGGCCGGTGGCGGTCGCCGATGCCAGGGTGCATCCCGTGCCGTGGGTATGGGGCGTGTCGATCCTCGGGCTCTCGAAGACCTCGACGATCTCCCCGTCCACGGTCAGGATGTCGATCACCGTCGCTCCCGGCAGGTGGCCGCCCTTCAACAGGACGGTCCCGGAGGCGGCCAGCTTCCGCGCCACCGGCCCGGCGTCGTCGGGGCCGCGCACCTTGAGGCCGGTAAGCGCCTCGGCCTCCGCCACGTTGGGCATCAGCACGTCGGCCAGCGGGATCATGCGCGCCTTCAGGCTGGCCATGGCTTCCGGCGCCAGGAGAGAATCGCCGCCCTTGGCCACCATCACGGGATCGACGACGATGGGGACGCGCCGGGCCGCGGCTCCGGCTTCGGCCTCCAGGACGTCGCACACCGCGTCGATGACGCCGGGCGTGTGCAGCATGCCCACCTTCACGCAGTCGGCTCCGATGTCCGACAGCACGACGCGCATCTGCTCGGCGACGAAGTCGGCCGGCACGTCGTGGATGGAGAACACGCCCCGGGTATCCTGCGCCGTCAGGGCGGTGACGGCGGTCATGGCATACCCGCCGAGGGCGGTGACCGTCTTGATGTCGGCCTGGATGCCGGCGCCGCCGCCCGAATCGGAACCGGCGACGATGAGGACGCGTCCCGCCATCGCCCCCGCCGCGCCGGGCGTCATCGGGCGGCGTGGCCGATGACGCCGGCGATGTCGTCGACGACGGCGCCGATCAGGTCCGCGTCCTCGCCCTCGGCCATGACACGGACCACGGGCTCGGTTCCCGACGGGCGGATGACCAGCCGCCCTTTTGTCCCCAGCCGTTTCTCCGCCGCCGCGATGGCCGCCTTCACCGAGTCGTGCTCGAGGGGACGGCCGCCGTTGAACGACACGTTGCGCAGGCACTGGGGCAGCGCCTCGAAAACGCGGCAGACCTCGCTCGCCGGGCGCCGGCGCTGCACGATCACGGCCAGGACCTGGAGCGCCGCGATCAGGCCGTCGCCGGTCGTGCTGTAGTCGCCAAGGATGAGGTGGCCGGATTGCTCGCCACCCAGGTTGAACCCGTGCTGGCGCATGTGCTCGACCACGTAGCGGTCGCCGACGGGGGTGCGCACCAGGTTGAGACCGGCGCCGTCCAGGTAGCGCTCGAGCCCCAGGTTGGACATGACCGTGGCGACCACGCCGCCGCCCCTGAGCTGGCCGTTGCCGGCCCAGTGCCCGGCCACCAGGCCCATCATCTGGTCGCCGTCGATCAGGGCGCCGGTCTCGTCGGCGATGAGCAGGCGGTCCGCGTCGCCGTCGAGCGCGAGGCCGAGATCGGCGCCGTTCGGCACCACCTGGCCGCACATGGTCGCGGCGCACGTGGAGCCGCAGTCCTTGTTGATGTTGAACCCGTCCGGCTGGACGCCGATGGATATCACGTCCGCGCCCAGCTCCCACAGGATATCCGGGGCCACCTTGTAGGCGGCGCCGTTGGCGCAGTCGACGACCACCTTCAGGCCGTCGAGGCGCAAGCCCTTGGGAAAGGTCTGCTTGACGTGCTCGGTGTAGCGTCCCTGGGCGTCGTCCAGGCGCTTGGCGCGCCCGAGCCCGGCCGGCGGCGCGAGGTCGCCGCTCATGTCGCCGTCCATGCGCCGTTCGATCTCCGCCTCGACCCCGTCCGACAGCTTGTAGGCGTCCGGCCCGAACAGCTTGAGGCCGTTGTCCTCGTACGGATTGTGCGAGGCCGAGATCATCACGCCGAGGTCGGCCCTGAGGCTGCGCGTCAGCATGGCCACCGCCGGCGTCGGCAGGGGCCCGACCAGGATCACGTCCATGCCCATGGAGACGAAGCCGGCGGTCAGCGCCGGCTCTATCATGTAGCCGGACAACCGCGTGTCCTTGCCGATGACCACCCGGTGGCGGTGTTTGCCCCTGGTGAAATGCGCGGCCGCCGCCATGCCGACGCGCAGAGCGGTGGCGGCGGTCATGGGCTCACGATTGGCGGTGCCGCGGATGCCGTCGGTCCCGAACAGCTTTCGCGTCATGGTGTCTCCCCTGCCCCGCGCTCGGTCCCGGTGTCGGTAAGGGGCGTTATATCAGAGATGCCGCCCTTTCTTAAGGGACTTCTGCGCCGCGACCCGGTGTTTGCCCGGTGCGGGCGGCATCGATGGCCGACCACACGCCAAGCGCCTGGCGGGTTTCGGCGACGTCGTGGACGCGCAGGATGTGGGCGCCCTCAGCCACCGCGGCGAGCGCCGCGGCGAGCGACCCGGCGAGGCGCTGTTTCGGCGCCTCCCCCCGGCTCAGCCGGGCGATGAAGCTCTTGCGCGAAACCCCGAGCACGAGCGCGCACCCGAGGCCGTGGTAGAGCGCCAGGCGGTTGAGGATGCGGACATTGTGGTCGACGGTCTTGCCGAACCCGATTCCCGGATCGACGGCGATGCGCCTCCGGTCCACGCCCGCCGCCTCGCACGCCGCCACGCGCCCGGCAAGATAGTCGTAGACGTCGAGCGCCGCGTCCTCGTAGCGGGGTTCGTCCTGCATGGTGCGGGGATCGCCCTGCATGTGCATGAGGATCACCGGCGCGCCGCGGGCCGCGGCCACCCCCAGGGATCCGGGATCCCCGGTGAGCGCGGTTACGTCGTTGATGATGGCGGCCCCGGCGTCCAGCGCCGCCTCCATGACCCGGGCGTGGCGGGTGTCGACGGAGACCGTGAGCCCGGCCTCGCCGAGGCCGCGGACCACGGGCAGCACCCGGGCCAGCTCGTCGTCCACGGAGACGGGCTCCGCCCCCGGCCGGGTGGATTCGCCGCCGACGTCCAGGATGTCGGCCCCGGCGCCGGCCAGGGCCCGGCCGCGGGCCAGGGCCCGGCCGGCGTCCAGGGCCTCGCCGCCGTCGGAGAAGCTGTCGGGGGTGACGTTGATGATCCCCATGATCAGGGGGCGGCCGAGCGCCAATCCGGCGAAGGCGGCGGGCGGGTTTGCCAGGCGCTCGAGCAGCCCCGATGCGTACGCCCCCACGTCTCCGCCTTCCGCCCGCGCCCAGCGCAACGTCTCCTCCGCGGAAGCGACGGCGGTGGTGATTCCGTCGGCGCCGCGCACGAGGACCTCGAGGCGGGAAACATCGCCGCGGCCGTCACCGCAGGCCGCCAACGGACGCAGGTACAGGCGTGAAGCCGGAGCCTCGCCTTTACGCAGGAAGCCCCGCGGCAAGGCGGGGCTTTTTTCTGCGCTGACGTCGGCCGGCACGGCTCACCGGGCGTCGGCCATCAGGACTCGGGCTGTGGCGCGGTCTTCAGGGGACCGGCGTGTCCCTTGGCCTTGCCGCCGCTCGCGGGAACGGAGGCCCGGCGCCCCGGGTCTTTCGGTGTCTCGTCCTCTTCCGGGCGAACTATGGACTCGCCCCTGAGCACGGATTTCACTTCGTCGCCGGTCAGCGTCTCGTATTCGAGCAGCGCCTCCCCCAGGGTCTCCAGGTCGTCGCGGTGTTTCTCCAGGATGGTGCGGGCCGCCGTCTCCGCCTCGTCGATGATGCGGCGGACTTCCTGGTCGATCACCTTGGCCGTCGCTTCGGAGACGTTCTTGCGCTGGGTCACCGAATGGCCGAGGAAGATCTCCTCCTCGTTTTCCGAATACCGGAGCGGTCCGAGCTTCTCGCTGAAGCCGAACTCGGTGACCATGCGCCGCGCCATCGCCGTCGCCTGCTGGATATCGTTGCCGGCCCCGGTGGTCACGTTCTCCAGCCCGAAGACCAACTCCTCGGCGATCCGGCCGCCGAACATCACTGCCAGTTTCGATTTAAGCTCGACCTTGGAATAGCTGTACCGGTCCCGTTCGGGTAGCGACATGGTCACGCCGAGGGCCCGGCCGCGGGGAATGATCGTCACCTTGTGCAGGGGGTCGTGCTTGGGCACGCGCAGCGCCACCAGGGCGTGCCCCGCCTCGTGATACGCGGTCAGCTTCTTCTCGTCGTCGGTCATGACCATGGAGCGGCGCTCGGGGCCCATCATGACCTTGTCCTTGGCCGCCTCGAACTCGTCCATGGTGACGACGCGCCTGCCCTGGCGCGCCGCCAGCAGCGCCGCCTCGTTGATCAGGTTGGCGAGATCGGCGCCGGAAAAGCCCGGCGTGCCGCGGGCAACGACGCGGGCATCGACGTCGGGCGCCAGCGGCACCTTGCGCATGTGGACCTTCAGGATCTTCTCGCGGCCCAGGATATCGGGATTGGGCACCACCACCTGGCGGTCGAAACGCCCGGGCCTGAGCAGCGCCGGGTCGAGAACGTCGGGCCGGTTGGTGGCCGAGATCAGGATGACGCCCTCGTTGGATTCGAACCCGTCCATCTCGACCAGGAGCTGGTTCAGGGTCTGCTCGCGCTCGTCGTTGCCGCCGCCCAGACCGGCGCCCCGGTGGCGGCCGACGGCGTCGAGCTCGTCGATGAAGATGATGCAGGGCGCGTTCTTCTTGCCCTGTTCGAACATGTCGCGGACACGCGACGCGCCGACGCCGACGAACATCTCGACGAAGTCCGAACCCGAGATGGTGAAGAACGGCACGTTGGCCTCGCCGGCGATGGCGCGCGCCAGCAGGGTCTTGCCGGTACCCGGCGGTCCCACCAGGAGACACCCCTTGGGCAGCTTGCCGCCAAGGCGCTGGAATTTCTGGGGGTCCTTGAGGAACTCGACGACCTCCTCGACCTCCTGCTTGGCCTCGTCGATACCGGCGACGTCTTCGAACGTCACCCGGCCGGCCCGTTCCGTCAGCATGCGCGCCTTCGACTTGCCGAACCCCATGGCCCTGCCGCCGCCGGACTGCATCTGCCGCATGAAAAAGATCCACACCCCGATCAACAGCAGCATGGGGAACCACGAGATCAGGATGCCCCAGAACGTGGGCGTCCCGTCGTCCGCCGGCACGGCGCTGATGCGTACGCGCCCCTCGGTCAACTTGGGAACCAGGTTGGCGTCGTTCGGCACATAGGTGGAAAAGTTGCGCCCATCCCGGTAATGACCGGTGACGGTGTTGCCCTGCATGGTGACGTCGCGGATCTCGCCGTTTTCAACCGCGGTCACGAAATCGGAATACGGCAGGTTCGCCTGCGGTCCCTGGCGGGACGACCCCTGGAACAGGTTGAACAGCGAGAACACGAGCAGGGCAATGATGACCCATAGCGCCAGATTGCGGCCGAAATTCACCTATCCGATCCTTCCTTGCAAACGGGGACGGTCGATCTTTCCCGGGATTCGGCCCGTTACGCCACGTTCGAGTGCGGAACCTTTCTCGTTCCCAAGAAATAATACGCGATAAACGTTACGCAAGCATAAACCCGATCCCGGAGATGCTATTCGGCGGACAAAATGCCATGCGCCCGATCTCCACGTCCGGCCGGTGTCGCCCTGTACGACTATAATACAAATGGGGAACGGCGAAAACACCCCATTCGTCCCGCAGCGCCGGCAGCGACAGCCGGACGGCGGCCGGAACCGGGCCCGCCCTGAGTTCCGGCCGGTCGGCGACCACCTCGGCCCAGCCCTCGCGCCCCAGGCGCGTCAGGCGGGCGGGATGCCGCGGGCGCGGCGCGCCTTTGCCGGTGGCGGCGAAACGGATGACGAAGCGGCCGTCCCAGACGACCTCTGTCCCGGCAACGGCGGCAAGGGGCTCGGGCATTCCACGCGCCTCGCGGCAGACCAGGATTCCGTACCGCTCGGCGACGATCCGGCACCCGCCCAGGGTCCTGGCCTTGCCCAGCTTTCCGCCGACGACCACTGCGTGGAGCCGCTCCAGTTTCTCCCGCCTGGGCGCATATTCGCGTCCCCCCACGCACATGAGAATCCGGGCCAGGGCCCGGAAGGACACGTCTTCGGGCGCCGCCGCCAGGGCCGACGGGTCGAGGCGGGCGTATCCCGCGGGGTGGACGGTGCAACACCCCGCCAACAGGGCCGAGGCGGCGTTTTCCAGCGCAATGCGCGCGTGTCCCACCCGGTTCGCCCTCTCGGCCAGCCGTGCCGGCGACATCCCCGAGCGCGCCAGGGCCGGCAGGGCCGCCCGGATCCGCGTCCGCGCGAAGGCGGCGTCGCGGTTGGACGGATCGTCCAGCCATTCCTGGCCGAAGGCCCGCGCCGTCGCCCTGAGCCGCGCCCGCGGCACCCCCAACAGGGGCCGCACCAGCCGCACCGCCGGCGTCTCGACGACCGCGGCCATGGCCGAAAGCCCGTCGATGCCGCTGCCCCGCTCCAGGCGCAGGAGGAAGGTCTCCGCCTGGTCCTCCTGGTGATGGGCGAGCAGCAGATGGAGCACGCCGGCGTCGCGCGCCCACGCCGTCATCAGGCCATAGCGGGCCGCCCGCGCCGCCGCCTGTACGCCCGAGACGGGCTTGGGGCCCCGCCATTCAAGCACCTGGTGGGCGATGCCGCGTGCCTTCAGCCACCGGCCCACCTGGCGCGCTTCGTCCGCGGCCTCGGGCCGTAACCCGTGGTCGACGGTGAGCGCCGTCGTGGAACCCCGCCGCCGGCCGGCCCAGCGCTGCGCCAGCAGGCACAGGGCCATGCTGTCGCCGCCCCCGGACACCGCCACCGCCAGGCGGGGGTTGGCCTCGAAGGGACCGACGGCCGCCATCATGGCGGCGAAGGCATCGTCGGAAACCGGCGCCCCGGAAGCCGGCGCCCGGTCACGGGGCGGCCCGGCATTATCCATCGAGGTATTCCTGGTCAGTTACTTGCAGCCGGTGTGCTGGCGTTCCCTGGCCGCGGCCTTCTTGATCCTGTCCGGGGCATCGGGAAAATCCTTCTTCAGCTTGGTGAAGGTGACGCATGCATCCTTTTTCTTCTCCAGGCGGGCCAGCGACATGCCCAGCTTGAGCAGGTCGTCGGACGCCTTGGCGCCCTTGGGATCGGCCTTGTAGCCCTCGAGAAATGTCTTGGCGGCCTCGCCGAATTGCCCGCGTACGTAATAGGTGTCGCCAAGCCAGAAGCGGGCGTTGCTGGCCAGCGGATCGTCGCCGTGGGCCTTGATAAACGCCCGCAAGGCCGCTTCCGCTTCGTCGTACTTGGCTTGGCGCAACAACCCGAAGGCATAGGAATAGCGTTCCTTGGGCGTACCTTCGGGCAACACCGCGGTTTCGGTCGCCGCCGGCTGCGCCGCCGGGGGGACCGCCGCCTGCGCCGGTCCGGGTCGGGCCTCGGACGGCGGCGTGACGGCTTTCAGGTCGTTTTCGGTAATCGTCCCGAGAATCCCCGGCGCCGTGGCGAAACCCTGACCCCTGGTGCCGGGCGGTCCCGCCTCGACCGCCGGCGCGCGCGGCACCGCCGCCATCGGGGGCGGAGCGGACACCGGGGCCTCGGCCGAACCGGGCGCTCCGGTCCTCGCCTTTTCCAGCACGCTGAGGCGGAAATCCACGTCGCCGACCAGCTTGTCGAGGCGCCTGTTGATCTGGTCGAGCTGGTAGGTCAGCTCCTCCATCTTTCCCGTGGCCGCCCGCAATTCCTGGTCCAGCGCGGTCAAACGGACATCCAGCCGCGCGATGGCGGGCCCGGCGTTACCGGCGCCGGAAACGCCGCCCCCCGCCACGAGGGGCCGCGTTCCCCCGCGCGAAAGCTGTCGGTTGAGAGTCCCGATATCGCGTTCCAGGCGCTCCATACGGTCAAGCAGGGACCTGAGCTCGCCGCTTTGGGCGAGGGCGTGGGGCGCGCTCAGCAGGGCCGCGACCACCACCACCGGGAGCCATCCAAGGCCGCCCGCGGCATACCCGGAAAGGCCAAGCCAGCGTTTCATACCTGTTCCCCTGAATTGGTTCTGCGACAATGCGTACCGCCGGCTCACCGGCGCGTACCACCGGCGGCGGCGAGCGGAAGTGTGGCACCCATTCTAGGCAAAAATAGGGCGCCTGCCCATCCCGGCAAGGGCCGGAATGGGCGGGCGCCGCAAAAAAATCCGATGAGGGGAGACGGGGATTAGGCGCCGGCGCCTCCGGTTATGGTCGTCACGCCGCGGCGATTCTGGGCCCAGGCCGCCTCGTTGGAGCCGAGTGCCACGGGACGCTCCTTGCCATACGAGATGGTCTTGATGCGGCTCGGGTTGACCCCCAGCGCCACCAGGTAATCCTTGACCGAATTGGCGCGCCGCTCACCCAGCGCCAAGTTGTACTCGCGGGTGCCGCGCTCGTCGCAATGTCCTTCGACGGTGATCGTGACCGCCGGCCACTTCTTAAGCCAGGCGGCTTGTTTCTCCAGGGTCGCGCGGGCGTCCGATTTCAGGTTGTACTTGTCGAAATCGAAGAAGACGCGGTCCCCCACGTTGGCCTCGAAGTCCGCCGCCGAACCCGGCGCCGGGCCCGAGGGCATCGGTGGCGGGCTGACGCTCGGCGTCGTGATTGTAGGGGCCGTCGCGGCGCCAGCGCCGCTGGTCGCGGCCTTTTCTTCCGGCGCGGTCTCGCAGGCGGCAACAAGAGCCACGACCGCTATCAGGCCCAAAATCTTAAAGCGCATTGAATGTCCTCCTCATCGGAGCGTTTGACGTGAAAAGGCGCCGCTGCCGTCAGCAGATGTGAGTCGCCGGACTCTCTCGAGTCTGATTGCCGTTTTCTTTAATTGGAAAAGAGGTCAACTCCACGAGATTTTCGAAGGCCGTTCGGCTTTGCGACTAGCGTTGCGACTATATGATGGCCCCATTACGGAATCAAGGGCGACCACGCCGGGTCCGAGGCATCCAGCGGGGTGACGATTTCACGCTCGTTGTACCCGGTCAGATCGATGGAGTAGAGCCGCGACCGGCCGCCGCCTCCCGTGCGGTCCGAGGGCTCCTGGCGGAAGTACATCAACACCCGCCCGTTGGGCGCCCACGTCGGCGCCTCGACCAGGAAGTCCTCGGCGAGCAGTCGTTCGCCGCTGCCGTCGGTGTGCATGACGCCGATGAAGAACCGTCCTTTATGGATCTTGGTAAAGGCGATCAGGTCGCCGCGCGGCGACCATACGGGCGTGGCGTACCGTCCCTGGCCGAAGCTGATTCGCCTGACGTTGCTCCCGTCCCCGTCCATCACATAGAGCTGCTGCGTGCCGCCGCGGTCGGAGTTGAACACCACCCTGCCCGAACCGGCGTCGTAGCTGGGAGAAGTGTCGATGGCCGAATGAAAGGTCAGCCGCTTCACGGCACGGGTGCTCAGGTCCATGGTGTAGATCTCGGAATTGCCGTCCTTGGCCATGCTCATGATGACCGACTTGCCGTCGGGGGAAAAACGCGGCGCAAACGTCATGCCCGGAAAGTCGCCGACGATCTCCTGGCGGCCGGTGTCGATGTTGAAGATGTAAACGCGCGGCACGCCGCCGTAATAGGAGAGATAGATGATCTCCTGCAGGGTCGGCGAAAACCGGGGCGTCAGCACAAGCGTGTCGCCGTCGGTGAGGAAGCGGTGGTTTTCCCCGTCCTGGTCCATGATGGCCAGCCGCTTGATGCGCCGGTCCTGGGGCCCGGTTTCGGCGATGTAGACGATGCGGGTGTCGAAATAGCCGTCTTCGCCGGTCACCCGCTTGTAGATCGCATCGGCGATAATGTGGGCGACGCGGCGCCAGCCGTTGGGCGCGGTGTGGTACTCGAATCCCACCATCTGCTGTTCGGCAAACACGTCCCACAGCCGGAACTCGACGCGCAGCCGCCCGTCCTCGACGATCTGGGTGCGCCCCTGGACCAGGGCCTGGGCGTTGATCACCCGCCAGTCGGCGAAGCGGGGAAGGCCGCTGAGCGCGCTGCCGGTCTGGATGAAGGCGCGCGAGTCGATGGGACGGAACAGGCCCGAGCGTGCGAGATCGGAGGCCACGACACCGGCGATGTCCCGCCCGAACCGGGTCTCGTCCTCGGCGGTGCCGAGGAAATCGGTCACCGCGATGGGCAGCGGCTCGACCGTGCCGCGGGTGATGTCGATCCTCAGCTCCGCCGACGCGGACGACGACCCGCCAAGCACGAGAATGACGGCAAGGATGGGAATCCAGCTGGCTTTCAAAAGGGGTGGGGGTCCATCCATCATGCCTAAAACATCTCCTTGGGATCGAAGATCAACGCCATCGTTTGCCAACGATCATACCTGTCCCGGGGCAACTTGAACGGTTGGCAGCGGGGATTCAACACCGCCCGCAACGCGCTTTCCGCGGCGGCACGGAAGAAGGGGTCGCCCGCGGCGCGGTCCTTATCCTGGATGCGCGCGTGGCGCACGGTGCCGTCGGGGTTCATGGCGACGGAGATTTCGATGATCAGATTCTCCGCCTCCTTGGCACCTGCCTGGAGGTTCCAGCAGCGGGCGATCTGCCGGCGCACCATGTCTATTTCGCTGATGGTAAGCGGGCGGTCGATATCGTGCCGGCGCGCTTGCGATCGCAAGGCCTCGGCGACCTGCGCCTCGAAAGACTCTTCGGGTTTTTTCTTTTTCTCTTTCTTCTTCTCGGTTTTCTCCTTCGGATTGGGCGGACGCGGCTTCAGGTCCTCCACCGTCTTCAGGACCGAGGCAAAGATATCCGGCGGCCTGGGTTTGCGCCGCGGCTTGATCTTGGCAAGCCTGGGCGGCGCCTTGGGCTTGGGCTTGGCCTTCGGTTTGGGCTTGGGTTTCGGCTTGGGCTTGGGCTTCGGCTTGGGCTCGGGTTTCGCCTTCGGCTGCTCCTCCGGCGGCGGCGGCACGGCGGCGACCTCGGGCTCGGGCGGCGGCGGTGGCGGCTCGGCCTTCGCCGGCTCGGGTTTGGGTTTGGGTTTGGGTTTGGGTTTGGGTTTGGGCTCGACCTTGGCCTCGGGCTTGGGCTCGGGCTTGGCCTCCGGCGGCGGCGCATTCGTCACCTCGGCCACGGTCATCAGTTCGACGACGATGGGGGCATCCATCACCGGCGGCAGCCGGCGCAGCGCCGGCATGCCGTAATAGCCGACGGTCAACACCACGGCATGGAAAAGAACGGAATAGACGATGCCCCTGCGCATGACCATTACTTCGACTTCTTTGCCGCCTTCAATCTTTTCTTGCGCGCGGTGCCGCTTTTCAGCGGCTGGGTGATCAGGGCGACCTTGGTGAAGCCGGCGCCGTTGACCGTGCCCATCACCTCCATGACGCGGCCGTATTCGACGGTCTTGTCGCCGCGCAGGAAAATGCGGACATCGGGATTGTTGCTGGTGATGGCGATCAGCCGCGGGGCCAGGGCCTCCAGATCCAACTTCGTTTCCTGGAGATAGATGTGCCCCTCGCCGTCCACCGTGATGGTCAGCGGTTCGTCCTGGCCCGAAATCACCGCGGCCTTGGTCTTGGGAAGGTCCACCTTGACCCCGACGGTGAGCAGCGGCGCCGTCACCATGAAGATGACCAGCAGCACCAGCATGACGTCGACCATGGGCGTCACGTTGATCTGGCTCATCGGGCGATGGGCACGGCGGCGGTCGCGGCGGACCTGGCCGCCGTATACGGTTGCGGCCATGATCAGCGCTTCTCTTCCATCTGGCGCGACAGGATTGCGGAAAACTCGCCGGCGAAGCTGTCCAGGCGCTCGGCGTAGCGGGTCAGGTCCTTGGACAGCTTGTTATACGCCACCACCGCCGGAATCGCCGCCAGCAGTCCGAGCGCCGTGGCGAACAGCGCCTCGGCGATACCGGGCGCGACCACCACCAGACTGGTGTTCTTCGACAACGCGATGGATTGAAAGCTGTTCATGATCCCCCACACCGTGCCGAACAGTCCGACGAACGGCGCCGTCGCCCCGGTCGAGGCGAGGAAGGTCATGTTGCGTTCGGCGCGATCCAGTTCGCGCACCGTGGCGATCTGCATGACCCGCTCGATGCGCTCCTGCAGGCTGGCGCGCACGCTTTCGTTCTGGCTCATTCCCTTGGCCAGGGAGCGCCGCCATTCCTGCATGGCGGTGACGAAAACCGCGGACATGGGGTCGCCGGGCCGGGTGCCGATGCGGTCGTACAACTCGTCCAGGGACGAGCCGGACCAGAACGCGGTTTCGAAATCGGAGGCCCGGGCATTGAGGCGGCGCAGCCCCACGATTTTCTCGAAGATGATCGCCCAGCACCAGATCGACGCGAAAAACAAAAGAACGATGACGGCCTTGACGACCACGTCGGCCCTGAGGAACAGGGCCAATATGGAAAAGTCGAGTTCGGCAACGGAGCCGCCCAGCGCGGCGGCTTCAACGATGGTGGTTTCCATGGTTCAGCCCCCTTCGTTCATGGTCAAAAGTCCTCCATGGTCAATGGTCCTCGCGGGAAGCCGGCGGGGGCCGCCTGAGAGGCCGCACGTCCGCGCCCACCGGGCCGCGTCCTGTGGCCGCCGGCTCATTCATCTCCGCCCTCCGCCGCCTGGACAAGCTCGAGCTGGGCCGCCGAGGCCGGCACGGCCAGGCCCAGGTGCCGGTAGGCGGGCTCGCCCAAGGCGCGCCCCCGGGGCGTGCGCAACAGGAATCCCTGCTGGATAAGATAGGGTTCGATCACCTCTTCGATGGTGTCGCGTTCCTCCGAAAGCGCCGCCGCCAGCGTCTCCACGCCGACCGGCCCGCCGCCGTAGTTGTCGGCGATACAGCGCAGATAGCGGCGGTCCATGGCGTCGAGCCCGTTCCCGTCAACCTCGAGACGCTTCAGCGCCGCGTCGGCGGCCGCGGCGTCGACCGGCGTGGCGCCCCCGACCGCCGCGAAGTCGCGCACCCGTCTCAGCAGCCGACCCGCCACCCGGGGCGTTCCCCGCGACCGGCGGGCGATCTCGGCGGCCCCGTCCGCGGTCAGTTCCATGTCCAAAAGCCGGGCGCCCCGGCGCACGATTTTCTCCAACTCCCCGGCCTCGTAGAACACCAGGCGCAGGGGAATTCCGAAGCGCTCCCTGAGCGGCGAGGTGATCAGCCCGGTGCGCGTGGTGGCGCCGATCAGCGTGAACGGCGGCAGGTCGATGCGCACGGACCGGGCGGCGGGACCGGTGCCGATGACCAGGTCGAGCTGGAAGTCTTCCATGGCCGGGTACAGGATCTCCTCGACCACCGGGCTCAAGCGGTGGATCTCGTCGATGAAAAGGACGTCCTGGGGTTGCAGGTTGGTCAGGATCGCCGCCAGGTCTCCCGGTCTGGCGATCACCGGCCCCGCCGTGGCGCGAAAACCGACGCCCAGTTCGCGGGCGACGATTTGCGCCAGCGTTGTCTTGCCCAGGCCCGGCGGCCCGTACAACAGCACATGATCGAGGGCCTCGCCCCGGGCGCGGGCGGCGGTGACGAAAACCCGCACGTTTTCGCACACCTGGGCCTGGCCGACGAATTCGTCCAGGGTCCGCGGGCGCAGCCCGGCCTCGGGCGGATCGCCCTCGGTCCGGTCGCGGGCAATGACGCGGTCTTCCGTCATCGGCTTTGCTCGCTGGCGCCCAACTGCACCAGCCCGCCCCGGATCAACGCCTCCGCCGGGGCGTCGGACCCCAACCTGCCGCCCGCCTGGGACACCGCCCCCAGCGCCTCGGACGGGGTGTAGCCCAGGTTGACCAGGGCCGACACGGCGTCGGCGGCGGGACCGCGCAGGCCGCCCCCGTCGCCGGCGGCGGGCGACGCCGCCAGCGGACCGAGGGCGAGGGCGCCGACCTTGTCCTTGAGCTCGCTCAGGATACGGCCCGCCAGCTTCGCCCCGACGCCGGAGGCCTGCCTGATGGCGGCCCGGTCCTGGGCGGCGATCGCCTGCACCAATGCGTCCGCGCTGAGGGCCGTGAGGATGCCCAGCCCGACCCTGGCGCCCACCCCCTGCACCGTGGTCAACATGCGGAACCAGTCGCGTTCCATGGCGTCGGCGAACCCGTACAGGTGGATATGGTCTTCGCGGACATGGGTTTCGACGAACAGGGTGACCGCCTCGCCGACGGTCATGCGGCCGAGCGTGCGCCCGGAACAGAACACCCGGTATCCGACGCCGGAGACGTCGATGATGGCCCAGTCCTCGCCCTGGGAATCGACGATGCCCGCGAGTTTGGCGATCACCTGAGCGCCTCCGTCCCCACGCCCGCGGCGGATCGCGCAATCATCAGGCGCGCGCCCCGGTGATGGGCGTGGCATATGGCCACCGCCAGGGCGTCCGCGGCGTCGGCGTTGGTTATGGCGCAGCCCGGAAGCAGGGTGCGCACCATCATCTGGATCTGCTTCTTGGCGGCGTGACCGCTGCCCACCACCGTCTTCTTGATCACGTTGGGAGGGTACTCCGCCACCGCCAGGCCGGCGCGGGCGGGAACCAGAAGGGCGATGCCCCGCGCCTGTCCCAGCTTCAGGGTGGAGCCGGGGTTGCGGTTGACGAAGGTCTCCTCGACCGCCGCTTCCACCGGCGCGAAGCGTTCGATGACCGCCGCCAGGCCTTCCTCCAGCTGCACCAGCCGTTCGGCCAGGGAGCGGCGGGCCTCGGTGCCGACGACGCCGTTGGCGACGTGGCTGAGCCGGTTGTCCGTGGCGTCGACGACACCCCATCCGGTGTTGCGCAGGCCCGGATCCAGTCCGATCAATCGCATGGGTCCGTGTACTCCGCTATCCCCGCCCCGGCGCCGCTCAAGCGCCGAGTCGGTTAATGACGTCGTCGGCGACCTCGAAATTGGCGGCCACCCTTTGCACATCGTCGTTGTCGTCAAGCAGGTCCAACAGCTGGAACAGGGTCTCGGCGGATCCCTCGTCCACCGGCACGGTGTTGCGCGGCTTCCAGTCCAGGGCCGCCGAAACGGCCGGACCGAACCGTTTCTCCAAGGCGTCGCGCACGGCGCTCAGGTCGTCGGGGCGGCAGATGACCTGATGGCCCCCGTCGGCGGATTCGACGTCTTCGGCCCCGGCCTCCAACGCCGCGTCGAACATGTCGTCGGCGCTCGCCGAGTCCGCCTTGTAGTGGACCAGGCCGATGCGCTCGAACATGAAGCTGACGCTGCCCGATTCGGCCAGATTTCCGCCATGCCTGGAAAAGGCGGCGCGAACCTCCGACGCCGTCCGGTTGCGGTTGTCGGTCAGCGCCTCGACGATGATGGCGACGCCGCAGGGTCCGTACCCTTCGTACCGAATCTCCTCGAAGGCGGTGCCCTCTTCGCCCCCGGCCCCGCGCTTGATGGCGCGCTCGATGTTGTCCTTCGGCATGTTGGCGGCGCGGGCCGCGGCGATGGCCCCACGCAGCCTGGGATTCATCGCCGGATCGGCGAGTCCGGACCTTGCGGCCACCGTCAGTTCGCGGATGATCTTGGTGAAAAGCTTGGCGCGTTTGGCGTCCTGGGCCCCCTTCCGGTACATGATGTTCTTGAACTGGGAATGACCGGCCATGGCTCGCCACAGTGTCCGATAGGACGATAAGGTATGTTTCGTCGCACGACGGTACCAAATATAGCGGCAGGGCGCACGAACGGCGACTATTCAGTTAGCAAATCAATATGGCAAGAATTGGGCGGAAGGGTTGCGGAAAGGTTAAAGACGGCCGGACCGTCGCCGCGTAATCCCGATTCGCGGCTCCCATTTCCGTCCGTCCGCCGATCAAACCGGCCAGTGCTCGGCCAGGCGGCCGCCGATTCGCAAGGGGCCCACGTGGCGGGCAAGACCGGTTTTCTCGTCGGTTTCCAGGTACACGGCGCACAGCGTGGCTTCGCCCCCGGCGGGCTCGAGGCGCCCCGTCGGCAGCTTCCGGGTGAAGCGCGCCACCGCCGTTTCCTTGATCATGCCGATGACCGAATCGTAATCGCCGCACATTCCCGCGTCGGTCTGGTAGGCGGTGCCGCCGGGCAGGATCTGGGTGTCGGCCGTGGGCACGTGGCTGTGGCTGCCGACGACCATGGAAACCCGTCCGTCCAGGGCGTGGCCCATGGCCATTTTCTCGCTCGTGCCCTCGGCGTGCATGTCGACGATGATGCAGTCGATCGAGCCGCCGAGACGGTGGTTGGCCAGCGCCCCCTCGACGGCGGCGAAGGGATCGTCCAGGGCCTCCATGAACAAGCGGCCCATGGGATGGATCACCATGATCCTGCGTCTGTCGGGCACGTCGAAGACGTTGACCCCGCGGCCCGGCGTGCCCTCGGGGTAGTTCAGGGGCCTGAGCAGGCGCGGGTCGCCATCGATGTAGTTGATGATGTCGCGTTGGTCCCAGACATGGTTGCCCGTGGTGACGACGTCGACTCCCACCTCGTAGAACGCCTTGCAGATACCCTCGGTGATGCCGAAACCATGGGCGGCGTTCTCGCCGTTGACGATAACGAAGTCGAGACCCAGGCGCTCCCGCAGGTGGGGAACGTTGTCCACGATCGCCTTGCGGCCGGCTTTGCCGACCACGTCGCCGCAAAATAATACCTTCATGGCCAGCCTATCCCACCCGTACCGCCCCATCCTCGGTGACCACCCAGTCGAGGCGCTGATCCCGCCCGGAGTGGGGCACCGTATCCACCTGCTGGGCGGCGTACGCGACCCCCACCACCACCAGCGGCCCGTTGTCGCGCAACGCCTCGATGGTGCGGTCGTAATAGCCGCCGCCCCACCCCAGGCGATACCCCCGGGCATCGAAGGCGAGCAGCGGAGCAAGCACCATGTCCGGCCTCAGCCCGGGTTCCGTCGGCGCGGGATGGCGGGTGCCGAATTTTCCCTTTTCCAGCGGCGCGCCGGGAACCCAGCGGCGGAATTCAAGGGTCGCGCCGGGCGCCCCGACCACCGGCAGGGCGCAGACAAAACCTTCGCCGTGCAGATGGGACAGCAGGATGCCTACATCCATTTCCCCCTTGATCGGCACATATCCGGCGGCCACCGGGCCGCCAGCCGGAATTCCCATCGCCGCCATGGCGTCCACGAAATTGTCGCGCAGCGCCTCGCCGGCCCCGGGCCCGGCGGCCTGATTCGCGGCGGCGCGGCGTCGACGCGCCAAGGCGCGCAGCCGGGTCTTTTCGTCGTCGAGGGACATGGATATTTTTCGGGTTTCCTGCCGGCCCCACGATTCCCGCCGGGGCGAGCGGCAGCGGGGAAAGGCGGGTTGAAAGCGACGTTCGGACGGCGCCGCAGTGGCCGTTGGCCGCATGATCCTCTGTGGCCTGCATATGCAGGTGGGCGCCATGATACCGAGCCCACGGGCCCGGCAGGGACAGCTCCCAAGAGGTTAATGTTGGCCCCAGGGATTTTTGGCCTCACGCACCCTGCAGCGACCGTCCTGGGTCTGAATCTAGCAGGCTATTGGGGACCTGTCATGCCCCGCGAGGCCGGCCGTCCGGGCAATACCAACGGTTAAAAATCCTAGGCCGCGTGGCCGGATTGCTCCAGGGTCTCGGCGACATCGGCGATGCGCCGGGCCAGGGATTCCATGGTGCTCCCCAGGCTCTCCTCGGCCGCCAGGCGCTCGCTGGCGTCGGCGCCGGCGGACTTGAGCACCTCCAGCTCGGCGTAAGCGTCGGACAGCTCGTCGGCCACCAACAGGGTTGCCATCACCAAAAGGCGCGCGTCCCCCACCTGGCCCACCGCCGCCACCAGTTCGCCGACTCTTTTGTCGACGTAGGCGGCCAGCCGCGACAGGTGGGCCTCCTGGCCGTCGTCGCATGCGACCTGGTATTTGCGGCCGTTGATGATGACCGAAACCTGTGCCATGGGCTCAGCGCTCCAGCACCGCCCTGATGCGGTCGATGGCACCGTCCAGGCGCTCGGATACGCCCTCGGTGACTTCCTTCAGGGACGCGTTTTGACTGCGCACCGCCGCCAACTCCGCGGCGAGCGGGTTTCCGTCCGCGCGCGCGTTCAACGCTGCTTCCAGCCGTCCCACGGCCTCGTCGAGTTGCTTCTGCGCCCGCTCTACGAGCGTCGGCTTTTGAATGCTCGTGTCCATCCCCAAGCTTTTCGAATTTACCCCCCCGAGCCAGGGTAGGATATGCCTTGGCCCGTAAAGGCGTCAACCGCGGTCCCTGCCCCAGGCCCCTCTATGATCCTATCACGATAGAGGGTACAAGCGCGCAAAAATCCCATTGACGGAAACCGCCAATCGGTCGATGTTGCCGCGCACGGAAATCGCGCCGGCCCTCACGCGACTGGGAACGCGATGACGGCCGGCGGAACCCTGCATCACGATCATACAGGCGTTCGTTTTTTATTGCCACGGAGGATGGAATGGCGGTTCGCGTTGCTATAAACGGTTTCGGCCGTATCGGCCGGCTTGTCATGCGGGCGGTCATCGAGTCCCGCCGCAATGACATGCAGGTCGTCGGCGTCAACGACCTGGGCCCGGTCGCGACCAATGCCCATCTGCTGAAATACGACTCCATCCATGGCCGGCTGGACACCGACGTGAAGGTGGACGGCGACATCATGGACGTCGGTCAGGGCCCGGTCAAAGTGACCGCCGAACGCGATCCCGGCAAGCTGCCGTGGAAAGACCTGGGCGTCGACGTGACCCTGGAATGCACCGGCCTGTTCACCGATCGCCAATCGGCGGCCCAACATCTGAGCGCCGGGGCGGGGAAGGTTCTGATTTCGGCCCCGGCCAAGGACGTCGACCTGACCGTGGTCTTCGGCGTCAACCACGACAAGCTGACCGGAGACCACACCGTGGTGTCCAACGCCTCGTGCACGACCAACTGCCTGGCCCCGGTGGCCGACGTGCTGAACGGCGCGGTCGGCATCGACAAAGGGTTCATGACCACGGTCCACGCCTATACCGGCGACCAGCGCACGGTGGACACCCTGCACGGCGACCTGCGCCGGGCGCGCGCCGCGGCCATGTCCATGATCCCGACGTCCACCGGCGCCGCGCGCGCCGTCGGCCTGGTGCTGCCCGAACTGGACGGCAAACTGGACGGCACCGCCGTGCGCGTGCCCACGGCCAACGTTTCCATGATCGACCTGACCTTCGTGGCCAACCGCCCGACCTCGGTCGAAGAGGTCAACAACGCCATCGTCGACGCCGCCCGGGGGCGGCTCAAGGGCGTTCTCGGCACCGTGGACGAACCGCTGGTGTCCGTGGACTTCAACCACAACCCCTTGAGTTCGGTCTTCGACCTGAGCCAGACCCAGGTGCTGGGGGGCAACTTCGTGCGCGTGTTGTCCTGGTACGACAACGAGTGGGGGTTCTCCAACCGCATGGCGGACACCGCCGTCGTCATGGCCAACGCCGGCTGAGCGCGCCGTCGCCGGTGCGCGGGCGGGGTCTTCGGACCCCGCTTTGTGATTTCGCGCCACGGGAAGGTGTGGAGTACTAGCGGACATGAGGGGCCGGGCCATCATCGTCCACAGTCTGGACCACGCCAAGGCGGCCCTGTCGGCGGCCGCCGAACTGGGCGTGCCGGTGACGTTGCTGAGCGCCCCCGGCGCCGCCGCCTATCTGGGCGCCGCCGTGTTCCGCGACATGATCGCCGAGGCCGCCCGCGTCTACCCCCGGGTGGCGCTGACGGCGGTGCTCGACTGCGGCGACAACCCCGGCCTGGCGCTCAACGCCCTGCGCCGGGGAATCAAGGTGGTGCGGCTGGAGGCCACCGCCGATGTCCGGTCCAGGGTCGCCGACATCGCCGGCCAGTTGGGCGCCGCCCTGGACGACGACGGCGATGGGGCACTGGACCTTCTCGATTCCGCCGATTTCCGCGGCGCCTGCCTGGACTGGCTGGCCGCCACCGGCTGTTGAAAATTACCGACCGCCGGTCTATGGGAAGGGACACACGCTTCGAGAGCTTCGAGCCAAAGTCATGACCGGGGATTCGCGCGCGCCCGTCTGCCGTCTCTACCTGATCACGCCGCCCGGACTTCGGTCCCTGGACCCGGCGGCGTTTGCCGACGTGCTTGCGGCGGCGCTTGACGCCGGGGACGTGGCCTCGGTTCAACTGCGCCTGAAAGAGGCGGACGACGATTTCATCCGCCGCGCCGCCGAGGTGCTGCGCCCCGTGGCCCAGGACCGCGACGTGGCGTTCATCCTGAACGACCGTGCCGACCTGGCGGCGGAGCTGGACTGTGACGGCGTCCACATCGGCCAGGAGGACGTATCGTACAGAGAGGCGCGCGCCGCCGTCGGCGCCGACGCCGTCGTCGGCGTGACCTGCCACGATTCCCGCGACCTGGCCATCGTGGCGGCGGATAAAGGCGCCGACTACGTGGCGTTCGGCGCCTTCTTTCCCACCGAAACCAAACGGCCGAAGACCCGGGCCGCGCCCGAAATCCTGGAATGGTGGAACGAGGTCGCCATCGTGCCTTCGGTGGCCATCGGCGGAATCACGCCCGAGAACTGCGCCCCGCTGGTGCGCGCCGGCGCCGACTTCCTGGCCGCCGCCGCCGGCGTCTGGGACCACGCCGAAGGCCCCGCCGCGGCGGTGAAGGCGTTCAATCGGGCCATCGCACGGGCCGCCACGGACTGAGATCAGACGGCGGCAAGCAGAGAAACGCCACACCGCCGCGCCGCCTTGCCAAGCGCCCGGTCCCGGGTCGCCAGGGGAATTCCTTCGCGCATGGCCAGCGCCAGATACGCGGCATCGTAAGCCGACAAACCTTGCTCCCGGGCCAAGGCAAGCAGGTGGGACGAATCCGGTGTCGCGCTGTCCACCACGATGGGCAGGGCGCCGACGAGTTCCAGAAACCGGGCGGAATCGGATTTGCGCAGCCGCCGGCGGCGTTCGGCGACGACCAGCACGTTGGCGATTTCCAACGGCCACAGGGGTGGAACCAGGGCGGTTTCCTCCACCAACCTGTCCAGCACCCCGTCGGCATAGCGGTCGGCTTCGTCTTCGAAGCACCACGCCATCCCCACCGAACAGTCGAGGACGAAAGCGCTCATCGCCGCCCTTCGCGAATGAGATCGCCGAGGGAAAGCCCGTCCAGTCGCATCCCCCGCCGGAAGTGGCGCAACGCGGACACGGTATCCGCCACCGGACGGCCGGCCGAGCGCTCCACGGGCACGAGCATGGCCACGGAAACCCCGTGCTTGGTGATGGTAATCCGCTCGCCGCGCCGGACCTTCTCCAGCAGGCGGGGAAGATGGGTCTTCGCCTCGTAGGCGCCAACTTTCGTCATACCCACCGGCCCTATTCACACTGGTCTTAGACCAGTCTAAACCAATTGAACGGCACGATCAAGGCCCCGCCGCAGCGGTAATGGCGTTCGACGAGGCCATCCCAAGGGCCGCCACGCGGTGAGTCCGGCAAGCCGAAACCGGATGTCATATAATAAAGTCGCACTGTCCGTGACCTCCCGCGTCACCTCCCTGTATTTGGCCCCTCCCCTTCCCGTTGCCTCGGGCGGGGCAAGCTGTTAGGTTCCGCGCCGCGACATTCAGCGGCCATTCCAAAGCATGACGGCACCATGAAAATCAGCGGCAACGCCATCCGTCCGGGCATGGTGATCGAACACCAGGGACGCCTGTGGCGGGCGGTCAAGATCCAGCACACCCAGCCCGGCAAGGGCGGAGCGTACCTGCAGGTGGAGTTGAAGGACATCCGCGGCGGGACCAAGCTCAACGAACGGTTCCGCTCGTCCGAGACCGTCGAGCGGGCGCGCCTGGATCAGAAGCAATACCAGTTTCTGTACGCCGACGGCGACATGTACACCTTCATGGACAACGAGACCTACGACCAGATCACCCTGGAAAAAGACCTGATCGGCGAGGACCAGGTGGCCTTTCTCCAGGAAAACATGACGGTCACCATCGAGAGCCATGAAGACCGGCCCATCGGGATACAGCTTCCCGACACGGTGGTCCTCAAGGTCAGCGAGGCGGACGCGGTGGTCAAGCGGCAGACGGCGTCCTCGTCGTACAAGCCGGCGCTGCTGGAGAACGGCATGCGCATCATGGTGCCCCCGCACGTGGAGGCGGGCACGCGGGTGGTGGTCAACACCGCCGAGCGCTCCTACGTGGAACGGGCCAAGGACTAACGCCGCCATGGCCCACCCCCGCTCCGCCCTTCTCAACGTCATGGTTGCGGCGGCGCGAAAGGCGTCACGGAAGCTGGTGCGTGACTTCGGCGAGGTCGAGCACCTGCAGGTGTCGAAAAAAGGCCCCGCCGATTTCGTCAGCACCGCCGACACGACGGCCGAGAAAACCCTGTGCGCCGCCCTTCGCAAGGCGCGGCCCCGCTATGGCTTCCTCACCGAGGAAGAGGGCGCCATTCCCGGCGCCGACACGTCCAACCGCTGGATCATCGATCCCCTGGACGGCACCACGAATTTTCTGCACGGCCTTCCCCACTTCGCCATCTCCCTTGCCCTGGAGCGCGACGGCGAGCCCATCGCCGGCGTCATCTACGCGCCGGCGTACGACGAAATGTTCTGGGCCGAAAAAGGGGCCGGGGCCCACCTCAACGGACGCCGCCTGCGGGTGTCCGCCCGGCGGCGGCCCGAGGATTCGCTGTTTGTCGCGGGCATCCCTTTTCGGCGCCGGGACGACCATCCGCTGTTCCTGCGCCAGCTGGCGGCGGTGATGGCGGTCTCCGCCGGGGTGCGGCGCTCGGGATCGGCGGCGCTGGATCTGGCCTACGTGGCGGCCGGACGCTACGACGGATTCTGGGAGACCGGCCTCCATGCGTGGGACATCGCCGCGGGCATGGTGCTGGTGCGCGAGGCCGGCGGCGACGTCAGCGAAATCGACGGCGGCCGCAACATGCTGAGCAGCGGCAACGTCCTGGCCGCCACCCATCCTCTCCACGCAACCCTGGTAAAGATTCTTCGTGAAGCCGCCATGGAAAAGTCATAATAAGGTGCTCTACACCTTCACGATTCCAGTGCGGCAAACCGGTTGTATGCGGACCGCCCCTTGGCTATGGTGATTCCGGCGACCGAACGGGCAACGGACCATTGGCGGCCTCACGGTGACAGGTCCATGAACATCCTCCGACGCATCACCGGCGCGGTTCTGTACGCGCTGATTCTTGCCGGCGCCGGAGCCCTGGCCCCCGCCGGGGCGCAGGTGAACACGGGCGATTCCAACGTCGTCGTCGACCTTAGCGTGCTCGGGGATGCCGGGTACGGCGCGGCCCCGGTCTACGCGCCGGCGGCGCCGGTCTATATGCCGGCGTCACCGATCGGCCGCCGTCTGCTCATGCCGGGAGCGAAAAATCCGGTTTCCCGCCTTCACGTCCCGCCGGTGCGCGGCAAAAAGGCCAAGATCAGGCGCAAGGCCAGGGCGACGACGCTTCCCGCCAAGCGCAAACGCAGGGTCGCCGCCCGCCCCGCCATGCCGAAAAAGGCCCCCCCCGCGCCGCCGCCGGCCAAGGCTCCGAAGAAGCCGCCGGTGACCGTCTCGGCGGTCCCGGCCCCGGTGATCGCGCCGCCGCCGCCACCGGCCCGGCCCGCCCCGGTCAAGAAGGTCAAACCCGCCCCGGCCGCCAAGCCGATGGCGCCGCCAAGCGCGGTCCTGACGCCGCCACCGCCGCCACCGCCGCCGTCGATGATGGCGGAGACAGCGGCGAAGACGGAAAAGACGCCGGCCGCGCGGCCCGGAGGGAAACCGAAGGCCCCGGAAAAGGCCGCGTTGCCGCCCGCCGGGACAGCCCTGGCACCGGGCCGCGCCATGCAGATTTTGTTCAAGCCGACGGCATCGAAACTGCCGGACACGGCGAAAGCGGGCCTCAAGACCCTGGCCGCCAGGCTGAAGGAGCAGTCGGCCCTGCGCCTGCAGCTCATGGCCTATGCGGGAGGGGAGGCCCTTTCCTCCGGCAAGGCCCGGCGCTTGTCGCTCTCGCGCGCCTTGTCGGTTCGCTCCTACCTTATCGAGAACGGTGTGCGCAGCACTCGGATCGACGTGCGCGCCCTTGGCAACAAGACAGCGGAAGAACCGCTGAACCGGGTCGACGTGACCGTCGCCGAGCGATAATGCGCGCACCCGCGTCTGTGTAAGTTCTGGAGACTCCCCCCGCCATGGCCCGGTCGCGACGTTTCCTCGTCCGGATGATTCTTTTCCTGGTCGCGGTGCTCGTCGTGCTCGCTGTCCTGTTCCCTCAACTGCAGGCCGCCTTCATGGCCAACGTGCCCCTGAACGGGTTGATCCTGGGGGTTTTGCTGCTCGGCATTATTTACAATTTCCGCCAGGTGACGATGCTCAATCCCGAGATCGCCTGGATCGAGAGCTTCCGCTATAACCAACCGACGCTCTCCCAGCCGAAGGCGCCGAAGCTTCTGGCGCCGATGGCGACCATGCTGGGCGAACGCAAGGACCGCCTGAGCCTTTCGGCGTTGTCCATGCGCTCGCTGTTGGACGGTATCCAGGCACGCCTGGACGAATCCCGCGACATCTCGCGCTACATCATCGGCCTGCTCATCTTCCTCGGGCTGCTGGGAACTTTTTGGGGCCTTCTCGACACGGTGGCGTCCATCCGCGGCGTCATCTCCAGCCTGTCCATCGCCAGCGGCGACGCGAGCACCGTTTTCAGAGACCTGAAAAGCGGCCTGAATGCGCCTCTCTCGGGCATGGGCACGGCGTTCAGCTCGTCACTCTTCGGACTCGGGGGCTCCCTGGTACTGGGCTTCCTGGACCTGCAGGGAGGCCAGGCCCAGAACCATTTTTTCAACCAGCTCGAGGACTGGCTGTCCAGCCTGACGCGGCTCTCCAGCGGCGTCCTTCCCGGCGACGGCGACCAGGGTGTCCCGGCCTATGTGCAGGCGCTTCTCGAGCAGACGGCGGAGAGCCTGGAAAACCTGCAGATCACGCTGGCCCGGGGCGAGGAAGGCCGCATTTCCTCCACCACCAACATGGTCGTGCTGGTGGAGAAGCTGGGAACCCTCACCGATCACATGCAGACCGAACAGGCCCTGATGATTCAACTGGCCGAAAGCCAGACGGAGCTCAAGAACATTCTGGCCCGGCTCGCCGATCGTGTCGGACACTCCGCGGCGGGCATGGACGAGGCGACGCGCACCCACATCCGCAACCTCGACGTTTACGTGGCGCGGCTTCTCGAAGAGCTCAGCACCGGCCGTGACGACATCATCCATCAGGTGCGCAACGAGATAAAACTGCTGGCCCGTACCATCGCGGCCATCGCCGAAGAGGCCGAACGGTAAGCGGGGATTCCGGAAAGCAATGGCCGCCCTCGCCCGCCGCGCCCAGCGCAGCACCAACATATGGCCCGGATTCGTCGACGCCCTGGCCACCTTGTTGCTGGTCATCATGTTTCTCGTCATCGTGTTCGTGCTGGCCCAGTTTTTCCTCAGCGAGGCCCTGTCGGGCCGCGACGCCGCCCTGCAAAAGCTTGAGAGCCAGGTTTCCGAACTGGCCGAACTCCTCGGCCTGGAACGGGCGCAGAGCTCGGAATTGCGCCTGAATGTCGCGCAATTGTCCGAGGAACTGCAGGCTTCGGTCGCCCTGCGCGACGACCTCAACGCCACCATCGAAGCCCTGACCCTGCGCGCCGAATCAGCCGAGAAAACGACTGAACGCCTGAACAAGGCGCTGGCGGAGGCCTTCGCCACCATCGAGGCGGGCAAGACCAAGCTGGCGTCCCAGAGCAGCGAGCTTGCGGCGCTTACCACCCGCGCCGAGAGCGCCGAGGAAAAGGCGGCGCGCCTGAAGAAGGCGCTGGAGGACGCGTTCGCCAC
The DNA here is from genome assembly GCA_046756945.1 of Rhodospirillales bacterium. Classification (GTDB taxonomy): domain Bacteria; phylum Pseudomonadota; class Alphaproteobacteria; order Rhodospirillales; family 2-02-FULL-58-16; genus JACZQZ01. The sequence goes on from JBHHXI010000014.1 coordinate 25,662, forward strand.
CATCGAGGCGGACAAGGCCAAGATCCAGGTCCAGGTGCGGGAGCTGGCGGCCCTGACCCAGAGCGTGGCCGCGCTGAGGGCGTTGAAGGAGGAGCTGGAGACCAAGATCACCGAGATGTCCGGCAAGCTCGAGGAGTCGGAAGCCACGGTGATCGCCGAACGCGACATCTCCGAAAGCGCCCGCGCCCGGTTGGCGTTGCTCAACCGGCAGATGGCGGCCCTGCGCGAACAGCTGGCCCAGTTGTCGGCGGTGCTCGAGGCCTCGGAGGCATTGTCGAAAAAACAGAAGGTCCAGATCGCCAACCTGGGCAAGCGCCTCAACGCCGCCCTCGCCACCAAGGTGCAGGAACTGTCGCGGTACCGCTCGGAATTCTTCGGCCGCCTGCGCGAGGTCCTGGGCCGCCAACCGGGCGTGCGCATCGTCGGCGACCGCTTCGTCTTCCAGTCGGAAGTCCTGTTCGCCAGCGGATCGGCGGAACTGGGCGAGGCAGGGCAGGAGCAGCTGGGCCGCCTGGCGGAGACCCTGCGCGAAATCTCGGTGAAAATTCCAAAGGACATCGACTGGATCCTGCGCATCGACGGCCACACCGACAAGGTCCCTATCAATACGGCCCAGTTCCCGTCGAACTGGGAGCTTTCCTCGGCCCGCGCCATTTCGGTGGTCAAGTTCCTGAAAAGCCGGGAGATACCCGCCAACCGCCTGGTCGCGGCGGGCTTCGGCGAACACCAGCCCCTGGACGACCGCGACGACGAAATCGGCTACCGGCGCAACCGCCGCATCGAACTGAAGCTGACCCAGCGTTAGCGGGAGGCGACGTCCGCCGTTCTTCGGCGACGGGACGCAGGGGGAGCCCACCCCTTCGCCGCCGCCGCTGGCGCGGGCCCAAGCCGGCACGGTAACCGGGCGTTGACATCTCCCGCGCGATCCCCTCTGGTAACCGGCCCCGGCCCGGCCAACCCGATCCCCAAACGACGAACCCGGTATGCTGATCCTGTTTCTCATCGTGTTCATCGATCTGGTCGGCTTCGGCCTGATCATCCCGCTGCTGCCGTTCTACGCCGAGGCGTTCAACGCCACGCCCTTCGTCGTCGGCCTGGTGATGGCGACCTATTCGCTCACCCAGTTCCTGGCGGCACCCGCATGGGGACGCCTGAGCGACCGGGTGGGGCGGCGCCCGGTGCTGCTGCTGAGCCTCGCCGGCGCGGTCATCGCGTATGGGTGGCTCGCCTTCGCCGACAGTCTGTGGATGCTGTTCGCGGCGCGGGCCCTGGGCGGCGTGATGGCCGGCAACATCTCGGCCGCCTTCGCCTACGTCGCCGACGTCACGACGCCGAAGAACCGGGCCAGGGGCATGGGCAAGATTGGCGCCGCCTTCGGGCTGGGTTTCATGGCCGGTCCCGCCATCGGCGGAATCCTCGCCGGCCCCGACCCCCTCAATGCCGATTTCCAGACCCCGGCGCTGGCCGCCGCCGGATTGTCCTTGGCGGCCCTGGCCCTGGCCGTCATCCGCCTCAAGGAATCCCTGGCGCCGGAAATCCGCGCCCGCTTGTCGGCGCAACCGCCGACCCAGCGCCGGGCCCAGTTCAAGAAAGCCCTGCGGCGCCCCAACGTCGGGATGTTGATCGGCCTGTCCTTCCTGGCCACGTTCGTGTTCGCCGGGCTGGAAACCACCTTCGCCATGTGGTCCGAGCGCCAATTCGGATGGGGGCCGGAGCAGAACGGGTACATTTTCTCCTTCGTCGGCGTCCTGAGCGTGGCAGTCCAGGGAGGGCTCATCGGCACCCTGGCGCGCCGCTTCGGTGAGGCGCGCCTGATCGCCCACGGCGCACTGGCGCTGGCCATCGGGCTGGCCTTGATCCCGTTTTCCCATTCCCTGCCCGTTCTGCTGACGGCCATGGTGATCGTCGGCTACGGGTTCAGCATCATGACACCGTCCCTGAACAGCCTCATTTCCCTGCAGGTGGGAGAGCACGACCAGGGCGGCGTAATGGGCGTCAGCCGCTCCGCCGCGACGTTGGCGCGCGTCGTCGGCCCGGTGTGGGCCGGTTTCCTGTTTCACGCCCTGGGCAAGGACTGGCCTTATTACATCGGCGCCGTGGTGATGGTCGGGGTCCTGTTCCTCGGCCGGCGCGCGCGCAAGGCCATCGCCGCCACCGAGGCCGCCTCGGCGGGCGCCGCGCCCGGTGGCGAGGAGCGGCGGATGGGTTCTTGAACCGTCATCGGCCCTTCGCTATATAGGGCCGAGGATCGCCGGAGCAGGACCATGAAAAAAGACATCCACCCCGACTATCACGAGATCACCGTCGCCATGACCGACGGCACCACCTTCACCACGCGCTCGACGTGGGGCAAGGCCGGCGACACCTTGAAGCTGGACATCGATCCCACCACCCACCCCGCCTGGACCGGCGTGCACCGCCTGATGGACAGCGGCGGGCAGCTGGCGAAATTCAACAAGCGGTTCAAGGAGTTCGGCCTTAAGGGCTGACCCGCCCCGCACCGTTTCCCGGGGACCGGGCGCCGGCGGAAGCACGGCGCTTTTTTTGGCCGACCGGCCTGCCTGGCCCCCCGGCCGCCCGGAGTCTCTTGCCCCCGCCCAGCATGCGCGCCCGGCCCGGATTGACACGGCGGCGGGTCCTTGACAGCGCGCCGGGCGCGCCTATATCCCGGGTGATGGGGGATGCCTCTCAAGCAGGGTCCGCCCATCGGACGTAGATTGGGGTTCGACCATCAGCGAAGGGTACCGCGCGCAAGCCGGCCCAGGTGGACCCCGGGAACCCATGTCGCTTCGAAAGGAGAATGTGGCTATGCGTACGACAGATTTCTCTCCCCTCTATCGTTTTTCCGTCGGCTTCGACCGCATGCAGCGCCTTGTCGACGCCGCGTCCCGGTTCGATGACGCCGCCTATGCCTATCCGCCGTACAACATCGAGGCGCGCGGCGACGACGGCTATCGCATCACCATGACCGTCGCCGGCTTCGCGGAAAAGGACCTGGACGTGACGGTGACGGAGAACACCCTGGTCATCTCCGGCAGGAAACGGGACGAAGACAAAGATGCTTCCTACCTGCACCGGGGCATCGCCGGGCGTGCCTTCGAACGCCGCTTCGAGCTCGCCGACCACATCAGGGTGGTCGGCGCCAACCTGGAAAACGGCCTGTTGCACGTGGACATGGTGCGCGAGCTGCCCGAGGAAAAGAAGCCGCGGAAGATCGCCATCGGCTCCAGGAACCCGTTCAAGGCCCTGGCCAAAAAGGCCGCCTGACGGGCCGGCCTCCCGTGACGCGAGGGGCGCGCCGCAACCGGCGCGCCCCTTGGCATCACACCATTACTTAAGGGGCCGCCGTGTCGCCGGCGGCCCCCTTTTATTACGCCTCACCCTGTTAAACTCGCGCCACTTCTGATTTCCGGAAAAAACTGTACCCACGCGGGCGCCCCCCGGTCAAGGGCGGTTCCGGTCAAAAAAAGCCGCCTCGTGAGAGGCGGCCCGAGTTTAACAGGGAGGCGTCAAATGGACGAGACGATTGAAACGGTCGGAACGACCACGCCTCATCCACCCCCGACCCTAACCGCGACACCTTAAATTTCCCTTAACGTCCGTGCGTTTTATCGGCGGGCCTTCCCCACGGCGCATGCGCGTACAGGGGCACCCTCTCAGGATTTGAACACCGCGTCGGCGCCGGAGCGGGCTTTTTCCTTCAGTGCGATGGCCTCGCGGGTGCGGGCGATCTCCGCCTCCAGCTCGCCGATATACGCCTTCAGCGCCTCGATGGACATGATCTCCAGGTTTTTCTTTTGGGGCACTTTGGCCCTGGGCTCCAGGTCTTCCAGGTCCATGGCTCGCTCCTCCATCGCCGTTCGGTCCTTGTCAGTCCGCCTTCAACATACTAGACGAAGTGCGGCCCGACAAAGGGAGAGCCCGATGAGCAGCGACCTGCCCGAAACCATGACCTGCATCGAAATCGCCGGCTTCGGCGGTCCTCAGGTGCTGACGCCGGCCACCCGGCCCCTGCCCCGGCCCGCCCCGGGCGAGGTGCTGGTCCGCGTGGCGGCGGCCGGGGTCAACCGCCCCGACATCATCCAGCGCCAGGGACACTACCGGCCGCCGCCGGGCGTCACCGACATCCCGGGCCTGGAGATCGCCGGCACGGTGGCGGCGGCGGGCGGCGGCGACGGCGCCTGGAAGGAGGGCGATGCTGTATGCGCCCTTGTCGCCGGCGGCGGATACGCGGAGTACTGCGTCGCCCCGGCGCCCCAATGCCTTCCCCTGCCCGGCGGCCTGGACATGGTGCAGGCGGCGGCCCTGCCGGAAACCTTTTTCACGGTGTGGAGCAACGTCTTCGAGCGCGCCCAATTGAAGCCCGGGGAAACCCTGCTCGTACACGGCGGCTCGAGCGGCATCGGCACCGCCGCCATTCAGATGGCCAGCCGGCTCGGCGCCCGGGTCATCGCCACCGCCGGAACCCCCGAGAAATGCACGGCCTGCGAGGAACTGGGCGCGGAAAAGGCGGTCAACTACAGGGACGCGGACTTCGTCGAGGCGGCCAGGGAATTCGGCGGCGGCAAGGGAGTGAACGTCATCCTCGACATGGTGGGCGGGGATTACGCGGCGCGCAACATCCAGGCATTGGCCCGCGACGGGCGGCTGGTCAACATCGCCTTCCTCAAGGGCAGCAAGGTGACCCTGGACCTCATGCCGGTCATGCTCAAGCGCCTGACCCTGACCGGCTCGACGCTGCGCCCCCAGTCCGTGGAGCGCAAGGGCGAGATCGCCAGGGCGTTGCACGAGCGCGTCTGGCCGCTGATCTCGTCGGGTGACATAAAACCGGTCATCCATGCCACCTTCCCCCTTGCCCAGGCCGCCGACGCCCACCATCTGATGGAAAGCGGCCGGCACATCGGGAAGATCGTGCTGGTCACATGACTTTCGCGCAACCCACCGGTGCAGGGTTTGACCCGGCGGTTTGCCCGGCGGTATAAAGATGCCGGTGATCCGGCCCGTGTCGCCGTGGCCGGCAGCCGACATCTCACCGAGAATGGGACAGGAACTATGGCGGAACCTTTGATGCCCAAGGCGACGGCCGTGTGGCTGGTCGAAAACACCGCGCTGACGTTCGATCAGATCGCCGCCTATTGCGGCCTCCATCACCTGGAAGTGCAGGCCATCGCCGACGACGAGGTGGCCATCGGCATGCACGGGTCGGACCCCATCGCCGCCGGCGAACTGACCCAGGACGAGCTCGACCGCTGCGCCGCCGATCCCGCGGCACGCCTACAGCCGGCGACCCCGAAGATTCCCGAGGTGCGGGCGCGGCCCAAGGGCGCGCGCTACACCCCGGTATCGAAGCGCCAGGACCGGCCCGACGCCATCGCCTGGCTGGTGAAGAACTATCCCGAGCTCAGCGACGCGCAGATCTCCAAGCTGATCGGCACCACCAAGCCGACGATCAACGCGGTGCGCGACCGGACCCACTGGAACGCCTCGAACATCAAGCCGCAGAACCCGGTCGGCCTCGGCCTGTGCTCCGGGGCGGACCTGGAAAAGGTGGTCAACATTGCCCGCGCCCGCGCCGGCATCGTGCACGGCGAAACCCCCGCCGGCCAACCGTCCCGGGACTAGCGGCCCGTATCAACCCTCCAGCCCGAAGGTGATCCCCTGGGCCAGCGGCAACTCGTTTGAGTAGTTGATGGTGTTGGTCGCCCGGCGCATGTAGTTCTTCCAGGCGTCGGAGCCCGATTCGCGCCCTCCGCCGGTGTCCTTCTCGCCGCCGAAGGCGCCGCCGATCTCGGCCCCGCTGGGCCCGATGTTGACGTTGGCGATGCCGCAGTCGCTGCCGTCGGCCGCGAGGAAGGCCTCGGCCTCGTTGAGATCGCGGGTGAAGATGCTGGACGCCAACCCCTGGGGCACGTCGTTGTGGATGGCGATGGCTTCGTCCAGCGCCCGGTATTTCAGGACATAGAGCACCGGCGCGAAGGTCTCGGCGCGCACGATGTCGGTCTGCGTCTCCATCTCGACGATGGCGGGTTCGACGTAGTAGGCGGACGCGTACCTGTCTTCGAGGACGCGCGCGCCGCCGAAAACCGTGCCGCCCTCGCCGGCCGCCCTGGCGAGCGCCTGCCGCATGGACTCGAAGGCCGCTTTTCCGATGAGGGGGCCGACCAGGGTCCCGGGATCCCGCGGATCGCCGATGGAGATGCTCTCGTACGCCGCCTTGAGGCGCGCCAGCAGCGGCCCGTAGGCGTCCTCGTGCACGATCAGCCGGCGCAGGGTGGTGCAGCGCTGGCCGGCGGTGCCGACGGCGGCGAAGACGATGGCCCGCACCGCCAGATCCAGGTCCGCCGACGCGCCGACGATCATGGCGTTGTTGCCGCCCAGCTCGAGCAACGCGCGCCCCAGGCGCGCCGCCACCCGGGGGCCGACCCGGCGGCCCATGCGGCAGCTTCCGGTGGCGCTGATCAGCCTGAGGCGCCGGTCGTCGACCAGCCGTTCGCCGATCTCCGCGTCGCCGACGACCACTTCGGCCAGGCCCTCCGGCGCGCCGCCGAAGCGCGCCCACGCGCGGGCGAACAGGGCCCGGCAGGCGAACGCCGCGAGCGGCGTCTTCTCCGACGGCTTCCACACCACCGAATCCCCGCACACCACGGCGAGGGCGAAATTCCACGCCCACACGGCGACCGGAAAGTTGAACGCGGTGATGACCCCGACGGGGCCCAGGGGGTGCCAGGTCTCCATCATCCTGTGGCCGGGCCTTTCCGACGCGATGGTCAGGCCGTGGAGCTGGCGGGACAGGCCGACGGCGAAGTCGCAGATGTCGATCATCTCCTGCACCTCGCCCAGACCCTCCTGGAGGATCTTGCCGCACTCGAGGGTCACCAGCCCGCCCAGGGGCTCCTTGTGGGCCCTGAGTTCGTCTCCGAACAGGCGGATGAGCTCGCCGCGGCGGGGCGCCGGCACCCGCCGCCATTCGACGAAGGCGGCGTCGGCACGGGCGATCGCGGCCTCCAGGCCGGCGGCGGAGTCCGTCTTGACCCTGGCGATCACGGCGCCGTCGATGGGGGAGTGAACGTCCAGGTCCCCGTCCGCGAGGGCACCGGCGTCCAGCCCGAGGGCGCCCCAGAGTTCGTTCAACTCCATGCTCTCGTCCTCCGGCGAATGGGCGCGGATGAAACCCCGCGCCGCGCCGCGTGAAGGCCGGTGGTGTTACCGGCGCGCCCCGGCGTAGCCGATGCCCTCCAGCGCGTCTTC
>JBHHXI010000015.1:0-31852 GCA_046756945.1 Rhodospirillales bacterium
CATCGAAGAGGGCGAAAAGCTCGGAAAGCCCGTCGACGGCCAGGGCCAGCCGTTCGCCCGCCGAGCGCGCCTGCTCCTCGGCCTTGACTTGCGCCGTGATGTCGGAGGCGACGCCGCGATAGCCCCGGAAGGCGCCCGCTTCGTCGAACACCGGCTTGCCGTTGACCATGAAATGCAGGGTGCGTCCGTTCCGGTGCGCGAATTTGTAACGGAAGTCGCGGAAGGGCTGGCGCGCCTCCAGATCGGCCAGGTGGCGGCGCCACTTCTCGTCGTCGATGTCGCCCTGGCCCAGCTCCAACCGCGTCCTGCCGAGAATTTCCTCGGGGCGAATGCCGGTGACTTCCGTGAAATTGTCCGAGAAATGCGAGAAGCGCAGGTCCGCGTCCATGTGCCAGATCCAGTCGGAGGAACACTCCACCAGGTCCCGCATGCGCGCCTCGCTTTCGCGCAACTCTTCCTCCGCCCGCTTGCGCTCGGCGACTTCGCTCCCAAGGTCGGCATGCTGGCGCTTGAGGGCGCGGTCGGCGCGCCGCACGATCAGGAACAGCGCCGCGTACAACAATCCGAAGGCCATGATAATGGCGGCCACCATTTCGATCGTGCCGCTCCTGATCAAAGCCAACACGGAGGTCACGTCCGTATACAGCTCTAAGACCCCCTCTATGGGGCCGTTGCCGGGGCGGATCGGAACGTAGGTCTCGACCAGATCCCGATTCCAGACCTCGCCGGAGAAGGCGCTGAACGTGTCGCGGTACGTCAGTTTGCTGGCCGGGTTTCCTTGCCGCACCACCGCGATGAATCCCGGACTGTCGGTCTTGACCACGCCCATCTGACCGGGCTGCGAGGAATAGACCGTAAGCCCTTCGGGATTGTAGATCTTGACCTTGAGCACCGGCAGTCCGGTGGTGAGCTTCTTCAGGGTTTCATGGATTTCCCGCGTTTCCGGGCGCGCCCGCAAGGCGTCCCCGTCGAGCTCCGAGACCGAGGCTGCATAGGAGGAGAAACGCGGCCAGACGGCGTTGGCAAAGGACCGCGCCAGGGCCACGTTCTGCTCCTCCACGATTTCAATAAGGTGGTTGACCTCGTGCCACCTCTGGACCACGGCGAGCAACACGGAAATGACGAGGACGGCGAGTCCACTCGTGAGGGAGAAATACCGCAGAAGTCTGAACATCCGCGTTCCGCCTTGAAAGCCCGGGGCGCGCAGCTGCCGGATGAGCCCACAGGTACCGGAAACGCTCACCGGCTGCCGTGGCCGGGGTCGGCACGCCTGCCGACACTTACCGCCGACGCTTGACTCTATGTTTAATTACTTTCAAATCGCAATAAGCGATATTCGATAACAGAGTTACCCGCCAGTATTTGCGAAATGGTTAATGGTTTGCATATTTTTGTCGTAGTTATTCCCGGGTGCGATCGACCCGGCACCCATCGTCCTCCGCGACGCCCATTCGCGCCGGTCCGTTCCGACAGTGGCTTTCCGCGTCGGCGGCGACGGCGGACATAATGCATCCCGTCGCGCGATTCGCATGGCGCCGTGCTAGGCATTATGTACTAGGCAACAAACCCGCGCGCGAAGGTCCGCCCGCGGCAGCCGGGAAACGGATACCAAACCTTTTGAAATGGGGCATCCGGGTTGGTCCGGCCGTGTCGCCGGAAGGGCCGCCGGTGACGCCTTGACACCCGTCGGGGGGTGGCTTACATGAAGCCGACCCCGCTACGGGGGTGTAGCTCAGCTTTGGTTAGAGCGCCGGCCTGTCAAGCCGGAGGTCGCGGGTTCAAGTCCCGTCACTCCCGCCATCGCTCCATCCGGCACGAAGGTTCCGTTTCCCAATAGCGAATGCCGTGATCCCCCGTAGAGGAACGCCGCCATGGACGCGATGCTTGTCGAATACCTTCCTATCCTGATTTTCTTCGCCATCGCCACCGCCATTGCCGGTATCGCGGTCGGTGCCTCCTACATCGTCGTCCAGCAGCGGCCCGACGCGCAGAAGACCTCGGCCTATGAATGCGGCTTCGAGGCGTTCGACGACAGCCGCAACAAATTCGACGTCCGGTTTTACGTCGTCGCCATCCTTTTCATCATCTTCGACCTCGAGGTCGCCTTCCTGTTTCCATGGGCTATCAGCTTGGGAAAAATAGGGGTTTTCGGCTTCTGGTCGATGATGGTTTTCCTGGCAATCCTCACCATCGGCTTTATATATGAGTGGAAAAAAGGAGCCTTGGAATGGGAGTGACATCCCGTCCCGTTGCCGATGGCGGAGCGCCCTTGTCCGGGCCGGCTGCGGATGCCGAACATGAGGCCCTGCTCACCCGGGTGGCCGGCGAATTGGCGGACAAGGGCTTCGTCGTCGCCCAACTGGACAGCCTCGTCAACTGGGCGCGCACGGGGTCGTTGTGGCCCATGACCTTTGGCCTCGCCTGCTGTGCCGTGGAGATGATCCACGCGTACATGAGCCGCTATGACCTGGACCGCTTCGGCGTGGTTCCCCGGCCCAGTCCGCGGCAGTCGGACGTCATCATCGTCGCCGGCACGTTGACCAACAAGATGGCGCCCGCCTTCCGCAAGGTCTACGACCAGATGGCCGAGCCCCGCTATGTCATCTCCATGGGCTCATGCGCCAACGGTGGCGGCTATTACCACTATTCCTATTCCGTGGTCCGCGGTTGCGACCGCGTCGTCCCGGTGGACATTTATGTTCCGGGCTGCCCGCCGACCGCCGAGGCGCTGGTGTACGGCATTCTCCAACTGCAGAAAAAGATCAGGCGAACGGGCGCGCTGTGGCGCTGACCCCATCGCAGGCACACCGGTAGAGTTCATCGAGGAAACATGGACCTGGCCCTTAAAGACCTCGGCGATTACGTCGCCGAAGCGCTGCCCCAGGAAGTGCTCGGGACCGAGGTCGCGTTCGACGAGTTGATGGTCAGGGCGCGCCCGGACCTGATCGTCAAGGTGTTGACCTTCCTCCGCGACGACGTCAATTGCCGGTTCCAGCAGTTGATGGACCTGTGCGGTGCCGACTACCCGGAGCGGGAGATGCGCTTCGAGGTCGTCTACAACCTGCTCAGCCTCACCCACAACATGCGTGTCAGGGTCAAGGTCGAGACCGACGAGGAGACTCCGGTGCCCTCGGTCAGCGGCGTGTTCAGCTCGGCCACGTGGTGGGAGCGCGAGGCCTGGGACCTTTTCGGCATCTATTTTTCCGAGCACCCGGACCTGCGGCGCATCATGACCGACTACGGATTCGAGGGACACCCGCTGCGCAAGGACTTTCCGCTCACCGGCTATGTGGAGGTGCGCTACGACGACGAACAGAAGCGCGTCGTCTACGAGCCGGTGAAGCTGACCCAGGAGTTCCGCTCCTTCGATTTCCTCAGTCCCTGGGAAGGCGTGCAGGGCGTTCTGCCCGGTGACGAGAAGGCGGACGGGGACGCCTGATGGCCGAGACCCAGATCAAGAACTTCACCCTCAACTTCGGGCCCCAGCATCCCGCCGCCCACGGCGTGCTGCGCCTGGTGCTGGAGATGGACGGCGAGGTCATCGAGCGCGCCGACCCCCACATCGGGCTCCTGCACCGGGGCACGGAAAAGCTTATCGAGCACAAGGGTTACGTCCAGGCGGTGCCCTATTTCGACCGCCTCGACTACGTCGCTCCGCAGAACCAGGAGCACGCGTTCGCCCTTGCCGTGGAGAAGCTTCTCGGGCTGGAGGTGCCGCCCAGGGCCCAGTACATCCGCGTGCTCTTCGCCGAAATCGGGCGCATCCTCAGCCACATCCTCAACGTGTGCTCGTATGCCATGGACGTCGGCGCCATGACGCCCATGCTGTGGGGCTTCGAGGAGCGCGAGCACATGATGGAGTTCTGCGAGCGGGCAAGCGGCGCGCGCATGCACATGAACTATTTCCGCCCGGGCGGCGTCGCCTTCGACCTGCCGTCGGGGCTGGCCGAGGACATCGATGGGTGGGCCGATCACTTCCCCAGTTTCGTCGATGATTGCGAGACCCTGCTGACCGAGAACCGGATCTTCAAGCAGCGCACCGTCGACATCGGGGTGATCACCGCCGAGCAGGCCCTCGACTGGGGCTTCTCCGGGCCCAACCTGCGCGCCTGCGGCATCGCCTGGGACCTGCGCAAGGCGCGGCCCTACGACGTCTACGAGAAGATGGAGTTCGGCGTTGTCGTGGGCACGCACGGCGATTGCTACGACCGCTATCTCATGCGCATGAGCGAAATGCGCGAAAGCATCAAGATCATCAAGCAGTGCCTGGACAAGATGCCCGGCGGCCCGGTCAAGGCCGACGACCGCAAGATCACGCCGCCGTCCCGCGCCGAGATGAAACACTCCATGGAGGCGCTGATCCATCATTTCAAGCTGTTTACCGAGGGTTACCACGTGCCGGCCGGCGAAACCTATACGGCGGTGGAGGCGCCCAAGGGCGAGTTCGGGGTCTATCTGGTTTCGGACGGCACCAACAAGCCCTATCGCTGTAAGATCCGCGCCCCCGGGTTCGCCCACCTGCAGGCCCTGGAGCTGCTCTCCAAGGGGCACATGCTGGCCGACGTGGTCGCCAACATCGGCTCCATCGACATCGTTTTCGGCGAGATCGACCGATGAGCGCGCCAAAAGACGCCTCCGCGCAGCCCCGGACCTTCGCCTTCACCCCGGAGAACGCGAAGAAGGCCAAGGCCGCCGTCGCCGCGTATCCGAAGGGCCGTCAGGCGAGCGCCGTGCTCGCCCTGCTCGACCTGGCGCAACGGCAGAACGGCGGCTGGCTGCCGCGGGCGGCCATGGATGCGGTGGCCGGGTTCCTCGACATGCCGCCGATGCGCGTTTACGAGGTGGCCACCTTCTACACCATGTACAACCTCGAGCCCGTGGGCCGGCACCACGTTCAGGTGTGCACCAATGTGTCGTGCTGGCTGCGCGGCTCCGACGACGTCGTCGCCGCCTGCCGCAATGCGCTGGGCATCGGTATGGGCGAGACGTCGGCGGACGGCGGGTTCACCCTGTCCGAGACGGAGTGCCTGGGCGCCTGCGTCAATGCGCCGGTGATGATGATCGGCGGGGACTACTACGAGGACCTGGACGCCGGCACGGCGACCGCCATTTTGGCCGAGCTCAAGAAAGGGGGCACGCCCAGGCCCGGACCCCAGAGCGCGCGCCGGGCATGCGAACCGGCCGCCGGGCTGACCACCCTGACAGGACCCTCGGACGGCCGGGGCGACGGCCGGGGCGACGAACCGGGGGCTTCGTGATGCTCCGCGACTCCGACCGCATTTTCACCAACCTCTACGGATTCGAGGACGTCGGCCTGGACGGCGCGCGGGCGCGCGGCGACTGGGACAATACCAAGGCGCTGATCGCCAAGGGCCGCGACTGGATCGTCGACGAGGTGAAGAACTCGGGGCTCCGGGGACGCGGCGGCGCCGGCTTCGGCACCGGAATGAAATGGTCCTTCATGCCCAAGGTCTCCGACGGCCGGCCCCACTACCTGGTGATCAACGCCGACGAGGGCGAGCCCGGCACCTGCAAGGACCGGGAAATCCTTCGCCACGAACCCCATAAGCTGGTGGAGGGCGCGCTGCTCGCCGCCGTCGCCATGGGCGCCAACGTGAGCTACATCTATATCCGCGGCGAGTTCCACCGCGAGACCGAGGCCCTGCGGCGGGCCATCGCCGAGGCCTATGAGGCCGGGCTGATCGGCAACAACGCCTGCCGCTCGGGCTGGGACTTCGACATTCACCTCCACGTCGGCGCCGGCGCCTACATCTGCGGCGAGGAGACCGCGCTGCTCGAAAGCCTGGAAGGGCGGAAGGGGATGCCGCGCCTGAAGCCTCCGTTTCCCGCCAACACCGGCCTCTTTGGCTGTCCGACCACGGTCAACAACGTGGAATCCATCGCCGTGGCGCCGGCCATACTGAGGCGCGGCGCCGACTGGTTCGCCGGACTCGGCCGCGCCAACAACACAGGCACCAAGCTTTTCTGCATCTCCGGCCACGTCAACCACCCGTGCACCGTGGAAGACGAGATGAGCGTGCCCCTCAGGGAGCTCATCGAGAAGCACGCCGGCGGCGTGCGCGGCGGCTGGGACAACCTTCTGGCGGTGATTCCCGGCGGCTCCTCGGTGCCGGTGATTCCCAAGTCCGTCTGCGAGACGGTGCTCATGGATTTCGACTCCCTGCGCGAGGCCCAATCGGGCCTCGGCACCGGCGCCGTGATCGTCATGGACAAGTCCACCGACATCGTCAGGGTGATCGCCCGCCTGTCCCGGTTCTACATGCACGAAAGCTGCGGCCAGTGCACGCCCTGCCGCGAGGGCACCGGCTGGCTGTGGCGCATGATGGAGCGCCTGGTCACGGGCAACATCGCGGTCGAGGAAATCGACCTCCTGGACGAGGTCAGCCGCCAGATCGAGGGCCATACCATCTGTGCCCACGGCGACGCCGCCGCCTGGCCCGTGCAGGGGCTTATCCGCCATTTCCGGCCCGAGCTGGAGCGCCGCGCCGCCGCCTTCCAGGCACGGCGGGCCGATCAGGCGGCGTGAGGAAAATGACATGCCGACGCTGACCATCGACGGCAGGGAAGTAGAGGTGGAGCCGGGGATCACGGTCCTCCAGGCGTGCGAGCAGGCGGGCATCGAAATTCCCCGGTTCTGCTATCACGAACGCCTGTCCATCGCCGGCAACTGCCGCATGTGCCTGGTGGAGATGGAGCGGGCGCCCAAGCCGGTGGCGTCCTGCGCCATGCCGGTCGCCGACGGCATGGTGATCCACACCAACACCCCCGGTGTGCAAAAGGCGCGGCGGGGGGTGATGGAGTTCCTGCTCATCAATCACCCGCTGGACTGCCCCATCTGCGACCAGGGCGGCGAATGCGACCTGCAGGACCAGGCCATGGCCTACGGGTTCGACCGCAGCCGCTACCGCGAGAACAAGCGCGCCGTGGAGAACAAGTACCTGGGGCCGCTGATCAAGACCATCATGACCCGGTGCATCCACTGCACCCGCTGCATCCGCTTCGCCACCGAGGTCGCCGGCGTGCAGGAGCTGGGGGCCACCGGCCGCGGCGAGGACATGGAGGTCGGCACCTACGTGGAGAAGGCGCTGACGTCCGAGCTGTCGGGCAACATGATCGACCTGTGCCCGGTGGGGGCGCTGACGTCCGCGCCGTATGCCTTCGCCGCGCGGTCGTGGGAGCTGACCAAGACCGAGTCCGTGGACGTGATGGACGCCGTGGGCTCCAACATCCGCGTCGATGCCCGCGGCCCCGAGGTCATGCGCGTGCTGCCGCGCCTGAACGAGGACGTGAACGAGGAGTGGATATCGGACAAGACCCGCTTCGCCTGCGACGGGCTGAAACGCCAGCGCCTCGACCGGCCCTACGTGCGCCGCGACGGCAGGCTCGAGGCCGCCACCTGGGCCGAGGCCTTTGCCGCCATCGGGCGACACCTCGAGGGCGTCGAGGGGAAACGCATCGCCGCCATTGCCGGCGACCTGGCCGACTGCGAATCGATGATGGCGTTGAAGGACCTGATGGCGGCGTTGCGGTCGCCGAACACGGACTGCCGGCAGGATGGCGCCAGACTGGATGGGGCGTGCCGCGCCGGCTACCTCTTCAATACAACCATCGCCGGGATCGAACAGGCCGACGCCTGCCTCCTGATCGGCACCGACGTGCGCCGGGAGGCGCCCATCATCAATGCGCGGCTGCGCAAGCGCCACCTTGCCGGCGGATTTCCCGTTGGCGTCGTCGGGCCACAGATGGACCTGACGTATGACACCCAGCACCTTGGCGACGGTCCCCAGGCGCTGGAACAGATCGCCGCCGGCGAGCACGCCTTCGCCAAGGTGCTTGGGCGGGCCGAAAGGCCGATGCTGGTGATCGGCATGGGCGCCCTGGCCCGCGCCGACGGCGCCCAGGTGCTGGCCACGGCGCGCACCATCGCCGAGGGCTGCGCCATGGTGCGGGAAAAGGACGGCTGGAACGGCTTCAACGTCCTGCACACGGCGGCGGCGCGGGTCGGCGGACTGGACCTGGGCTTCCTGCCCGGCGACGGCGGCCTGGATACGGCGGCCATCCTGGACGCGGCGTCGGCGGGCGCCGTGACGGCGGTGTACCTGCTCGGCGCCGACGAGATCGACATGGACAGCCTCGGCACGGCCTTCGTCATCTACCAGGGTCACCACGGCGACGCCGGGGCCGGGCGCGCCGACGTCATCCTGCCCGGCGCCGCGTATACGGAAAAGAACGCCATCTACGTCAACACCGAAGGGCGGGCGCAGGAGGGAAGGCGGGCCGTCTACCCGCCCGGCGAGGCGCGCGAGGACTGGGCCATCATCCGCGCCCTGTCCGAGGTCCTGGGGCGCAAGCTTCCCGTCGATAGCCTCGACGACGTGCGCGCCCGCATGGCCGACGTCAACCCCGCCTTCACCGCCTGCGCGGACGTGGTTCAAACGATGCCGTGGGGCGCCTTCGGGACCGACGGGCCGATGGACCCGGCGCCGTTCCGGACGCCGGTCGCCAACTTCTACATGACCGACCCGATCAGCCGGGCCTCGGTCACCATGGCCGAATGCACCGACGCGCTGGCCGGCGCGCACCGGCAAAGGACCGGGACCGATGGTTGAGTTCTGGTACGGCTACATCTGGCCGGCGGTGTGGATCGGTCTGAAGATCGTCGTCATCGTCATACCGCTTTTGCTGGGGGTGGCCTACCTGACCTATGCCGAGCGCAAGGTGATCGGCGCCATGCACCTGCGCCGCGGACCCAATGTGGTCGGCCCGTTCGGGCTGCTCCAGCCCATCGCCGACGGACTGAAGCTGTTCCTCAAGGAGACCATCATTCCCGCCGGCGCCAACCGGGGCGTCTTTGTCTTGGCGCCGTGCCTGACCTTTATACTGTCCCTCGTCGCCTGGGCGGTGATCCCCTTCGGCGAGGGCCTGGTGCTGGCCGACATCAACGTCGGCATCCTGTATCTTTTCGCCATCTCGTCGATGGCGGTCTACGGCATCCTCATGGCCGGCTGGGCCAGCAACTCCCGGTACGCCTTTCTCGGCGCCCTGCGCTCGGCGGCGCAGATGGTGTCGTACGAGGTTTCCATGGGGTTCATGATGATCGGGGTTCTGCTGTGCGTCGGCTCGCTGAACCTGAGCGACATCGTCATGGCGCAGCAACGGGTCTGGTTTGTCGTTCCGCTGCTGCCGCTGGCGGTCATATTCTTCATCTCGACCCTGGCGGAGACCAACCGCCACCCCTTCGACCTGCCGGAGGCGGAAGCCGAACTGGTGGCCGGCTACAACGTGGAATACTCGGCCATGACCTTCGCCCTCTTTTTCCTGGGCGAATACGCCTTCATGATTCTGATGTCGGGCATGACCACCATCCTGTTCCTCGGCGGGTGGCTGCCGCCCATGGACAGGGTGCCGTTCACCTGGGTGCCGGGGCCGGTGTGGTTTGCGGCGAAGGTGGCGGCGGTGCTGTTCGTCTTCCTGTGGGTGCGGGCGACCTTCCCGCGCTACCGCTACGACCAGTTGATGCGCCTGGGCTGGAAGGTGTTCCTGCCCATTTCCCTGGCCGCCGTGGTGATCGTCGCCGGGGTCCTGGTCGCCTTCGATCTGGCGCCGGTTTACGGCTGAGAATGGAATTAAAGGGCATGGGCTTTATTCGGCGCGGCATGCGGACGGTCCTGCTGACGGAACTGGTGGCCGGGATGGCGCTGACGTTCCGCTACATGTTCCGCCGCAAGGTGACGCTGAACTATCCGTTCGAGAAGGGGACGCTCAGTCCCCGCTTCCGCGGCGAGCACGCGCTGCGCCGCTATCCCAACGGCGAGGAACGCTGCATCGCCTGCAAGCTGTGCGAAGCCATTTGTCCGGCCCAGGCCATCACCATCGAGTCCGAGCCACGCGCCGACGGCAGCCGCCGCACGACGCGCTATGACATCGACATGGTCAAGTGCATCTACTGCGGCCTGTGCGAGGAGGCCTGCCCGGTGGACGCCATCGTCGAGGGACCGAATTTCGAGTACGCCACGGAAACCCGCGAAGAGCTTCTCTACGACAAGGAAAAGCTGCTCGCCAACGGTGAGCGGTGGGAGACGGAAATCGCCAGCCGGCTCGCCGCCGACGCTTCGTACCGCTGAGGCCGGGGAGCAGGAAGGAACAATGACGGGTTCAATCCCGACCGCGAGGCCAGTACTGCCTTGCACGATTTCGCCCATGGGGTGGCCGCGATGATCGTCCAGGCCCTGGCCTTTTACCTGTTCGCCTTTGTCACCGTGACGTCGGGCGTGATGGTCATCTCCGCGCGCAACCCGGTGCATTCGGTGCTCTTCCTGATCGCGGCGTTTTTCAGTGCCGCCGGGCTGTTCGTGCTCCTCGGGGCGGAGTTCCTGGCGATGATCCTGATCGTCGTCTACGTCGGCGCGGTGGCGGTGCTCTTCATGTTCGTCGTCATGATGCTGGACATCAATTTTGCCGAACTGCGCCAGGGCTTCCTGCAGTACCTGCCGATCGGCGGATTGATCGGGCTGGTGCTGCTGGTCGAGCTCCTGGTCGTCGTCGGCGGATGGGCCCTGGCGCCGGAAGCCGCGCACACCGGCGCCGCGGCCATGCCGGCGCCGGGGATCCTGCCCAACACCCACGCGCTTGGTGAGCTCCTGTACACGCGCTACGTCTACCTGTTCCAGGCGGCCGGAGTCGTGCTTCTGGTGGCCATGATCGGGGCCATCGTGCTGACCCATCGCCAGCGCGAGGGCGTGCGCAGGCAGAGGATTTCCGACCAGCTCCAGAGAAGCGCCGAGGAGTCGGTGGAAGTCCGCGACGTTCCGACGGGGAAGGGTATCTGATGCTTGCCATCGGCCTCGGCCATTACCTGACGGTCGCCGCCATCCTGTTCGCGCTGGGGCTGTTCGGCATCTTCCTCAACCGCAAGAACGTCATCGTCATCCTGATGTCGATCGAGTTGATGCTGCTGGCGGTGACCATCAACCTGGTCGCCTTCTCCGCCGAGTTGAACGACCTGGTCGGCCAGGTCTTCGCCTTGTTCGTCCTCACCGTGGCGGCGGCGGAGGCGGCGATCGGGCTGGCCGTACTGGTCGTCTATTTCCGCAACCGCGGTTCCATCGCGGTCGAAGACGTCAACCTGATGAAGGGGTGAGGGGAGATGTTCGCAGCCACCGTCTTCCTGCCGCTTGTGGGCGCCGTCATCGCCGGCATGCTGGCGTTCGTCGCGCCCGCCGACAAGGCGAAGCGGGCGTACGTGGACAGGGCCGCCCAGTGGATCACCTGCGGCGCCCTTTTGCTGTCCACGGTGCTTGCCGTCTTCATTTTCATCGACGTGGTATTCGCCGGCAACACGGGCACGGTCGAGCTGTTCACCTGGATCGCGTCCGGCGCCCTGGAGGTGTCGTGGGCGATCAAGGTGGACACGCTGACGGCGGTGATGCTGCTCGTCGTGACCCTGGTTTCGGCCATGGTGCACGTCTACTCCATCGGCTACATGCACGGCGATCCGTCCATCCCGCGCTTCATGGCCTATTTGAATCTGTTCACCTTTTTCATGTTGATGCTGGTGACGGCCGACAACCTGGTGCAGCTCTACTTCGGCTGGGAGGGCGTCGGACTGGCGTCGTACCTGTTGATCGGCTTCTGGTACGACAGGCCCTCGGCCAACGCCGCCGCCATCAAGGCGTTTCTCGTCAACCGGGTGGGCGATTTCGGCTTTGCCCTGGGCATCTTCGCCACGTTCCTGCTGTTCCAGACCGTCGACCTGGACATCATTTTCGCGGCCGCGGCGAACAAGGCGGACGCCACCTTCATCGTCTTCGGCGGCGAGTACCACGCGCTCACCGTCATCGCCCTGCTCTTGTTCGTCGGCGCCATGGGCAAGTCGGCCCAGATCGGCCTGCACACCTGGCTTCCCGACGCCATGGAGGGCCCGACGCCGGTCTCCGCCCTGATCCACGCCGCGACCATGGTGACGGCCGGCGTTTTCATGGTGGCGCGCATGTCGCCGCTGTTCGAGTACTCGGATACGGCGCTGGCCGTGGTCACCATTGTCGGCGCCACCACGGCCGTCGTCACCGCCACCATCGCCTGCGTGCAGAACGACATCAAGCGGGTGGTCGCGTATTCCACCTGCTCGCAGCTCGGCTACATGTTCTTCGCCTGCGGGGTTTCGGCCTATTCGGCGGGCATCTTCCACCTGATGACCCACGCCTTCTTCAAGGCGCTGCTGTTCCTTGGCGCGGGCTCGGTGATACATGCCATGTCGGACGAGCAGGACATGCGCAAGATGGGCGGCCTGTGGAAAATGATTCCGGTCACCTATGGGCTCATGTGGGTGGGCTCCCTCGCCGGCGCCGGGATCTGGCCGTTCGCCGGCTACTTCTCCAAGGACACCATCTTAGAGGCGGCCTACGCCGCCGGCACGGGCTTCGGCGCCTACGCCTTCTGGCTGGGCGTGGCGACCGCCCTGTTGACCAGTTTTTATTCGTGGCGGCTGTTGCTGATGACCTTCCACGGCGCGCCGCGCGGCGAGGAAACGGTGATCGCCCGGGTGCATGAATCGCCGAAGGTGATGCTCGTGCCCCTTCTGGTGCTGGCGGCGGGGGCCAGTTTCGCCGGCTACGCGGGCTTCGAATTCTTCGTCGGTCACAAGGCGGCGGACTTCTGGGGAAGCGCCATCCTGGTGCTTCCGGCCCATCCGGCCCTGGAGGCGGCCCATGGCGTGCCCGGGTGGGTGAAGCTCCTGCCCCTGGGCCTGGGCCTGGGCGGCATCGTGCTGGCCTATGGGATGTACATGGCGTTCCCGGGCCTGCCGGGGGCGCTGGCGGGCCGGTTCCAGGCCGTCTACCGGTTCCTGCTGAACAAGTGGTATTTCGACGAGCTTTACGATGCCCTGTTCGTCCGTCCGGCCTTCTACCTGGCGCGGAACCTGTGGAAGACCGGCGACGGCGCCCTGATCGACGGCGTTGGTCCCGACGGGGTGGCGGCGGCGACCCGCGCCCTGGCGCGCCGGGCGGGGGGGTTGCAGAGCGGTTTTCTGTACCACTACGCCTTTGCGATGCTGACCGGTGTCGTGGTCCTGGTCACCTGGTACCTGTTGGGTCAGGCGGGCTGAGGGCATGATGACCGAGTTCCCGATCCTGTCCCTGGTCACCTTCCTGCCCCTTGTCGGGGCGGGGTTCATCCTCGCCGTTCCCGGCGGCGATGCGGAGGTGGTGAGGCGGAACGCCCGCAGCGTCGCCCTGTGGACGTCGATGATCACGTTGCTGTTGTCGATGTTCCTCTGGATCCAGTTCGACACCACCTCGGCCGCCTTCCAGTTCGAGGAACGGGGCGCATGGATGCCCGCCTTCAACATCTCCTACCACATGGGTGTGGACGGCATTTCCATGTTCTTCATCCTGCTGACCACCCTGTTGACGCCGATCTGCGTGCTGGCGAGCTGGGAGACCGTCACCGACCGCGTCAAGGAGTACATGATCGCGTTCCTGGCGATGGAGACGATGATGGTGGGCATGTTCTCCGCCCTCGACGTGGTCCTCTTCTACATCTTCTTCGAGGGCGTGCTGATCCCCATGTTCCTGATCATCGGCGTCTGGGGCGGCCCACGCCGGGTCTACGCGGCGTTCAAGTTCTTCCTCTATACGCTGACCGGCTCGGTGCTGATGCTGCTGGCGATCCTCGCCATGTATTTCACCGCCGGCACCGCCGATATCCCGGCCTTGATGGAGTATGGCTTTGCCGCCGACATGCAGACCTGGCTGTGGCTGGCCTTCTTCGCCTCGTTCGCCGTCAAGCTGCCCATGTGGCCGGTGCACACGTGGCTGCCGGACGCCCACGTGGAGGCGCCGACGGCGGGCTCGGTGATCCTCGCCGGGGTGCTCCTGAAATTCGGCGGGTACGGGTTCCTGCGCTTCTCGCTGCCCATGTTCCCCGACGCCACCATGGAATTCGCCCCCCTGATCTTCACCCTCAGCATCATCGCCGTGATTTACGTCTCCCTGGTGGCGCTGGCCCAGGAGGACATGAAAAAGCTGATCGCCTATTCCTCGGTGGCGCACATGGGCTTCGTCACCGTCGGCGTCTTTACGCTTACCGCGCAGGGGATAGAGGGCGCCATCTTCATGATGCTCAGCCACGGCGTCATTTCCGCCGCCCTGTTCCTCATCGTGGGCGTGGTTTACGACCGCATGCATTCACGCGACATCTCCACCTATGGCGGCCTTGTGCACCGCATGCCGGCCTATGCGCTGACGTTCATGGTGTTCATGCTGGCCTCGGTGGGCCTGCCGGGAACCAGCGGCTTCATCGGCGAGTTCCTGGTCCTGCTCGGCGTCTTCCAGGTCAACACCTGGGTGGCGGCGCTCACCGCCACGGGCGTCATCCTGGGCGCCATGTACATGCTGTATATGTACCGCCGGGTCATCTTCGGGAAGATCATCAGGGCGGACCTCAAGGCCATCCTGGACCTGAGCAGGCGGGAGGTATTGGTGTTCGCGCCGCTGATCGTGGTGGTTCTGTGGATGGGTCTCTATCCGACACCCTTCCTCGACGTCATGCATGCCTCTGTGGACAGCCTGATCGAGCCCTTCGAGCAGGCGCGCGCGGCGGCCTCTTCCTCCGCCGTCGCCGTGGCGGGGCGCTGACGGGCGCGCAAGGAGGACGATCGGACCCATGGCGGATGTTCCCAACCTGATACCGGCCCTGCCCGAGATATTCCTGGTCTGCGTCGCCATGGCGCTGTTGATGCTGGGCGTGTTTCAGGCCGGCAACGAGGAAAAGGAGGGGGTGAAGACGGCGCAGTTGATCTCCAATCTGAGCTTGACCACCCTGGTCCTCACCCTGCTTCTGGTGACGACCATCGCCAGCGGGCCCATGCTCACCTTCGGCGGCATGTTCATCAACGATTCGTTCGCCGTGTTTTTCAAGGTGCTGGTGCTCATCGCGTCGGCGCTCGCCATCACCATCTCCCAGGAATACGTGACGCGCCAGGGAATTGCGCGCCTCGAGTTCGGGGTGCTGATCCTGCTCGCCACCGTCGGCATGATGATGATGATTTCGGCCAACGATCTCATGGCGATGTATCTCGGCCTGGAGGTGCAAAGCCTGTCGCTCTACGTCCTGGCGTCCTTCCAGCGCGACGACGCGCGCTCGACGGAAGCGGGCCTGAAGTATTTCGTCCTCGGCGCCCTGGCCTCGGGCCTGCTGCTCTATGGCTGCTCGCTGGTGTACGGGTTCGCCGGGACCACGTCCTTCGACGCCCTCGCGGCGCTGTTCGGTGCGCATCCGGAGGAACCGCCGTCCGTCGGCCTCGTCATCGGCATCGTCTTCATCCTCGCCGGCCTGGCGTTCAAGGTTTCGGCGGTGCCGTTCCACATGTGGACGCCCGACGTCTACGAGGGCGCGCCGACTCCGGTCACCGCGTTCTTCTCCGTCGGCCCGAAGATCGCGGCGCTGGCGCTGTTTCTCCGCATCATGATCGGCCCCTTCGGCGACCTGGCCGCCCAGTGGCAGCAGATCGTGATGTTCGTCTCCATCGCGTCCATGGTGCTTGGCGCGTTCGCCGCCATCAACCAGACCAATATCAAGCGCCTGATGGCCTACAGCTCCATCGGACACATCGGGTATGCGCTGATCGGCCTCGCCGTGGCCGGCCAGGGCGGCGACGGGGCGGTCCGCCAGGCCGGCATCCAGGGCGTGTTGATCTACATGGCCATCTATCTGTTCATGAACGTGGGCACCTTCGCCTGCATCCTGTGCATGCGCCGCAGCGATCACATGGTCGCGGACATCGACGATCTCGCCGGCCTGTCCAAGAGCCACCCGATGGTGGCCCTGGCGCTGGCCATCTTCATGTTCTCCATGGCCGGCATTCCGCCGCTCGCCGGTTTCTTCGGCAAGCTCTATATTTTCCTTGCCGCCATCGAGGCCGAGCTTTACGGGCTCGCGGTGATCGGCGTGCTCAGCAGCGTCGTCGCCGCCTTCTACTACCTGCGCATCGTCAAGGTCATGTACTTCGATGCCCTCGCCGACAGTCTCGAAAAGCCCATCGGGCGCGATATGGCGGGCGTGTTGGTGGGGACCAGCCTGATTATCCTTTTGTTCTTT
The DNA here is from genome assembly GCA_046756945.1 of Rhodospirillales bacterium. Taxonomy (GTDB): domain Bacteria; phylum Pseudomonadota; class Alphaproteobacteria; order Rhodospirillales; family 2-02-FULL-58-16; genus JACZQZ01. The sequence continues at coordinate 16,120 of JBHHXI010000015.1, forward strand.
GCCTGGCCGACACCCTTGCTGTCCGCCGCCGCGGCGGCGACCAGGGGTCTGTTCGCGGGATGACGCGCCGCCCCCACCTGCCGCCGGCATACCGGCTGGTGGCCCTGGAGACCGTCGACAGCACCAACACCGAAGCCAAGCGACTGGCGGCGCTGGGCGAAGACGAGGGCGAGGACGGGACCCTGGTCTGGGCCCGCCAGCAAACCGCCGGGCGGGGCCGGCGCGGGCGCCAGTGGTATTCGCCCGAGGGCAACCTTCACTGCTCGCTGATCCTGCGCCCCGAATGCCCGGTGGAAACGGCGCTCCAGTTGGGCTTCGTGGCGGCGCTGGCGGTCTGCGACTCGATCGGCCGGGTGGCCGAGCCCGGCCATGAGCTCTGGTGCAAGTGGCCGAACGACGTGCTTCTCGGGGGCCGGAAGGTGGCGGGCATCCTTCTGGAATCGGAAGCCGGCGCCGACGCCATGCCCAAGTGGGTGGTGCTGGGCGTCGGCATAAACGTCGCACACTTTCCCGACGACGTGGAGTTTCCGGCCACCTCGCTCAGCGAGGAAGGCTGCCGGGACGTCGACGAGGTCGATCTGCTGGAGGCGTTCGCCCAACATTTCCTGACCTGGGTCAACCGGTGGCTGGACGACGGTTTCGTGCCGGTGCGCAAACACTGGCTGCAGTGGACCAAGGGCCTGGGCGAGGCGATCGAGGTCAGGCTTGACAATGAGACCCTCCGCGGCACCTTTGCCGACCTGGACGAGGACGGCGCCCTGATCCTCGAGGTCGAGGGCGGGGGCCGGCGGCGGATCAGCGCCGGCGACGTTTACCCTGCCGCGGAATGAGGGCTCCCGGTCATGCTGCTTGCCATCGATTCGGGGAACACCAACATCCTGTTCGCCGTCTTCGACGACGGCGACAGGGTGCTGGGCGAGTGGCGGTCCTCCGCCGACACCGAGCGCACCACCGACGAGTTCGGGGTCTGGCTGAGCCAGTTGATGGGGTTGGCCGGGATTGAGCCCGCCCACATCAAGGCGGCCATCATTTCGACCGTGGTGCCGGCCACGCTGTTCAGCCTCAAGACCCTGTGCCGCAAGTATTTCGCCTGCGAACCCCTGGTCGTTGGAGAGCCCGGCGTCGACCTTGGCCTCAAGGTCCTGGTCGCGCGCCCGGACGAGGTCGGCGCCGACCGCCTGGTCAACGCCGTCGCCGCCCACGAGCGCCATGGCGGGCCGCTGATCGTGGTCGATTTCGGCACCGCCACCACCTTCGACGTGGTGGACGCCGAGGGCAGCTATTTCGGCGGCGTCATCGCGCCCGGCATCAACCTGTCCCTGGAGGCCCTGCACCGGGCCGCCGCGAAGCTGCCCCTGGTCGCCATCGAACGGCCGGAGCGGGTGATCGGCAAGGGGACCGTCAGCGCCATGCAGTCGGGCATCTTCTGGGGCTACGTGAGCATGATCGAGGGACTGGTGGAGCGCATCCGCCGGGAATTCGGGGCGGAGATGGATGTCATCGCCACGGGCGGCCTGGCGCCCCTGTTCACCGGGGCCGCCGAGGTCATCAAATGCGCCGACGCCGAGCTGACGATCAGGGGACTTCTCGCCATCCACCGGCGCAACCAGCCGTCATGAGCGTGGCCGAACCGCCCCAGGAGCCCCAAGAGGAGCTGTTGTTCGTTCCCCTGGGCGGCGCCGGCGAGATCGGCATGAACCTGAACCTGTACGGGTTCGGCCGGCCCGGGGCGCATCGGTGGTTGATGGTGGACCTGGGCATCACGTTTTCCGACGGCCACGTGCCCGGCGTCGACGTGATCATGCCCGATCCCGCCTTTATCGTCGGCCACCGCGACCGCCTGGCGGGGCTGGTGCTGACCCACGCCCACGAGGACCACCTGGGCGCCGTGCCCTACCTGTGGGACCGGTTGCGCTGTCCCATCTTCGCCACGCCGTTCACGGCCAATATTCTAAGGGCGAAGCTGGCCGACGTCGGCCTGGAGGACGAGGCCGGGATCACCGAGGTGCCGCTCGGCGGACGTTTCACCGTCGGGCCGTTCGACCTGGAGCTGATCACGCTCACCCATTCCATTCCCGAGCCCAATGCCATCGCCATCCGCACCCCGGCGGGGACGGTCCTGCATACCGGCGACTGGAAGTTCGATCCGGACCCGGTGGTGGGGCCGACGGCCGACGAGGACGCCCTCGCCCGGGTCGGCGACGAAGGGGTGCTGGCCATGGTCTGCGATTCGACCAATGTGTTCAGCGCCGGCACCTCGGGCTCCGAGGCCGACCTGCTGGAGAGCCTCAAGACGCTGATCGGGGCCTGCGAAAAACGGGTCGCCGTCGCCTGCTTCGCCACCAACGTGGCGCGCCTCAGGACCATCGCCGCCGCCGCCGACGGGCGCGACGTGGTCCTCGTCGGCCGCTCGCTGAAGCGCATCGACGCGGTGGCGCGCAAGACCGGCTATCTGGCCGACGTTCCCGCCTTCCTGGACGCGGAAGACGCGGGCTATCTGCCGAGGGAAAAGGCGCTGCTGATCTGCACCGGCAGCCAGGGCGAGCCGCGCGCGGCGCTGGCGCGAATCGCCGCCGAGAGCCACCCCCACGTGGCCCTGGAGGCGGGCGATACGGTCATCCTGTCGTCGAAGATCATTCCCGGCAACGAGATGGCCATCGCGCGGCTGCACAACCGGCTGGTCCGCCGGGGCGTCGCCGTGATCACCGAGAAAGACGAATTCGTCCACGTCTCCGGCCATCCCAACCGCGACGAACTGGCCCGCATGTACCAGCATGTGCGCCCGCGCATCAGTGTCCCCGTCCACGGGGAGCTCCGCCATCTGGTGGAGCACGCGCGGCTCGCCCGGGCGTGCCAGGTTCCGCTGGCCGTGGTCGCCGAGAACGGCTCCGTGGTACGCCTCGATTCGGCCGCCGCCGGGGTCGTCGACGAGGTGCCGGCGGGACGCCTGGTCCTGGACGGCAACCGCGCCGTGTCCATGGACGGCGCCCTCGTGCGCGGCCGTACCCGCGCCCTCTACAACGGCTCGGCGGTGGTTACCGTGGTCCTCGACGGGGACGGCCGCCTGGTAACGGAGGCCCAGTTGTCGAGCATCGGGATCATGGAGGCGGACGACGACGGGACCGGGGAGTGCGTGCTTGGTGCCGTCGGCACGGCCCTCGGCAAGATGGCGAAACGGGCGCGCCGGGACGACGCCGCGGTGCGCGAGGCCGTGCGTATTGCGGTGCGCGCCGCTTTCCGCGACAGTGTCGGCAAAAGACCGGTGACCACCGTGCACGTGGTCCGCCTGTGAACGGGGAGGGTACTTGATGATCGGCAGACTCAATCACGTGGCCATCGCCGTGCCCGACCTGGAGGCGGCGAGCGCCGTCTATCGCGACATCCTGGGCGCCCGGGTGTCGGAGGCCGAGGACCTGCCGGACCACGGGGTCACCGTGGTCTTCGTGACCCTCCCCAACACGTCGATCGAGCTCGTCGCGCCCCTGGGGCCGGAGTCGCCCCTCGCCGGGTTCCTCGCGCGCCACCCTGCGGGCGGAATGCATCATGTCTGCTACGAGGTGGACGACATCACCGCCGCCAGGGACCGCCTGAAGGAGCGGGGCGCCCGCGTCCTCGGCGGCGGCCAGCCCGAGACCGGCGCCCACGGCAAGCCGGTGCTCTTCCTCCACCCCAAGGACTTCTGCGGCACCCTGATCGAACTCGAGGAGGCGTAGGCGTCCATGGGATGGGCCACCGGCACCGCGGTCTACCTGGTCATCTGGTGGCTGGTGATCTTCATGGTGCTGCCGTGGGGCGCCAAGGGCGTCATCGACGAAGAGGACGTGAAAAAAGGCCACGCCTCGAGCGCCCCCAGGAAACCCCGCATGCTGCTGAAAATCGCCATAACCACGGTTCTTTCGGGCGCCATTTGGGGGATCGTCTACGGGATCATCGAATCGGGCGTCATTTCCTTCCGCGAGTGATACCAAGGCGCGACCGACCATGTCCTGGTACTGCGACGTTGCCCCCGGCCATCCCCTGCACGGGCCCTATCACGACAACGAGTACGGGTTTCCCCTGGAGGACGAATCGGCCCTGCTCGAGCGCCTGTCGCTGGAAATCTTCCAGGCCGGCCTGTCGTGGCTGATCGTGCTGAAGAAGCGGCCGACCACGTTCGCCGCCTTCGATGGTTTCGACGTGGACACGGTGGCCGGCTACGGCGCCGGCGACGTGGCGCGGCTGCTCGGCGATCCGGGCATCATCCGCAACCGGCTCAAGGTCGGGGCGATCATCGAAAACGCCCGCCGCCTGCGGGACCTGCGCGAAAGCCACGGCGGGTTCGCCGCCTGGATCGCCGCCCATCACCCCCGGGGCAAGGACCAATGGGTCAAGGTGTTCCGCGAGACCTTCCGCTTCACCGGCGGCGAGGTGGTGGGCGAGTTCCTGATGAGCATCGGGTATCTGCCCGGCAGCCACCGCGACGACTGCCCGGTCTTCGGCCGCATCGCCCGGCTCGACCCCCCCTGGGCGCGGGCGGGCGCCGATCGGCCAGCGGAGAATTAATCGATACGTTTCAAATCCTTAAAAACATTTTCTGAACGAAAAAATAAACGGCAAGACCGTTTCCGATCTTGCCGCAGGGCCGGCTTACCTACCAGCGATTACTTGGCCATGTTTATGGTCTTATCTCGGTTTCCTCCCAAAACCCGGGCCGTTCCCCCCTGAGGATCTTTCTATTTGTATTTTCTGCGACGATAGTAAGGGATCGCTTTCGCCGCGTCAGCAACTTTTTCGCCGCAAAAAGGCCGATTCTGGACGGTTTTTCGCCGAAACCCCTGGGTTTCTAGGCCTTAAGGCCCTAAGAAATGGCGGCGGCCCAGGGGGCTCGCCTCCTGGGGCGCGGCGGTTTCGTCGCCCCCGGCGCGGGAGGGAAGCGCGCGCCATGCCGCGGTGCCGGGAAGGGAAGGTCCATGGGTGAAACGCCCGTCTACCTGAGGGCGCGGGTGCGCACGCGCTATCCCGCCCGTATTACCCGCCTGCCGTGGCTCGCCGGGCCGCTGGCGAGCGCCGGTTTCGCCAAGCCGCGGGGCGTGAGAAGGCTCACCCGCAAACTGGCCAAGGCCCTGTTCTTCGGCCTCCACGGCCGCCTCGGCCTGCCGGCGCCGGGTGAAATGGAGGTGCCGGCCCCGGCCGGCGTCCGCAGGATCCCCATCAACGGCGCCAATACGGCCTTCCTGGCCTATGTCCAGCACCTGGAGGCCGGCGGCTACGAGCCCGAGGTGAGCGCGTTTTTCGATCACGTGGCGGCTGGCGGCGGCGTGGTGTACGACGTCGGCGCCAACTGGGGCTACTATGGCGTCCTGCTGGCCACCAACCCGGCTTTCTCGGGGACCGTGCACGCGTTCGAGGCGGCGCCCGGCACCTACCGCGACCTGGAGGCGACCATCGACGCCGCCGGCCTCGGCGACCGGGTGACCTGCCACCGCATGGGCCTGTCGAGCGAGGACGGGGAACTGCCACTGGTCACCGGCCGCCACAGCGCCCTTGCCCGTATCGAGCGGACGGCGGGCCGGCACAAGGCGACGATGGTGTCCGTGAGGCGCCTGGACTCCCTCGACCTGCCGCAGCCGGATTTCATCAAGATCGATGTCGAGGGGCACGAACTGGATGTGCTGAAGGGTGGCGCGCGCCTCCTGGAAGGGGTCCGGCCCGTGGTGATCTTCGAGAACTGGTTCGACCCGGACCAGCCGGCGGCAACCCTCGCGCCGCTGAACTTCCTGACCGAACGGGGCTACGACCTGTACGACCTCATGTGGGAGGCCCCGGTGGAGGGCCGCCGGGTATTGCGCCGCCGGCCGCCGGCGGCCGGGGACGGGGCGGAGAACACGCTGGCCCTGGTGCCGCTGCCCATAAGCGAGCGGATGGCGCGGCGGCGCGACCTGAACGTGTTGGCCTGGCCCGGCGACCGCGCCGGGATCACCGCCCGTTTCGAAGCCACGCCCTTTTCTGCGGAACTTTTAGAGCTTTGTTAATGGCGAAGCGAAATCATGGGGCCATGGGGAAGAATTGGTGGGCCGCCGTCATTTGCGCGTTCGCGGGGCGGCTCCCGGCGGCGGCCGCGGCCGCGGCCGCGGCCGGACACGTGGTCAAGGTGACGGCCGGCGACTGCCGGCGCGTCGTCGCCCACGTGGCCGCGGCGGACGTGGAATTCCGGCCGGGCGTCGACGTCAGGGGCCGCAAGGTGGCGCCGGCCGATCTGGGGGGAACGCCCCGGGTCGGGATCCCGGACACGATCACCTTCGATTTGCAGCTCGACCTCGAGGAGCTGGCCGGTCCGCCGCCGCCCGGGACCGTGGGCGAGGTCTTTGGCCGGCCTGTTCTGGGCCACATTTCCATCCGCGGCCATGAGGTCTATTTCAACGACCGGCTCCTGGGCGACATGGCGGAGGCGGAACTGGCGCGAAAGTGCCGGGAGATGCTGCGCCGGATAAACCGGCGGGACTGAGGCGACGGTCCTTGGGCCTGACCGGCCGGCATGGACAACGCCCCGGGCATTTCCTACATTCGCCCTGCCTGCGCGAAGCCTAGGCTTCGCTTCGGCGAAGGCAGGCCGGCCCGCGCCCGGCCGGTGATGATGAGCAACGCCATGCGCCTCTCCGAGTATTTCCTGCCGACGCTGAAGGAGACCCCGGCCGAGGCGCAGATCGTATCCCACCGCCTGATGCTGCGGGCCGGCATGATCCGCCAGTCCAGCGCCGGCATTTATTCGTGGCTGCCGCTCGGGTTCCGCGTGCTCAAGAAGATCGAGCAGATCGTGCGCGAGGAACAGGACCGGGCGGGCTGCCAGGAAATGCTCATGCCCACGATCCAGCCGGCCGACCTGTGGCGCGAGAGCGCGCGCTACGACGACTACGGTCCGGAGATGCTGCGCATCAAGGACCGCCACGAACGCGACATGCTGTACGGTCCGACCAACGAGGAGCAGATCACCGACATCTTCCGCACCGCCGTGCGCAGCTACCGGGACCTGCCCAAGCTGCTCTACCACATCCAGTGGAAGTTCCGCGACGAGGTCCGGCCCCGCTTCGGCGTCATGCGCGGGCGCGAGTTCCTGATGAAGGATTCGTATTCCTTCGACCTCGACTTCGAAGGGGCGAAAAGGTCCTACAACAAGATGTTCGTCGCCTACCTTCGCACCTACGAGCGCATGGGCCTGAAGGCCATCCCCATGGCCGCCGAAAGCGGCCCCATCGGCGGCGACATGAGCCACGAGTTCATCATCCTGGCCGACACCGGCGAAACCCAGGTGTTCTGCCACCGGGACCTCCTGGAATTCGAGGCCCTGGGCGCCGGCACGGACTACGACGGCGACCTGCAGCCGATCGTCGACAGGTGGACGTCCGTCTATGCCGCGACCGACGACAAGCACGATTCCGAGAAGGAAAAGGCCCTTGGCGACGCGCTGGTCACGGCCCGCGGCATCGAGGTCGGCCACATCTTCTATTTCGGAGACAAGTACTCCAGGCCCATGAACGCCGTGGTCACCGACGCCGACGGCCGCGACGTGGCCGTCCACATGGGTTCGTACGGCATCGGCGTGTCGCGCCTGGTCGGCGCCATCATCGAGGCCTTCCACGACGACGCCGGCATCCTCTGGCCGGACAGCGTGGCGCCCTTCCACGTCGGGCTGCTCAACCTGAAGGCCGACGATTCCGGGTGCGCCGCCGCCTGCGACGGCCTTTACGGACGCTTGCGCGAGAACGGCGTCGAGGTCCTCTATGACGACCGGGCGGAGCGCGCCGGCGTCAAGTTCGCCGACATGGACCTGATCGGCCTGCCGTGGCAGCTGGTGGTGGGACCGCGGGGGCTCAAGGACGGCATCGTCGAGATCAAGCACCGCGGGACCGGCGAACGTCAGGAGGCGTCTGCGGAGTCGGCGCTGGCCAGGTTGACCGCGTGACGGGACGCGACCCCGCTTCCCAGGGAGACGGCGCACCCATGGAGATCGCCATTTTGCTCTTCGAGGGGATCACGCCCCTGGACGCCGTGGGTCCCTTCGAGGTGCTGGGCAGACTCCCCGGCGCCGAGGTCAGGTTCGTGGCCAAGAAGCCGGGGGAACACCGGACGACGGGCGGACGCCTGGGACTCATGGCCGACTACGCCCTGGACCGGGTGCCGGCGCCGGATATCCTGGTCGTCCCGGGCGGTCCCGGCGCCGACGCGGCGGCGGCGGATGGGGAGATCACCGGCTGGGTCGCCGCCGTGCACGGGACCAGCCGCTGGACGACGTCCGTTTGCACGGGCGCCCTGGTCCTCGGCGGCGCCGGGGTCCTCGAGGGGGTGGAGGCGACCACCCACTGGCGGGCGATGGACGATCTCGCCGCCTTCGGCGCGATCCCGGTCCGCGAGCGGGTGGTCAGGCGGGGCAGGGTGATCACCGCGGCGGGGGTATCGTCGGGCATCGACATGGCGCTGGGCCTGGCGGCGGACGTGGCCGGCGAAGAGGTGGCGAAAGCCATTCAACTGGTTCTCGAATACGCCCCGGAACCGCCCTTCGACGCCGGTCGCATCGCCGATGCGCCGGCGGCGCGTGTCGAGATGGTGCGCTCGGGACTGAACCGGCCGTAATCGGGAGAGGGACGAAAGGACGTGTTTTCGGCTTTCGAATGGATGATGGCCATGCGCTACCTGCGGGCGCGCCGCCAGGAGGGGTTTATCTCCGTCATCGCGTGGTTTTCCCTGCTTGGCATCGCGCTTGGGGTGGCGACCCTGATCATCGTCATGGCGGTGATGAACGGCTTCCGCCAGGAGCTCATGACCCGCATCCTGGGCATCAACGGACATTTGAGCGTCTACGGCTCGACGAATACGCTTACCGGGTTCGATCCCCTGGCCGAAAAGGTACGCAAGGTTCCCGGCGTCGTCACCGTCACCCCCATCATCGAACGCCAGGTGATGGCGACCGCCAAGGGCGTGGCCAGGGGCGCGGTGGTGCGCGGCCTGAGGGTGCGGGATCTTGCCGGGCGCTCCGCCATCGCCGAAAACATCGTTTCCGGCTCCCTGGACGATTTCAAAGGGGATGACGTGGCGATCGTCGGCACCCGCCTGGCGAGCCTGCTGGGACTGCGCGTCGGCGACAGGATCACGCTCATCTCCCCCAAGGGCACCGTCACCGTCTTCGGCACGGTGCCGCGCATGCGCGCCTATCGCATCGCCGCCACCTTCGAGATCGGCATGTACGAGTACGATTCGGGTTTCGTCTTCCTGCCCCTGAAGGCGGCCCAGGTGTACTTCCGCCTGCCCGCGGCGGTGACCAACCTGGAGGTGTTCGTCGAGGACCCCGACCGGGCGACCGCCGTCGGCAGGGACATCCTGAAGGCCATCGGCGGCAAGGGCCGCGTCCACGATTGGCAGCAGGCCAACGCCAGCTTCTTCAACGCCATCCGGGTCGAACGCAACGTCATGTTCCTGATTCTCACCCTCATCATCGTGGTGGCGGCGTTCAACATCATCTCCAGCATGATCATGCTGGTCAAAGACAAGGGCCGCGACATCGCCATCCTGCGCACCATGGGCGCGACGAAAGGCACCATCATGCGCATCTTCTTCCTCAGCGGCGCCAGCGTGGGCATCATCGGCACCATGGCCGGACTTATCCTCGGCCTGGCCTTTACCCAGAACATCGAAACCATCCGGCAGTGGATCCAGGGACTCACCGGGACCGAGCTGTTCGCCGCCGAAATCTACTTCCTCTCCCAGCTTCCGGCGGTGGCGGACCCGGCGGAGGTGGCGGCGGTGGTGCTCATGGGCCTGGGGCTGTCGTTCCTGGCCACGTTGTATCCGTCGTGGCGGGCGGCGCGCATCGATCCGGCGGAGGCGCTGCGCTATGAGTGAACCGGTGCTCGCGCTGGGCGGCGTGGCGCGCACCTTCCAGCAGGGGCGGACGACCCTGGACGTGCTGCGCGGCGTCGATCTGGACCTGCGCGAAGGCGAGATCGTGGCCCTGGTCGGGCCGTCCGGGGCCGGCAAGTCGACGCTTCTCCATATCGCCGGACTCCTGGAGAAGCCCGACGCCGGCGAGGTGTCGATCTGCGGCGAATCCAGCCGCATCTTCGACGACGACGCGCGGACCCGCATGCGCCGCCACAACATCGGCTTCGTTTACCAGTACCACCATCTGCTGCCCGAGTTTTCCGCCCTGGAGAACATCTTCATCCCCCAGATCATCGCCGGGCTCGATCGCGACCAGGCGCGCGCCCGGGCCATGGAGCTGCTGCAATGGCTGGACCTGAGCGACCGCGCCAGCCACCGCCCCGGCAGGCTGTCGGGCGGCGAGCAGCAGCGGGTCGCCATCGCCCGCGCCCTTGCCAATGCGCCCAAGCTTTTGCTCGCCGACGAGCCCACCGGCAACCTGGACCCGGGCACGGCGGGGGACGTGTTCTCCGTCTTGCTTCGGCTGACCCGCGGCGCCGGGCTCGCCGCCCTGGTCGCCACCCACAATCCGACCCTGGCGGCGCGGACGGATCGCACCGTGCGCCTCGAGGACGGCGTGCTGGTGACGGAATGACGCGGCGGCGCCGACTGTGAAGAAGCGGCACAGAACCCCGGGCCGGTGTCATTGTGGAAACATCCGCTTCGAATTCGACTCCGGCGTCCCCCGTTCCGAGCTTCCGGTCCGGGTATGCGGGTGCGCCTTCTGCATCCGCCACGGCGCCCGCTACACCTCTGACCCCGGCGGCGCGGTCAATGTCGAGGTCGACGACGGGAGCCTCGTCCAGCGCTACGCCTTCGGTCACCGGACGGCGGAATTCATTCTCTGCCGCCGGTGCGGGTGCGTGCCTCTGGCGACGTCGGTCATCGACGGCCATACGTATGCGATCATCAACATCAACGTGACCGACGACCCGGACGCGTTTTCGCGCCCCGCCACCTCCTTCGATTACGACGGGGAAACGGTGGATCGGCGCCTGGCGCGGCGCGAGGAGAACTGGATCGGGACGGTGACCATGCCGGCCTGTGGGTAAGCCAATTTCTTGTGGATAACCCGGTGACTACCCCCACATCCTGATGACTCTCGGGATCGGCTGTGGAATCCTTGCCCCATGGCCCACGCCGACTTCGTTCACCTGCGCGTTCATTCCGCCTATTCCCTCGCCGAAGGTGCGATCCACGTCAAGGATCTGGTGACGCTCAGCCGTGACGCGCGCATGCCGGCGGTGGCCGTCACCGACACCAACAACCTTTTCGGCGCGCTCGAGTTCTCGTCCGCCTGCGCGGCGGCCGGCGTGCAACCGATCATCGGGTGCCAGCTGAGCATCGCGCGCGAGGAAATCAGGGCCGGCCGGCGCAACGGGGAACGGGCCGAAACGGACGCCCTAATACTGTTGGTCCAGGACGAGGGCGGGTACCGCAACCTGCTCAAACTGCTCAGCCAGGCCTATCTCAACGCCGACGACCCGAAAGTTTCCCTGGCCGCCCTGGAGGAGCGCGGCGACGGCCTCATCGCGCTTACCGGCGGGCCGGCCGGGCCCGTGGGCGCGCTCCTCGCCGAAGGGCAGGGCGCGGCGGCGGAGGCCGTCCTCAAGCGCCTGGCCGGGGCGTTTCCGGGACGGCTGTACGTGGAGCTCCAGCGCCACGGACTGGACGGCGAAGAGTCGACCGAGCCGGCGCTCCTCGATCTCGCCTATGCGCATGATCTGCCCCTGGTCGCCACCAACGAGGCCTTCTTTGCCACCCGGGACATGTACGAGGCCCACGACGCCCTCATCTGCATCGCCGGGGGCGCCTATCTGTCGCAGACCGACCGCCGCCGCCTGACCGCCGAGCATTTCTTCAAGGGGGCGGAGGAGATGCGGGCCCTGTTCGCCGACCTGCCCGAGGCGGTGGACAACACCCTGGTCGTCGCCCGGCGCTGCGCCTTCATGGTGCGCACGACGGAACCCAACCTGCCGGCCTACGATTGCGGCGCGGCGCGCAGCGAAGAGGACGAGCTGCGCGCCCAGGCGCTGAGCGGCCTGGAAATGCGCCTGCGGAAGCAGGTGTGGACGGCGGACCTGCCGGAAACCGACCGCGAGGACATGGCCCGGCCCTACCGGGAACGCCTGGACTACGAACTCAAGGTCATCCTGGAAATGGGCTATGCGGGCTATTTCCTCATCGTCGCCGACTTCATCCGCTGGGCCAAGGACCAGGGCATTCCCGTGGGCCCGGGGCGGGGCTCGGGGGCCGGTTCCGTGGTCGCCTGGGCGTTGACGATCACGGACCTGGATCCGCTCCGTTTCGGGCTCCTGTTCGAGCGCTTCCTGAACCCCGAGCGCGTTTCCATGCCCGACTTCGACATCGACTTCTGCCAGGAGCGCCGGGACGAGGTCATCCGCTACGTGCAGGATAAGTACGGCCACGGCCACGTCGCCCAGATCATCACCTTCGGCAAGCTGCAGGCGCGCGCCGTCCTGCGCGACGTCGGCCGGGTCCTGGAGATGCCCTATTCCCTGGTCGACCGCATCTGCAAGCTGGTGCCCTTCAATCCCGCCGATCCGGTCACCCTGGACCGGGCCATCGCCGCCGAGCCCGAGTTCCGCCGGATGGTGGAAAGCGACGAGGCCGTTTCCCGGCTTGTCGGTATCGCCCGCCGGCTGGAGGGGCTGTATCGCCACGCCTCCACCCACGCCGCCGGCCTGGTCATCGGCGACCGTCCGCTGGACGAGCTGATCCCGCTATACCGCGACCCGCGCTCGGACATGCCGGTGACCGGCTTCAGCATGAAATACGTGGAATCGTCGGGGCTGGTGAAGTTCGATTTTCTCGGCCTCAAGACCCTGACCGTCTTGGCCAAGGCCGTGGAACTGGTCGGCGAACGGGGCATCGACATCGACCTCTCGACTCTGCCCCTGGACGACACGCCTACCTTCGAGATGCTGGGGCGCGGCGAGACCACCGGCGTGTTCCAGTTGGAAAGCACCGGCATGCGCGAGGTGCTGCGCAAGCTCAGGCTCGACACCTTCGAGGACATCATCGCCGTGGTCGCGCTCTACCGCCCGGGGCCCATGGAGAACATCCCCAGTTACATCAAACGCAAGCGCGGCGAGGAAAAACCTGACTATCTGCACCCGACGCTGGAAGGCATCCTCAAGGAAACCTTCGGCATCATGATCTACCAGGAACAGGTCATGCAGATCGCCCAGGAATTGTCCGGCTTCACCCTCGGCCACGCCGACCTTCTGCGCCGCGCCATGGGCAAGAAGATCAAGTCGGAAATGGCCGAGCAGCGCCAGTCCTTCGTCGACGGCGCCAAGGCGCGCGGGGTGCCCGCGGCCAAGGCCTCCGACATCTTCGAGCAGGTGGCCAAGTTCGCCGGCTACGGCTTCAACAAGTCCCACGCCGCCGCCTATGCGGTGGTCGCCTACCAGACGGCCTACATGAAGGCCAATTATCCGGTCGAGTTCCTGGCTGCCTCCATGACCATGGACATCCACAACACCGACAAGCTGGGCGCCTTCCGCCACGAACTGGCGCACCTGGGGGTGGCGCTGCTGCCCCCCGACATCAACGCGTCCGGCGCGGTATTCACCGTCGAGCGCGACGGCGCCGGCCCGGGGGCCATCCGATACGCGCTGGCCGCGGTCAAGAACGTCGGCGAGGCGGCCATGGAATCGGTGGTCGCCGAGCGCCGGGCGAACGGTCCGTTCAAGGACCTGTTCGACTTCGCCGGGCGCCTGAATCCCAAGGCCGTCAACAGGCGGCAACTGGAAAACCTCGCCCGGGCGGGCGCCTTCGACGGCCTCGATCCCAACCGCAGGCAGGTTTTCGACGGCATCGACGTCCTCTTGCGCCGTGCCAGCGCCGCGGCCCATGACCGGGACAGCGACCAGATCGGCCTGTTCGGCGACGACGCGGCGCCGGTGCCCGCGGATTCCCTGCCGCAGGTCCCGGACTGGGCGGACATCGAGCGCCTGAACCATGAATCCGAGGCCGTCGGATTTTACCTTTCCGCCCATCCCCTGGACGGTTTTGCCAAGCGCCTCGAGCGCCTGAAAGTGCGCCGCTGCGTCGACGTGCTCGGCGAAGGCCGCTCGGGGTCCGTCAACATGGCGGGAACGGTGATCTCCAAGAAGGAGCGCACCTCTGGCCAGGGTAACCGCTATGCCTTCGTGCGGTTCTCGGACACCTCCGGCGTGTTCGAGGCGACGGTGTTTTCCGAGCTCCTGAGCGCGTCCAGGGACCTGCTCGAGGTCGGCAAATCCCTGTTCATCCGCGCCAACGTCCAGTTCGAAGGGGGTTCGGCCCGCTTCACCGTGCAGGCCGTGGAGCCGCTGGATGGGGCGGCCGCCGGCGCGGCGCCGGGAGCCGTCGTCATCGTCGAGTCGGCGGAACCCCTGGGCCGCCTGCACGATGTACTGATGCGCCAGGGCAAGGGCAGGGGGCGGGTGAAGCTGGTCTCCAGGATCGATGCGGCGACCGAGGTCGAGATCGACCTGCCCGGCGGTTTCGCGGTGTCGCCGGCGGTGCTGCGCACCCTCAGGGACATCCCCGGCATCGTGGACGTGCGGGAGATGTGAATTCAGCCCGGCCGTCTTGCCGCGCCGGTCGTCGATTTACCTTGCATTTGGCCGCCCCGGACGGTATCAAGCCGCGCGATTTCACACGCGGGCTTGCGGCCGCCGGCGCACATTCGCCGGCCGTGTCGCTCCGGTGTCCGGTCCTTGGGCCGGATGGGCGCCCGCGGAGGCCTAACCGGAGAAGGAACACGATCCATGGCGTTACCGTCGTTTACCATGCGCCAGCTCCTGGAAGCCGGCGTGCACTTCGGGCACAACACGCGGCGCTGGAACCCGAAGATGGCCCCCTATCTGTTCGGGGTCCGCAAACGCATCCACATCATCGACCTGCAGCAGACGGTGCCCCTTTTGCACCGCGCCATGGGGGCGGTGCGCGATACCGTTGCCGCGGGAGGGCGGGTGCTGTTCGTCGGCACCAAGCGGCAGGCGGGGGACAAGATCGCCGACGCCGCCAAGCGCTGCGGCCAGCACTACGTCAACCACCGCTGGCTCGGCGGCATGATGACCAACTGGCAGACAATCTCCAACTCGATCAAGCGTTTGCGCGAGCTGGATGAACAGCTGGCCGAGGAAAGCGTCGGCCTGACCAAGAAGGAGCTGCTCCACCTCACCCGCGAGCGCGACAAGCTGGACCGCGCCTTGGGCGGCATCAAGGAAATGGGCGGCCTGCCCGACGTGCTGTTCGTCATCGACACCTTGAAGGAGGCCATTGCCGTGGCCGAGGCCAAGAAGCTCGCCATCCCGGTGGTCGCCATCATCGACAGCAACAGCGATCCCGACGACATCGATTTTCCGGTGCCCGGCAACGACGATGCCATCCGTGCCATCGGCCTGTACTGCGACCTGATGGTGGGAGCGGTGCTCGACGGCATCCAGGCCGAAATGACGTCTACCGGCGTGGATGTGGGTGAATCCGAGGCCGCGCCCGTGGAACATCTGCCCGACGCGGAACCGGCGGCGGCCAAGGCTGGAGCCGGGAAGCCGGCCGAACCCAAGGCCACTCCCGAAAAACCGGCAAAACCCGAAGCCGGGGCCGGGAAGCCGGCCAAGGCCGAGCCTGGGGCGGAAAAACCGGCCGAACCCAAAGCCGCCGCCGAAAAACCGACGGAACCCGAAGCCGCCGCCGGGAAACCGGCGAAAACCGAAGCCGCCCCCGAAAAACCGGCCGAACCCAAAGCCGCCCCCGAAAAGCCGGC